>LSSI01000040.1 GCA_001595945.1 Thermoplasmatales archaeon SM1-50
GCGGCAGGATCATCAGCCTCTACTTTGAGTATCTGACCGACGTCGATTTTTTCGATTTCTTCTTTGGTCATTGCAATGGGCATCGGACAGTACAGCCCGACACAATCAATCTCAGCATCAGCAACGGTTTGTTGATTATCTGCAATCGTTTCCCTCTAACCTCCTTAAGCACCTCTCGGGTCTGGATCATACCATAGCCCGGTTGAACTCAGATGAGAAAATTCCTGTTGAAGGATTCGATAATGATTTTTCTCTTGGTTGATGATTTCGCCAAGGATTTCTTTTACTTCTTTGTCTGATGCATCGTTCATTATTAATGTGTAGTAGTCAATTGCCTCTTTTTCACTGTCCATCCCTATACGAAGTGCATCGAGTTCATCGCTATTTGGAGTCGCGTTTTCAATGGTTTTTAAATCTTTAGGAAAGACAGCGAGATTGACGTACTTGTCATTTGATTGAACTAACTTTTCCCATGCAACAGAGCTGATTCTCCCTTGGAATATCTTCTGAAATGTATCGAGATGAACAAATTCATCAGCGGCAAGGCTTTCAAAAACAGCTCTGCCCATTTCACTAGTGGTTTGTGCTGCTGCTTTTGTATAAAATGCATGTCCATCTTTTTCCATCTGAATCGCTATTTTGATTGCGTCTTTCATATTAAATAATTTCATGGTATGTGGTCACCTACGGGTTTTGCGATTTTTTAATAATTTTCTGTGTAGATTTCATAATAGCTTTGTGGATGCTGACATGCTGGGCATTTGTTTGGCGCTTCTATACCTTCATGTACATACCCACAGTTTCTGCATTTCCATCTAATGACGTTCTCTTTCTTAAACACCTCTTTTTTCTCAAGGTTTGCACAAAGTGCTCGGTATCGTTTCTCGTGGTATGCCTCCACCTGGGCGATGTATTTAAAGCTACTGGCAACCTCAGGGAAACCTTCTTTTTCAGCGATTGAAGCAAAATCTGGGTAGATCGTTCCCCATTCTGCCTTTTCCCCTTCCGCGGCCTCTTTGAGGTTTTCCGCTGTTGCTCCAATGACGCCTGCGGGATACATCGCAGTGATTTCAACCATACCACCCTGCAGATGCTTTAAAAAGACTTTCGCATGTTCTTTTTCATTCTCAGCTGTCTCAAGAAAAATCGCTGCGATTTGTTCATAGCCTTCTTTTTTTGCCTGTGACGCGAAATAGCTGTATCGGTTTCTTGCCTGAGATTCTCCTGCAAACGCTGCTAGGAGATTTTTCTCAGTTTGTGTTCCTTTTAGACTTTTCATGTTTCTCATCTCCATTTAATTCAATTCTAGGGTCCTGCATGGACCATTGGCCAGTACACATCAGCCTCCTCGAATCGATCCATGCTTTCTTTTTCAATCTCAAGGATTTTGTAGTGCTGCAGCTCCATGTCTGCGAAGTAGGAAAGCGTATGACGTATCTTGTCATCCTTTGTGAACTGTTTTGCTAGTGATTTGTAGAAATCGTAGGCCGATTGTTCTGCCTGCATTGCATTTTTTAAAAGATTACCTAATGAAGCATCTTCATCGGGGATGACAAGCGGAGGGAGTGGGACAGGGGTTGTTTTTGGAATGAGTGGTTTTTTCTTGGGGAACTTTTTTTTGTACACCTTTTGGATAAACTCCTTGTGTTTCTGCTCTTCTTTTGCAAGGAATGTTAGTTTGTCTTTGAGTAAACCGTTTTTTACTTTTGCAGCAATCTTTGTATAGATTTCATTGCTTTCGATTTCACTTTTTATCGCGGCTAGTAAAAGATCCTCAAGTGTATATTTTCTTAAATCCATGTTCCCATCTCTACTCTGTCCTCTGTTTTCCTCTCAAAAATGATTATTCCTTCTTTCTCTTTCCAAGCTCTCGGTCCAACATGAAGAGACCGCCAGTGCTTTTTTCAATCATTTTGAGTTTTTGAACAATTGTATCAGTTTGGAGTTCTTCTTCTACTTGTTCGTCATGGAACCATTGTAACATACTTGTTGCAGCATAGTCCTTATCTGCTGCTGCGATGGCAGCGATATTCTCAATCATCGCAGTAACTTTTTGCTCGTGTTTGAATGCTTCCTCAAATGCGTGTAGTGGTGATTTCCAACTTGTTGGTATCGCAGCGATTGCAGTGAGAACTACCCGACCTCTACGTTCGATGATATGGTTGTAGAACTTCATAGCATGGTCGACTTCCTCTTGTGCCTGGGCCTTCATCCAGTTCGCAAATCCACCAAAGTTAATGGATTCGAAATAGGCGGACATGGAAAGATACAGGTACGCTGACCAGAGTTCTGCATTTATTTGCTTATTTATCGCGCTTCCTAATTTCTTACTTAACATCATTTTTTTTACCTCCTTTTACTTATATATAATAATTTTATTTGATACGTTTCATTGGTGAGCCGCAACAATACGGCACTGCTTTAGGTTCTTTTTCAAACTCAATAATAGAGTCACAGGTGCAGTCTTTTTCCTTACAATCGCATGTGTATTGAATCTTCATTCCGGATTCCTCACAACCACAGCTTTTACACATTGCTTACTTCCTCCATATCATGTTACAATTTTCAGTTCTTTATATAGTTTCCCGTGTTCTTTTTTTCATTGTTTCTCAAAAGCGTCTTTTCCTGCTCCGCAGATGGGACAGACCCAATCATCAGGGAGATCATTAAATGAAGTCCCTGCGGCAATCCCGTTTTCTGGGTCTCCTTTTGTCGGGTCGTAGACATATCCACAGACGGTGCATACATATTTGTCCATTTTTACTTCCTCCTTTTTTTTCTCTGTTTTTTTATCAATATCACTGAAGTATGTTGGTGCGGTTTTTGGTGAATATCCGCCTTTTACTTCATGGTAATACTCATACGTCATGCTCGATTCTTGCGACAGTATGGCTGCGTCGGTTATCTTGCCGATGAAAATTGTATGGGTTCCGATATTAATCTTATCGATCACCTCTGCCTCAAGATATCCAAGCGTGTTGTCCAATATGATTGGAACTTGGGTTTTACTAATTTTAAATTGTACATTTTTGAATTTGTCGATGTCTCTGCCTGATTTGAACCCGAAGGTCCCAATAAGAGTAAGCGGAGTTTTTTTATCAAGGATAGAGACGGTAAACACCTTGCTTTCATTGATGTAATCATAGGTAAGATTTTGTTTGTTGATGCTGACTGCGATGGTCGGCGGTTCGGAGGTGACTTGAAATAACGCATTTGCAATTTGACCGTTTGTTTTTTCACCTTTCTTTGAGCATACGACGTAGAGGCCGTAGGAGATTTTATGAAATGTTTTTTTATCCATTGGTTCGCCATCCTTTTTCTTTCTTTTGACAGTTCTTGCAGATACCTTTGAAATACCCATGGACTTCTTCTACATGATGGCCTCCTTGGAGGGTTTTGTCCATGTTTGGGCAGGCTATGTCGATATCAAGGATGATGCCGCATCGTGTGCAAAGGAAGTGATGATGAAGGCTTTTGTTTAGATCGTATCGGTGTTCTGAGCCGGAGATAGTGAGGGATTGAACAATCCTGTTTTTTTCCATGGTCTCTAGGGAATTATAGACGGTGGTTCGTGATAATGAGGGGTGTTTCTTTTTGAGTGATGAATAGATGGCTTCTACATTCGGATGAGTGTGATGTTCATCGAGATATTTGAGGATCTCCAGTCGTGGCGAGGTAATCTTAAGGTTGTGATCCTTAAGGAGTTTTACGTATTTTTCATACATGACAATCAGAGCTGTAATTTATACTATTTTGTAATTATTACAATTTAGTTTGTATTACAAAATCGGTATAAATACTTTTCGAAATTTTCGAAAAAGGAACGTTTAAGAGGAAGAACACATCCCTTTGTTCCATGGAATACTCCCTCCTCTACCATATCATCCTCCCTTTTACATTATCTGCGCTCATCGTCATCCTTATTACCATCACTGCGGAAAAATACGGCACAAAAACAGGGGGAGTTATAGGGACGCTCCCCTCAACCATCATCATCGCATTCCTTCTCATTGCCTTAGATAAAGGAGTACAATTCGCCACAGAATCAGTCGTCATCGTCCCAGCAGAAATGGGAATAAACCTCGTCTTCCTCCTCCTCTTCGCACTGCTTTCACCAAGAAACATACCAATCGCCCTCACAGGATCACTCCTTGGATGGACAATTCTAACAGTATTACTCTATTACGCACCCATACCATCCATCTACATGTCTCTTGCCTTATTCCTCTCCTGTCTTCTACTCACATTTATCATCCTTGACAAAAAGAAAAAAATTACATCACAAAATAGCATCAAAGTACATTATACGCCACTCAAACTGTTGGGCAGAAGCATCATCGCAGGAACAGTGATTGCTATAGCAGTAACCCTTTCCAACATCGGAACCATCCTTAGCGGAATATTCTCCGTGTTTCCCGCGATATTCTTATCCACCATGCTTATCTCCATGAGAGAACACGGTACACAATTCACCTGTGCGATGGCAAAAGGCATGGTCTACGGCAGCTCTAGTGTCGTCAGTTACGCCGTCGGAATCTACTTCCTGTATCCTCTCGCAGGTATCGGGTTTGGGACGATTGGATCTTTCCTCATCGCCCTTGTGATAACGCTGATTCTTTATAGGCTTCGTAAAAACATACGATAACCATCCATGGTATTTTTATTTCTTCGAATACCGATATTCAATTTGACAGCTGCCTTCACTGCTGACCATACACGGACCAATAGGATTCTCAGGAGTACACTGTCCACCAAACAATGGGCATTGCTTCGATGAAATCAACCCCCGAAGAACCTCACCGCAGAGACACCCCGCCGGTTCAGTAAACTCTTCATCCGCAAGCTTCCGAAGTTCGTCCTCGTATTTCATCCGCGCATCATAGATTTCATACTTCCTCCGAAGTCTCAGACCAGACTTGGAGATTGTTGGAAATCCTCTCCACGTGACATCCACCGTTTCAAAAACTTGTTGTAATAGCTGTTGTGCCTTGATATTTCCCTGTGTTTTCACTGCACGAACATACTCATTTTCAACCACGGCGTTTCCTTGTTTTATCTGACGCACCAGCATCCAAGTAGCCATGAGAAGATCAAGCGGCTCAAAACCAGCAATCACCTGAGGAACATGATACTCCTGTGAAATGAACTCATAGGGTTTTGAACCAATGATAGTTGAAACATGTCCTGGTTCGATAAACCCATCAATTTTTATTTCACCCATCTGAAGAATCGCCAGCAACGCTGGAGGAATCAATCGATGACAACAGAGAACAGAAAAATTCAAAGGAGGCTTTCGTACGAGAACCGAAGCGGTAGTCGGGGCAGTCGTCTCAAAACCAACTGCCATAAAGACGACTTCTCGATCCTTTTGTTTTTCAGCAAGCATCAACGCATCTTCGATGCTGTATACAGTCCGTACATCACAACCCTCTGTTTTCATCTGCTGAAGAGAAGATGTTACACCAGGTACACGGGTCATATCCCCAAATGTCGCAATCGTCTTGCCTTTTTTTGCAAGCAGTAATATTTCCTCTATTTCCTTAGGTGTAGTGACACAGACAGGACAGCCCGGGCCCTGTCCTATCTCAACACCACATCGTTGCAACAAGAAATCCAACCCATGTCTGACCAGCGTATCCTGATGCGTCCCGCACACATGCATAAACCTCAGATGCACCTTTGTATTGGCAATCTGAGAGATAATGTCATCAGCAAGTTTTTTATCACGCAAGGAAAACATTATCCACCCTCCGTTGACAACATTTCTTTGAACAATGCCAGCGTCTCTAGCGCTTCTTTTTCATCCAGAACTTGGATGGCAAAGCCCGCATGAACCAGTACATACTCTCCTCGTTTTACTTCGACAAGAGACACATTCACTTTTCGTTTCGTCCCACTCCCATAATCAACAGTTGCACTTTTATTGTTCTTATCAATTTCAATGATTTTACCAGGAATTGCTAAGCACACGTTCTAACCTCTTTTCCTCAGTTCTTAATTATTCACGAAGTATTAATTTGATAAATCACATAATAAAAGAATTTTTCATATGAAAATGTACAACCAAACGAAAAAAACAAAACGATGAAGGCTGCCAAAAAAATATACATTGCCGCAAACACATAATTCACCATGATTTCTTTACCTACTTATTTTATTTCTGATACGGTATCAAACATAGAAATTTTAACGTCGTACTCCCACGGTTGATGATCTGATGCCATTCCATCGGTTTAATAAACAATACATCACCTGACTGCAACGATTGTTCTGAATTTTGGTCTTTTACAAACCCGCCTCCTTCTAAAATAAAGACCTCATGTTCCCATTCATGCTGATGCAGGGGGGAATTTCCCCCTGGTTTGATTTCGAATAAGCGCATTGCGAAGTTCTGCGCACCATCTTTCTTTGAAATCAACCATCGTACCCTTGTGTTCTTCACTCCTTGTTCATGTGGATGGTCTAAATCCACCTCTGAATAATGGATATGCTTCATACTGTTCACCCGTATTATTCATGATAGCATCCTACATCATTAATGTTACCTTCAAAAAAACTAGATATACGGGAGATGCATTTATCATCCGACCTAAGGCGGAAACCATGAAACTTAAGGATATCAACATCGCAATCATACGCATCGAGGGCACAAACTGTGAACAAGAGTCATATGACGCGTTCAAACGCTTAGGTGCAAACCCTGAATTTGTTCATCTCAAACAATTGCTACACATCGATTGTATCGCTGATGAAACACGTGAAATCCTCGATTATCATTGTCTGATGATTCCTGGTGGATTCTCTGCAGGAGACTATATTAGAGCTGGAGCGATTTTTGCAGCACGGATTAAAAGTCAGCTGCAGAGACAACTTGTAGAGTTTGTGAAACAGGACCGCCCGATCCTTGGTGTCTGTAACGGTTTTCAGGTGCTGATTGAACTAGGATTACTGCCTGGTTTTGATGAAATCATCCACCCGATCCCTGACGCCTGTCTGTATCTCAATGATTCTAATCGTTTTGAATGTCGACCCACGTTGCTAAAACATGAGAACCGAGGCACCTGTGTGTTTACAGCAAAAATCCAGAAAAACGAGATTCGCTTGATTCCCAGTGCCCATGCGGAAGGAAAACTACTATTTCCCCTAGAAAAACAAGAGCAGTATCTAAACAAATTGGAGAAACACGATCAGATCGTGTTCCGCTATGTCGACCCTGAGGGCAATTATGCAGGGTATCCATGGAACCCAAACGGGTCACCGATGAACGTCGCAGGGATCTGTAACCCGCAGGGGACAGTGTTTGGGATGATGCCACATCCCGAACGAACGTATTATCGGCATCAGCATTCGGACTGGACTGGAACTCAGCTTGGGCAGAACATCGGTGATGGCCGGGCGATTTTTGAGTCAGTACTAGCGTATCTCTCAAAAAAGTTCTAAACCAAGGTGTTAGAAACGCTTTTATAGAGAAAGAGTCCTTCTCTAAACCATAGACAACTGATAGGGGGATTCATAACATGGAAAAAAAAGTTTATGTCTCTTTACTTCTTTGTATCCTTTTGCTATTTTATAGCCTGTGTACTTCATTGCCGCCGGTTTCTGCCAGCAGCCCTGCGGATTGGCCTGATGGGACGTTCCAAGGAACATGGAACAAGCGAAAGGACAATGCATCTGGTTATCTTTGGGGTGTTTTGAACCAGGGACGCCGAACTACCAGTGGTAGTTTTACTGGTGGATGGAACACCTCTGATGGGACAGAAAACGGTACGTTTCATGGTGTTTTCTATGGCTTGCTTCTGATTGGGCAGTGGGAGGAGACAGGCATAGGAAAAACCATCCATATTAGCGGTATCCTTAACCTAAATGAGACACATTTTTCTGCTCGATTGTTCAGCCCTAGAGCAGGTGTGTTTGATATCTCTGGTCTTCATGATGCCTCGTTTCTGCCCGCCCTCACAGGCATCTATGGAGTTGGTGTCAGAACTATGCATTTAATCGATACGAGTCGAGCGGAGAATTTTACAACGAACGCAACCGACCTTCGGGAGATGATGATCCAGCTTTGGTTCCCAATCAAAACAGGAAATGATGGGACGCGAGTCAAATATATGGATTACCTCACATTTCAGTGGTTAAAGGGGCGATCCCCAATCCCACTGATCACCATCCGAAATAACGCGTATCTCTTTGTACGTCCACATGGTCGCAATCACACGACCATTGCTGCTGGGATGTTCCCTGTAGTTGTTTTCTCACCAGGGTATGATGGGGTGTACCAGATCTACACCTCCTTTATCGAAGATTTAGTGAGCCATGGGTTTGTAGTCGTCTCAATCAATCATCCATACATCTCCGGCATCACCGTATTCCCTGATGGTCGTACGATCGGGCTTGCAGATGTACCAACAGATCCAGTTGAACGGTCAATTTTTTTTAACATGTCACTACGTACTATTATACAAGATACGAAATTCGTGGTGGATACCATAACTGAGCTAAATACAACTGACCCAGAGTTCTTCGGCCATTTCGACCTCTTAAAAGTCGGGATGTACGGTCATTCCTTTGGAGGTGCCAACACCGTTGTATGCTGCTACGAAGATCCTCGATTCCGCGTGGGACTAACCCTTGATGGCGTCTTTTACCAGCATTTCATCCCAGGAAACATTACCGTACCGTTCCTTTTCATGTTTGCAGAATCACGTTACACCGATGATTCAACCATTGCCTATCTATGGAATCACACAAGCGACGATACCTTTAAGATGAGTATTTTAGGTTCAACACACTACGCATTCACAGATGTTGGTGTTCTGCTTTCCCATCTGGTCCCCTTGATCCCTCCTCGGCTTCTTTTGTTTGGTTCCATAATACCTAAACGCATGGTAAACATCACAAGAACATACATAACCGTGTTCTTTCAGGTGTACCTAAAAGGTGAACCCGTAGAAAATTTACTACATCTCTCTTCTGTGTTTGATGAAGTACTCTTCGACTACAAATGGGGATAAATCAGGAGTTGTGTCAAAATGCCGCAGGTAGTAACCTGTATTTTAGAGAACGATGGGAAGATTCTGGTCTTGAAACGCAGTACACTAGTAAGTACATACCGAGGACGTTGGGGTGGTGTGGCGGGTTATATCGAAGAACAAGAAAAACCTATTGACACCGCTATTAAAGAGATTTCAGAGGAGGTAGGCATCCAGCCTGACGCCCTCACATTAGTGAAAAAAGGTGACCCCATTAATATTTCTGATACATCTGATGGAAGATCGTATGACTGGGTCGTGCATCCATTCTTATTTCATATCAAGGACAAAACACTGGTTCGTATCGACTGGGAACATGAGGAATACCGATGGGTTTTTCCATCAGAAGTAAAAACCTTTGATACAGTCCCTGGTCTGGATGCTGTCGTTAAACAGCTTCTTGGAAGAACCGATAATGTTAGATAAAGAACAAGACTACGAGCCAGTAACGTTATCAAGTTCGTTTAATATTTTTTCAATCGCGGAATAAGTCTCTTCTATAGACTGACCGGTGTTGATAATATGCCAGCCTTTGGCTAACTCCAATGCCTTTGTCCGTATCTTTAGAAACTCTTCCTGAGTCTCAAACATCTCAGTTTCACTGCGTTGTTTGATTCGTTCGACGAGTTCCTCTGGTGTGGCATCTAAGAAAAACATATACTGTGATATCGGAACCAGTTTTTCAAAAAAACGATACCCGGTTTTCGTCAACGGTCTTGGCAGATATGCAGTCCCCATAAGGTAGCGTACCATGACAAGAGTATCACACGTTGGTTTTCGGTAGTACCGTCGTAGGCTATACATGACGTCGATCGCATAAAAAACCGATGCTTTCAGCTGATTGATTTTCCCTTTGCCAAGCAAGGCCTTCTTCGCTGTTCGACCATAGAAGTTATCTGATTCTGGATGGGACCGAACAATCACCTTTTCGCCTTTTTTCTCATAATGCTGTTTGATTAACTGGGCGTGTGTATCCTTACCTACACCATCAAGACCATCTACAATGATTAGTCGCATCTCATCCCACCAAAAAGTACCAATACATCACCGCAGCGACAAACGGCACTGAGAGATTATCAAGACCTAATGGAGTGATGCCTTCAACCATGGTCGCGACCCCAGCCATACAGAGCAAATAAACTACAGCACGAATCGTTAGCGGTTCTGCGTAAAATACGAGGGTGATGAATAAAAATAGAAATGTACAGACGAGCATCGCAAGGGAACCTACAAAGCTTTTCGTGTCTTTGAAAACCGTATATGTCCGTTTCCCGTATTTAATGCCAATAAGTGATGCAAGACCATCACCGTAAGACATCGCAAGGATCCCCATCGCGATAATCACTCGTTGATCAAAAAACACGTACGCAAGCACTGTCCAGGTAATTGCATAGTAGACCAAACCAAGCCCATGACCTGCCTCAGAGGTTTTTCCTCGAATCGATTTGATCGGTGTATATGGGCTCATAAAAAATGTAAACAAAATGAATGGCCCGGCTGCAAGAAACGCCATAATCTCTCTTGTTTCAAATAAAGGAAGGATAAACGCGATATTCCCAGTCATGATATGCAAAAATTTTCTGCTTTGAACCGGATATTTTTTTGAAAATACTTTTTCGGTAAAAATGATTAACAAGCCTACATAAATATATACTGCAGCGACCCCGACGATATCACTTTGAAACATGGTTTTTTATCCACCTGCAAATGCTCCAGCAAGAAACGCAAGAAGCCCGATAAAAATCGCGATAAGAGTATATTTCCGATGAAACTTCAGACTTGGGGTTTCCTTTAACACCAGTTGAAGGGAGGTAGCAAGCAACATCGAATCTGTGATAAGCACTAGGATAAAATAGGTTATGTTTTTATAATACACTCCGAAATCCTGTAGAAAGAAGGGTAGGAAACTTAGTGCAATAGCACAAAGATATAAAAGTGCAGCCATGCCGTTCGAGGCGCGTTTCCCGATATACCGGGGGAATGATTTAACACCTTTTATTTGGTCTCCTTCGAAATCCATGACATCTTTCATGATCTCCCTCCCTGCCCCCGCAAGAAATGCGATCAGCGCGATGATGTAGAGAACAGGGTTAATTGTCCCAAGTGAAAAAGCGTCGTTCCCAAGAACTGTTGCTCCCCCGAAGATAAATGGGATGGCCATGATATAGGCGATGTAAAAGTTCCCGACGAGTTTGATTTTCTTTATTTTCATATCATATAAGACTGAGATTACTGCAGTGATAAGCGCGATGAGAAAACATGTAAGGTTCACAAAAAAGGAGCAGACAAGACCAAGTGGGAAAAGAAGGTAAAACAGGTACAACGCGGTTTTTGGGGAGATATCACCACGGACCAAAGGTCGGTCTGTTCTTCTGTTAATCCGGTCGATATCAAGATCAAAGTAATCATTAAGCGCAAATGTACTGGCTTCTAAAAACAGAGCGGTAAAAAAGGTAAGGACGATGTTGATTAGTGGGAGATTCAGGTTATCATGCAGAGTTTTTTGGGAGATAAGTGATCCGATGAGTATGGCAAGAAATAGCATTATCCCATGTTCCAATCGCATGAGTTGCCAGATGGCTTTGAGTGTTTTCATCTTAGACGAGAATAAAATGCAGAGTTATAAACTTTTGAGAGCAAGACCCTCCCTAGGCTTGTTTTGTTATGGCTCAAGAATCACCTTAATGGATTCTTTTGCTTTTGCAACAAGCCGAAAACCCTCCGCCGCTTCTGAAAGTGGAAGCTTATGTGAAATCATGTCAACTACTGTGACTTTCTTTGATGCTATCAGAGTTATTGCACGGTTGATATCTTCTGGGCTTCCTGCATAGGTAGAGATCATGGTTATTTGCTTGTTCCACAACTCAAACAACGGGAATGGGATGTTGATTCCTGGTTTTGTTGGTGCGAAGAATAGGATAGTTCCTCCACTCTCCACGGACCGAAGAGCCTGCTGGACCGCTGATACGGCACCGGTGCAGAGAACCACAAGATCCGCAAGTCTACCGTCATTGTGTTTCTTTACTTCTTCTGGCACATTGTCCTTTGCATGGATAACGAGGTTTGCACCAAATCGTTGTGCCGCTTGTAACCGATAGTCCTCTACATCAGTCGCAAAGATTCTTTTAGCGCCCCAGGCCTTGGCTAATTTTATTTGGAGTAACCCCGAAATCCCACTACCAATCACCAGAACAGTTTGCCCTGACTTCATTCCAGCGGTCTTAAAGCCCCGGACAACACAAGCAAGCGGTTCGATAAACACCCCCTCATCATAGGACATTTCTCCTGGTAGGATAAATACACCATAATCAATGTTTATCTTTGGGACACGCAGATACTCTGCAAAACCACCTGGGTAGAAATTCGTGGAATGTAACGTGTGACAAAGGGTATGCTGACCATTTTTGCAAAACCTACACGTGTTACAGGGAACATGATGAGAGACAAAGACACGATCACCTACCTTATATCGCTTGACGTTCTTGCCGACTTGTACGATGTCACCGGCGATCTCATGGCCAAGGACTTTTGGGGCTTTTTTTATCCGGTACCATTCCATAACGTCGCTGCCGCAAATACCACTGGTTTTCACCTTAACTAAAAGCTCATCGTCTCCGATAGCAGGAATAGGCACCTCCTCGATACGTACATCGTTATTATTATAATACATCGCGACTTTCATAGTTTTTATACTCTTCCAATTGTCGGTATAAAGAAGTGTTTAATAGAGTTTATGACCCCGTATTTTCCTTTAGAAAAGCAAAGCTTATTCAAAGCTTATTATTAGACATCTATTACAATCTCTCTTTGGGTATGAAGATACTATGGGATTATTTGGAGCGCAAAAAATCGTGTTAAATCTAGAGAGATACGATTACAAACCAGGGGATACCATCAAAGGGACTGTGACATTACAGTTGAAAAAACCAATAAATGCTCGTAGGTTGGAGGTAGGGCTCATTGGTAGGAAAATTCAGCAGCAGAGTGGCATTCGAGTGGGAATGTCTTCAAGTCCTTACAAAAGTGGATATCAGAAGACAACAGAATATCGTACTATCTATGATTTCCGCATCCCTCTTGGTGTAGAACAAGAATATCTGGCAGGTTTGTTTCCTTTTAAAATTAAAATACCGACGACGATTCTACAAGGAGAAGTCTTACCGGAAGGAGGTGTTGCAGCCGATGTCAATGTGCCAAAGGCATTAGGCGGAGTACCCTCCCGTATTGAATGGATGATTGTCGCCCGGCTGGATGTTCCGTTGAAACTTGATGTCAGCGCATCGCAAAAGATTGCTCTCTCATAAACGAAAGACGTAAAAAGGGGGTGGTTGTTTATTGGAGCGCACTATGATAATTAAGGCAATCAAATTAAAATCGATTGAGGCACGTCGATACGTGGAACCTGACAATAAACCACGGCAGATTCGTATTGATCATAATAGTCAGATCTCCCAGGTCATGAATAGCGCGGAAAAAACTCTCATAATCGAGTTCCAATACACCGCTAGCTACGGACCGATCGGTATGATTAAACTTGATGGTACCATCTTCTCTGAGGAAAATGAGGCAAAGCAACTAGCCAAAGAATGGCAAAACACAAGGAAAATGCCTGACCAGTTCGCAAGTAACATCCACACCGCAATCATGCATACCTGTGTGCCAGAGGCAGTTGGTATCGCCAAAGACCTTGGGTTGCCGCCACCAATCCCCTTGCCGCAGGTTCGACTTGGTACTGACCCTAAAAAGGGACAAAGTCAAAGTGGGATAGAAGTCGCCTAATCGTTTTTTTCTATGGTACTTTTAAATAAAACAAAGGGATACTCTGCGTGATGAAAACCGTTGTCGTATCGATAGGAGGATCCGTGGTTCTTTCTCAAGAGGCAGACGAGCTTTTCCTAAGAAACCTGGCTGCTCTTTTTAAAAAAATAAGCAATAATTACAAACTATTTGTCATCGTCGGTGGAGGAACCATAGCTAGACGATACATCCAGCTTGGACGTGACCTTGGGTTCGACGAGGACACCTTAGATCTTCTAGGTATCGATGTGACACGGGTGAACGCACGTATCATCACCAATCTACTTGATATCTCCAATAAAGAGATTCCTCATACAACAAGTGATGCGTTGAAACTTAATTTTCCGATTGTTGTCATGGGAGGAACTGACCCAAAACATAGTACAGATTTGGTTGGAGCGGAGCTTGCAGAAAAAACCCATGCAATACGTTTTGTAAACGCAACGAACGTCGATGGTATCTACGATAAAGACCCGAATATATACAAGGACGCAAAGCAACTTAAGGAAATCTCTATTGATAAGTTGATTGCGCATTACGGAACGACATGGGGAACTGCAGGGAAAAATATCTTCATGGACGAACCTGCTTTAGATGTCATTAAAAATGCAAAGATCTCAACCTTTATTGTAAATGGGAAGCGACTTGATCAATTGGAGAAAGCAATACGTGGCCAACCGTTTGATGGTACGACCATTCTTGTGTAGCATTGAATTTTACTTTTTTACACTCAGCCGATAGCAGAGAAAGTTATATATAGTCCGATTTCTATACATTTCCCACTAAATTCCCACATAGGTGAATGATGAACTCAATAATCAGGTTGGATACACGAGGGCGTCTTGTCATCCCAAACGAATTTCGAGAAACCCTTAATCTTAAAGAAGGAGATGAATTACTGCTGAGTCTCGATACAAAAACAAATACCCTTGTTATCAGCCCTATTTACGGAAAAACAGACAATTTAGTGAAAATAGAAATCAACTTCGATGATAAACCAGGAAGTTTAGCAAAACTCGCCGAAACCTTAGCAAAAATCAACATCGACCTTGTGATGACCGAATCAAAAAGTTTCCAGCGCGGGACCAAAGCACGATGGAACATTTTCGCAGATACCACAAAATGTCCCTATGGTATAAACGAAATTAAAAAGACATTACTCCAAAATCACTCTGTGGAGTCCGTGAGTATCACAAAGATAACTCGTGATCGCCTTCATCATTGAAAAAAAAATGCTTCTAGCACCTCTTTTTTTCGATTCCATCAAGGATAATAGTGGAAAAACTAAGGAGAAAAATACATGTTAGAGAAAAATACCTTAGAACCAAAGGCAGCAGAAATCCTAAAAGGATTGACAACAAAGACAGAAAAAATAATTAAAATCGGCCAAATCCTTGACATCACCAACAGCGATATCGTTGCAACATTACAAAAGAAACGATGGATCCAAAACATCATTGTAATACTAGCTGCAACAACAATCATCCTATATTCTTATGCCATGCTTGCAAAGGGAGCACACTATGGAGGAATTAGCGTCAAAGACTTCAATACGATTGAGCAACTGGTCTACAGCACTTTCGGCCGATTTTTATAAAAAAAAAGAAACGATGCAATGCTACTTTCGTTGCATCGTTCTCTTTTGTATATGAAGGAAAAACAACATGCTTAGAAAAAAATGGACACCATACGCTGCTTTATACGAACTAACCCTCCAATGCAACATGCGATGCATTCACTGCGGATCCGCGGCAGGGGATGCACGTCGAAAAGAACTGCCCACAGAGGACTGGGAGAATATTACAAAACAACTTGCAGATTTGAACTGCAAAGAAATTACTTTACTTGGGGGAGAACCATTTCTCCGGCCAGACTGGTATACAATTGCAAAAACAATTAAAAATTATGGTATAAAAGTTACTATTATCTCAAATGGACTATGTGTCAATAATGTAACTATCTCAAAATTACTAACACTAGAGCCCTATTCAGTAGCTATTAGTATCGACGGCGGAACACAAGAAACACATGATTCAATTAGACAACGACCAGGTTCATTTGATATCTGCATGAAAACACTGTTAAAATTGACAGATGTCAATATTCCCACCACGGTCATAACGACACTTAATAAAAAAAATCTTAAAGAACTCCCATTACTCCGTACCTTGTTACTAAATAAAGGTATTGCTTGGCAACTACAAATAGCCGCACCTATAGGTCGATTTCCAAGAGAATTTGTGCTTTCAACTGAAGAGTTCTATGCAGCTGCCCTATTCATTGCTACGACAAGGAAAAAATACACTATGAAGGAAATACCGATTATGGGTGCACATTGTTTTGGATACAATTCACAAGCACTACCAAACATAAATTTACTCCCCCTTTGGAGAGGCTGCCAAGCAGGAACCACCCTTTTAGGAATACAGAGCGACGGAGGAGTCAAAGGATGCTTATCTTTACCTAACGAATTAATTGAAGGAAATATAAAAAATAATACATTATATGAACTTTGGAACAAACCAACAGCATTCCTGTATAATCGAAAGTTTTCTACAGAAGACCTAACAAACGACTGCCAAAGCTGTCGCTTTGGTAAAACCTGTAAAGGAGGATGTCTATCGCTCTCATTAGCAATGACAGGAAAAACACACGGTGATCCATACTGTCTTAAAACAATTGAAAAAAATTATTTATAAAAAAAATCCAATCCCTTTTTCTATAATTCTAATCAGGAGACTTCATTCAAGCCCCAAAAATATGCTGAACCATCCACTCAGGGTTAAATGGTATCTGATCATCGTACCCCTGACCGACCCCTATAAAAAGCAATGGCTTACCTATTGTATATGCTATGGATAGAGAACTTCCGCCTTTTGCATCTGCATCGACCTTTGTGAGAACCACTCCGTCGATGCCGACGACCTCATTGAACCGTTTCGCTTGCTCGACCGCATCATTACCTGATAACGCATCACCAACGAAGATGATCATATCCGGTTTTGCGACCCGTTTGATCTTCGCCATCTCATCCATGAGGTTAGAGTTTGTTTGCATCCGACCAGCGGTATCAAGAAGTACGACGTCCTTATGTTTTGCCTTCGCATGTTCAATAGCATCATAGGCAACCGCGGCAGGATCAGCACCAGATCCATGTTTGATGATTTTCACGCCAAGCTTATCTGCATGAATAGATAGTTGCTCAATTGCTCCGGCACGGAACGTGTCACCAGCGGCCATCACACAGGTCTTACCTTGTTTTTGCAGTTGAAACGCAATCTTTGCAATCGAAAGCGTCTTGCCCGTTCCATTCACCCCAACGAACATGACTACCACTGGTTTTTTCCGCTCATCGATAAATTTATGGAAATCAAAGTCACTGGATTTTAGCACATGGCCAATCGCGTTCTTTAAGACCGTTTCAACAAGATCCCCTGCTTTGCCTTTGTCAAACGGGACATTTTGTATCTCTTGTTTGACATCTTTTTTTATCGAGTTGATTACCGAATAGGCGACATCTGCCTCTAAAAGCCCCATTTCCAAATCCCAGAGCAGGTCATCAAGTTTTTTCTCATCAATCGTCCATGAGGGTTTCTTTTCAGCCCCGATGGTCTCTTCGATGCTTTTTCTGGTCTGTAGCGCCCGCTTTAGCTCGCTTTCGATGCTTTCCTCGATTTGTTTATCGATTTGCTTCTCACGTTGTTTTTTTTCTTCGCTTATTGGTTTTTGGGCGCGATGCGCTCGTTTTCGTGTCACAACTGGTTTAGACTCCTTTTTAATATCAGGAGCGGCGGGTTTCGATTCTACGGATTGCAGTGCTGGACTGATCTCACTGGTTTGTTTTTCAGATTCCTTTTGTAGTCTTTTTTCTAGTTTCTCTTCTTTTTTCAACTCGGACTCGATCTCTGCTTCTATGTTTTTTTCAAAGAGTTTTAGTTTCTTTTTTAAAAAATCAAACATATATACCCTCAGGTCAACGATGTTATCGTTGTGTTTCTTCCACCATCTGCTGTGTTTTACGAGACAGTTCTTCCGCATCAACTTGAATTTTCTTTCCCATCGAAACCATCCTTTCGAGATTCTCTTGTATCCGTTTCATCCGCTCTTCTAGTTTAACGATCGCCTCATCTACATTTTTTTCTATGACGACCCCCGCTCCGACACCGATGAGAACGCTTGATGCATTTGTAAGGGACGCATTGATAAAAGTGCCTGCACCAATAGGCATGAGAAGCGATGAATTGTCATCTACATTATGCAGTTGATCGACCGTTATTTTTGCTCGTTGATACTCTGCAAGGGTTGATTGGAGGTATTGAAGTTGCAGGTCGATGGATTCAAGTTGCTGTTTGTAATATTCAATTAATGTAAGGTTCCTGTTGATTTCTTCTTCTTTTGTCATAGTTACCCTTCAATAAATCCCGATGGAAGCGTATCCCTCTATCAAAGAAGGTGTTATTAATATCTTTCCTGAACACGCATATTGTGAATTCGTCAACCGAGCGAAACTAATAATTAAGTAAATTATTTATATAAACCATCTATTTACAGTACGAAGGAGAAGGAGAGGAAGGGATAAACCCCATGAATCTCAGCAGAGAATTCGCTGAAAAATTCTCAGAGATATTTTTAAAAGATACAATGGCTGACTTTTTCAAAACGAAAGAGGATAGCCGATAATCCCTCTCTTCTTATTTTTTAGTTTTAACTTATTTGAAGTGATAATATTTTTAATCAACGGTTTTATTTCAAGTCATATGAAGGTTCTTGCAATCGCTGATATCCATGGGTCGCAATATCGGTTGAATCTTGTATTAAAAAACGTTACTGCCTATCGCCCAGACCTCGTTGTCGTCTGTGGGGATATCACTCAGTTCGGACCGGGGGAGCTTGCGACAACCCTGCTTAATCAGATACCAGTAGAAACACTTGCCCTCGCAGGAAATATCGATACGTCTGATGTTGACCAGGGGATCAACACAAGTAAGGCGATAAATCTTCATGGGAAACGGGTGGTGATCCATGGAATTTCCTTTGTAGGAATTGGCAGGGAAATCCCAGCATTTCTCGAAGATACCGTGATTGCTAACGGAACAGAGAAAAAGTCTTTGAAAAAAATCCTTGATTCAACAAGCGTGTTGGTGACTCATTATCCACCGTTTAAACTCCAGGATAAAATATTCATAGGGACCCACGGGGGCAGTAAGGAGCTACGAAGCCTTATCGATACCATTAAACCTCGATTGGTCTTATGTGGGCATATCCATGAGGACCCAGGGGTCACCCAAACAGGCGATACAACAGTGGTGAATTGCAGTCTTGGGAAACGCACCGAGGGTGCTATTGTTGATATAAATAAAACAGTCAAAGTCACTATCCTTGATTAATATCACATTGTAAAAAAAAGAGTAGCCCCGAACGGATTCGAACCGATGTCACGAGAACCAGAGTCTCGTATGATTGACCACTACACTACGGGGCTATGAGACTTGTTTTTTTCTTTCCGTAAGGAGTGTATGTAAGGAGAAAGAATTTGTTGTTCTTTATGAAATTTTCTCTTTCTTTTAAAAAACTATTTATCTTATTAGAAAATTCCTTTTTCTACAGCTTGGTTGGTGTAACGTATAAAAGTTGATATTATTGGTGGAGGCATCAGTGGTCTAAGCACCGCAATCTCTATAAAAGACCATAATCCATTAATCGAGGTTGTGGTTCACGAAAAATACAAAGAGATCGGATACAACCATGAGGGGCGACGGTGCGGGGAGGCTCACTCGGTTGAACGTGAATGGATAAAATGGAAACCAACTAATGCGTGCATTTTTAATACAATTCTTCATGCGGATGTTACCGTAGGTAATCATCGATATACTGCTCAGCGGCCTCCTAATGTTGCCTTTATCCTTAACCGACAGGAGTTCATCTGCCAACTGTCACAGGATGCAAAAAAACGTGGGGTTATACTTCAAACAAACGATAAAATACGAACGATTGAGAATCTTGATGGTGATTTGCTTGTCGATGCTTCAGGATGCCCAAGCACGGTGAAACGGGAGCTTGACATCGGAAGTGGGTTTATCGGGACGACTTATCAACAGAGCCTTGAAAATGCAAACTGTTTTACGGGTGATACCATACAGATTATCTTTGTTCCTTCAGGTGGATATTTCTGGATTTTCCCGCGAAACCCTGAGAAAAAAGAGGTTAACGTAGGTGTCGGATTCTTTGGTAATGCTGACTATGACCTCCGGAAGATCTTGAACAAGTTTAAAGAGAAACATCAGATAACCGGCACGGTTAACTACGTGGTAGGTGGGTTGATTCCACTTGGGCTTCAACCACCATTTTTATTGAGAAATATTCTTTTTGTCGGTGATGCTGGTGTAGGGGCGTTCCCTCTCACAGGTCAAGGGATCTATCGAGCTTTATTAAGTGGTGATATCGCAGGACGCTGCATCGCACAGAACCGCTTGAAAAAATATCCGCGTATCATTCGAAGGGAATTTACACACTGGAACGTGATTGGTTCGACATTTATCAGAGTGAATCACGTATTAAAAAAAATTAATCCAGCATTGTTTTTGACAACCATGAATTTGTTAATACGACAAGGAAAACATCTTAACTTATTTACTCCTTGATGCCGTTTGTTTAACAGAAGAAAAAGAAATCAGTGTCGGAAGAGAAATTCAAATTTTTATTTTATACTTTTATTATTTTTTGATTTTTCCTGAAAAAAATATAAGACTTTTACCTAAATTTTAAAAGTGTTAAAAAAAGAAAGATATATAAAGGGATGTAATATATTTTATTCAATTCATAATTTTGTGGGGGTATAAAAAAAATGAAAAAGCATATATTCAAAAAAGGAATTGTCGTAGGACTTATCATCCTATTTTTTGGAGCAAGTGTCATCCCCGCCTCTTTTGGCATTACCCAACTATCAAAAAATGAACCGCTCTCGCCAAACCGCGGTTTTTTAATGATCCCAGATTCCACAGCAAAATCTGTCGGTATGTACAATCCTTCTAATGGAACATACCTAGGCGACATCATCGTAGACGCGACGCGTTTCACGACTCCAATTAACGCAGTGAAAGGACCTGATGGAAACATCTATGTCTCTGATCAAGTCGCTGATTCCGTGTTTGTGTATGCTACTAACGGAACCTATCTGTATACCTATGCAGATGCAACGGATGGTCTTGATAATATCCGTGGTATTGACTTCCGCGGATCCGAGTTGTTCATTTCAAAGGGTGGCACAGGAGGAACAGGTGGTAAATGTATCGCCAGGTTTTCTGGTCCTCATGTTCGTCTGCCTGATTTCATCCCAAGCAGCAGTGGTATCGACCCTTTTGACATTTTGTTCCTGCCTGACGGCAGATGCTTAATTGCTGATATAGCAGGAACAACGGACAATATCCGTTTATACTATGCAAATGGCACTCTGCAGCAAATACTCTTTCCCGTAAATTTTCCTGAACAAGTACAATTTGATAGTCTCTCACCTGGCGCATTCTTGACTGCTGCATTTTCAGCAAACGTAATACAAGATTTTGAGCTTAACGGCACCATCGTTCAGACTACGCCATATAGCAGTGGACGAGGGGTGTATCGTCTAGGCAATGGTAACATACTTGCGACCTCAAGTGCAGGGATTCAGGAGATACAACCGGGCACAGGAACGATTATTCAAACAGAAAAAACAGGTTCAGGAAGATTTATTGAGTTCTTTGCAACCGGTGCGAACCAACCCCCGTACACTCCAAGCAACCCTAACCCAGCTAATGGTACAGCCAATATTCCTCTAAATAAGGTTTTAAGCTGGACTGGTGGTGACCCAGATCCTGGTGATATTGTCGCTTATGATGTGTACTTTGGCACAATCAGTCCGCCGCCAAAAATCGTAAATAATCAGACAACAACCTCTTACACTCCTGCAGGTATGACTTACAACGAACAGTATTATTGGAAGATCGTCGCATGGGATAATGGGGGTCTCTCTGCAGAAGGACCAATCTGGGAATTTTCCACCGTAACAGACACAATCCCACCGACCAGTACTCATGAACTATCTGGAACCATGGGGAACGACAACTGGTATGTCAGCTGCGTGACCATTACAGTTGAGGCGACTGATAATACGTCTGGCGTCGATGTTATCTTTTTAAAAGTAGACAACGGGGACTATGTCGAGTATACAGAACCAGTTGAGATTTGCACTGACGGGGAACATGAATTCTGGTACTACGCGGTCGACATAGCGGGGAACATAGAAGATGAAAATGGCCCGTTCAGCTTTAAGATCGATCAGACCGACCCGGTGTTCAATTCGTATACGTTCACGGCCCAGAACACATTGAAGAATAAGTGGTTGTGTGTCGCGGATGTTGAGGATGAGACCAGCGGTGTCGTGTTGGTAGAGTTCTACGTTGATGACGCTTTAGTGGGTAATGTGACTGCTACACCTTGGGAGTTCTTATTTGAGGGAAAGCCAAAGGCGTCGTCGCAGGCGATTGCGTATGACGACGCAGGTAACTCAGCGATGAGCGAGGTTGTAAGCTACGTGGAATTTAGCAGCCAGCAACAAAGCTATTACCCCTATATGCAGAAAATGTTCACACAGTATCTCTAAACATAACAATAACAACATAAGACGGAGTGGGCAGTGGTTCACTCCTACTATTTTTCTTTTTTCAATTCAACTGGAAGTGATTAGAAAAGAGGAGTGGGCCAGGCCGGAATTGAACAGGCGATCTCCGCGTTGTAAGCGCGACGTCATAACCACTAGACCACTGGCCCGTATCGTATTACCCCTGGCTTGAGATATGACCGCTGGCTTAAAAGACCATAGCCCTATCTCGGTAGGTAAGTAGGAAAGACATCCTTTCTGCTTTTAAAAGTCTTTCAGGTCAATTACTTGGAGGTTAATTATTCCGAAAATCATCTATTTCTATTTCTAGGGATTATTCGACTATTCTCAAGAATGAAATAATTCATGAGGTCTTGGTTCATCTTCTTCTTTTTTTTCAATTCAAACTACGCAAAATTCCATATTACTATTATGAGTTATGTAATTTTTTTATTTGAATGAAATATAGTACAAGTAATGCCGGTCCGAACACCCAAGCAGCATATAGGAACGTACGTGCAAAACCTAGGGCAACAACTAAAGAACCAGTGACCATACCCCCGCTATTCAAACCAACATTTGCTATTCCGGTAAAAATCCCGTATTGTGTTGCACCTATTCTAGGATTTGTTATATCCATAAACAAGGCGCATGATGCTGTGGAATGACCTCCCATCAAAAACCCGATAACTCCATAGATGACAGAGAGTTTCCACCATGTGTCCGCAAAAATAAGAGATGCGGTAAACACGATATTAAGTCCTATGAAAATATACAGCGTAGATTTCCTACCAATCTTGTCTGTGACAGCCCCTCCAAAAAGGGAGCCGACTGCAAGAAATACAGGGAGAATCATCGCGATAAAACCTATCTGGACGTCATTTAGGCCAAGTCCCTCTCTCATATAAATCGGCATAAGGAAAGACATAATCCCCTCATTCATAAAAACCAATGGAGAAAAAACTGCTACTAAAAGAACCGTTTTTTTCTTAAATTCTGTAAGAACCAAAGAGGCAATCTTTTGTTGTAATTTATATTTTGATGTTTCTTTGACGATGAATGGTAAAAGAAGAATAAACAGGATCATCATAGCATTAATCAGATAGACCGCGTGATAACCATAATGAGAGCCAATGATTGGAAAGAATGCTGCTCCAATAGCCCATGCTCCGTATTGCCCTGCAAACATCGACCCATTGATCTTTCCCCGGTCTTTTTCTGTTGAAACATCAATAGCCCATGCATCTGTTGAAACATCAATAAAGCCGATGCCGACATGGCTGAAAAATATCAGGATAGTAAAAGGGATTAGTGAATCACTCGGATCAACAAAAGAGACTAAGAACATACAAGAAACGGATAGCGTCCCTCCAAGTATAATGAAGGTCTTTCTTCCGAATCTGATAAAATAATCGACAAGGGGACCCCAGACGAATTTGAGCATCCAAGGGATGTTGACGATACCAATAATGAGGGTGGTGATTGGGATTGGGATTGCTTTTTCTCTAAGATATAGTGAGGTCGCTACCGTTGTTATTGCAATCATGAGCCCTTCTGAAAAGTAGAGGCTGCCGAATAACAAGTACTTCAAACCTTTTTTATTATCGATAGTAACCATTATTAAATAAATAATAATATGAAGATTTAAATATTTGTTTTTTGTAAAACTTTTTTGTGCTAAGGGTTGTTCCCCTTGATCAATGCCCATTCGAATAGTAAAAAGTTGTTGTTGTATCTTAAATACACATGGGTATGTCTGGTGATGCTGCAGTGAATAGATCTGGTTCTCGAATAGTAAAAAGTTGTTGTTGTATCTTAAATACACATGGGTATGTCTGGTGATGCTGCAGTGAATAGATCTGGTTCTGCTACGCGTTGCTTTTAAGAGGATAGAAGCGATTTTTCTCCTGTTGATGATCTTTTTGTCTTTTCTTTCCAATAGATGGTTTTCATTGAAATCGAAACATTTATATATAGTATTAACAATTGTTAACTCAGAGAGGTGCAATTGTTGATGAGCGAAACTTTTTTTCTTTCCTCCCAAATCCTCATCAACAATTAACTTCCTATTAGTAACTTTATAAAAAAAATTATAATCCGAGAAAAACACACATGAATTTTTAGTGCAAATTCAATCGTTATTTTTTTGTCGTGTAAAAAGTCCTTCAATCAAAAGATACATGTTGATACAAAGTAATGGAACGAAAATAAAAAACAGATATTCCTCAACAGGAAGTCCAAGAATGTTTCCCACAATCTGGTCCTGCGAAAAGCTCCACAATTCCATTCGAACAGAGAGTTGATCCCAAAGCACTGCAATGAGAAATAAGATAAACAGCGTGATACATAATGTCTTTAAATGTAGTTTTTTTCTATTCAGATACAGCAAAATGATATTAGGAATGATCACAAAAACACTAAGGAGCTGCAGATACAAATACATTAAAAAAAAAGAAACATCCGATATTATAAATAATCATCTACGAAAAAGAGATGATTTAAACTGTAGAAGCAGATATATATCTTAAGGGTGAATGGCTATGAATGCAGTAATAAAACAAATCAAAGGCTGTTCTTTTATCGGGAAGGCGGATAGCAATCACTGGGTGCCTATCGACAGTTCAAAAGAGCATGCAGGATCTGATGCTGCGACACGTCCGATGGAGCTTGTGTTGCTTGCATTGGGGAGCTGTACTGGCTGTGATGTCGTATCGATTTTACAAAAGAAAAAGGTTCAATTGGAGCATTTTGAGATTGTCATTACTGCGCAGCGATCTGAGACACATCCAAAGATGTTTATAAACATCCATCTTGAGTTTGTGTTCGTTGGTTCAGGACTAAATCCGACGCATCTTGAAAGGGCTATTGCATTGTCACAGCAGAAATACTGCCCGGTTTCCGCGATGCTTTCAGCAAAGGTCAAAATCACCACCTCCTATCGAATTGTTGAAGAAATGAAAAACGATACTTGATAAAATATTTAAGTTGACATATCGTAGCTCTTAGGGTCAAACCCCTCCTTTTTTTTTATTTTTATTTGGAAGAAACCGTTAAAAACGAAAACCATATAAATAAGAATTAACAATTGTTAATTAGGGGCGTAAAATATGAGGGAGCGTAGTTTTTTTCCATCTTTCCTCCTCTTCTCACCAGCAAAAACTTTCTCAATTTTACGTCCGCCTTTCCATACAACACAATATCTCTGTCTCTACAATTCTTTTAAAATCGGTCGTCCTTGACTCGAAAAACCATGCAATGGCTCATAGGGATTAAAGGCAGGATCACCATATAACACACGAACAAAGAATGTCGGTGGTTCTGCATCGATGCGTTTTTCTCCACGTAACGCCTCACCAATGCTCCAGTCATCAACAATCAAATGATTCTCTAAAACCGTAAGACCCGATTCCTGACCGGTTTCCCGTGTCGCCCCAACAAAAGCATTACAGCCCGCATGAAGCATGGCAAGCCCAATGTTCATTTGCGGTGGAAGACCATCGGTGCGTCCCACCAAACACGCGGAGGTCAAAAAAACACTTGGTTTATCATAGACCCAGTCCTTGGCATGAGCGACATCAACCGCCTTTGAATACATATCAAAACCGTAAAACGACGCGGGGAACCAAAACCAGTCACCATGACCAAGGTATTCGATATAGTTCGCAGCAGTAAAAACATAGAACCGCTCTATAAACTGTCGACTGTTGCGGAAAATTCCATAGACTTTTGAGGAAAAATTATAGTCCCTTATTTCCCTAGCATAGGGTATCTGATGGAACAATCCTCCTGTTTCACCAAATCCTTCTCCAAATATGAAACTGAACCGATGATGCCAATCACTCGCATGTTCTGGGGTTCCACAGAGGGGTTCATAGAAGAACGTCCGCGCAATCAAGACAGAAACATCATAGACATCCCAGCTGATGAGGCGCCCCACGGAGAGATTCTGGCCAAGGGAATAGGGATTATCAGACGGCAATCCTCGTTCAGGGATACCTCCTTGAGACGGTCCGTAATAGTACATAGGAATCATAGTCGTGTCCGCTAGAATTGCAAGCCAGGCAGGTCCATTGAGATACCCATTGAGAAGGTCATACGCCTCAAGTGTATCTAATGTCATTTTTAGTTGTTGCACTGTTGTGTTGACTTTCTCATTGGTAAAGAGATGGAGGGGTTCAGTATACCATGGTCCGGCACCGAAGCCTTGGGCAGCTGCTACATAGGAAATATCCGTTAGCTCCCAAGAGGCATTTGCGATAAGCAGCCCACCATGAGCTGCAGTAAGGTACGGGGCAAGATTGGAGAGCTTTGGAATGACAGGGATATGTGGAGAACCAAGCGTTGAAATGGTTATGTTGATGGTGATATCCGCATCAACAAAAGATAACCCTCGCTGGATATAAAATCCACCTTTTATCCCATAATAGACCGTTATCTCAAGATTGTATGGTCCAGATGCGTTGCAGGTAAGTGTTTCAAGATATGTTTTTCCAACATCATAGCCCATGCTATTGGCGTATGCGATAATCTGCCCATGCGCATCGAAAAGTTTAATGAAAATAAGGGGGTCAATTGGAGATAGATGCCCAAATAACGACCCGTGTTTTTGCGAGATTTCCCCGGAGATTTGTATATGGTTAATGCCATCAGGGATTGATATTGAAGCGTAACAAGTATCATTGCCAACAATATCAAGTTTCTTACTTAGGATAATGATTTTTTTATTGGTGATATGCTCATGCATCATTATCGTGGTTGTGTTGATGACCTCAGGTGGGATAACGTCTGAAGGATTCGTCATGGCTAGATAGTTGATAGAACCAAATTGTATAGTAATAGCAGATAAAACTGTCTCGGTAATCGCCTCTTCATTGGGAAGGGATGTGATGGTCACATTTGGCAGGGTAAGTAAGCTATCCCCGACAAGATATGCCTGGGTGGTATGAAGCTGCGTACAGGCGATTTCAAGCGCCTCCTCGTTATTATCATACAGGAGGATGGGGATGTTAAGGTAACTTGCAAGCGGTGATGCAAGCAGACTTAGATGGTACAAATCCGTATTTATTCCATAAGGTAGGATAAGAACAGTTGGTGCTGTGAGAAATATCTCTGTCGCTAGTGCGATAGCAACTGAAGGAGCAGATCCTAATATCTCAATCGTATGGTGCGTTGTGTTGAGATGCTCACCAATCACTAGGACACTAGTATTACTAAAGGAGAGATACGATGCAAGAAACCGCGCCTGAGAAGCAGTAAGATTGCCAGCATGAGAGATTAACAAAGGCAGAAGACCGCTGGTGTTCGTTGCGCTATCATACCAACAGGCGACACTAGTACCGATAAGACTGAAGAATGGATCGCTTTCTGCCGCAACCACAGCATTCGCGATAGGAGTTCTATACGATTGATGGACGATAAGTTGTGCTGATGGGACATGTATCTGTTCTTGTCCGATGCCATGCACTTGCAGACTACAACATAGAAGGAATAAGCCAAGGATGATTGTCGCAGATGCTTTCATTATCTATATTTATAAAGAGAAGGCTATTAATAATCTTTGTATTGCTATGGGAGATACTTTTGTGTTGGTTTTGCTTTCTTAAATGATTTCTGCATTTTGCTAATCTCCTCTAGAGAAGAGAACGAGTGTATTTAAAAAAAGTGAGAAGAAAATTCCCTGTTATTTCTCAATGATTTGGATGTAATTGATAGTTCCGCGTATTTCATTATGCAATTTCCCATCTTCATCTATTTCATTGATGGATATGCCTTTAAAATACAACATGCGGAGTTGTGGGACTAAATCTCCCTGATGTCGTCAGAGAATCTCCCAGTTTTCCTCTAAATAGATTGTCACGACTGAAGTCGCGCAAAACTTGATAAACCAATAGAAAACATTCGCACGGTCATCATCAAATGGCCATATAGAGTATATCTTCCACATGCTTGTGTCAATTATCGATGGAATTTCTTTTCATTAAGTCTGCCTTCTGCGACAATATTACAATTATTAAAACGTTGTATTTCATTTGACATAGGTAAAGTGGCTGATTCTATTGGTATGAGAGTGCCAATCATCAGCATACATATTAGTAACCCAACTATTTTTCCCTTCATACATATTTCTCCATATATTGTGAGTTATCCTTCGATTATTATACTTCCAAGAAATATTTTGTACGAAAAAACATATTGTGCTAAGAAAAATATCAATATAGACAAAAAACAGATAATGATATAAATAGAACAAAAAAAACGTTGTGATAATAATTTTTAATTTTATGATAGTATTAATCTTTAATTCGTTGCATATTTGGTGATTATACTTCACTAGAAAATATTGGAAAAATTTATTAGTTGAATAAACGATAGTTATGCCGTGCGAGAATTAGATTCAAAGGATCATAAAATCCTATACCATCTTTTTTTAAATTCAAGACAATCGCTTTCATCCGTTGCAAAAAAAGTCGGCCTTCAGAAGAGCGTCGTGGAATACCGGATCAAACGACTGCAGACAAAAGGCATCATAAAAAATTTTAATGCAATGGTCGACGTCTTCAAACTTGGGTTTTCAGTCTACCGACTATACATCGTCTTACAATACGCATCACCAGACAAAGAAAAGGAAATCATAAATCATTTCGTCAACCACCATCATACCTGGAGCATCGCATCAACAAAGGGAAGATATGACCTAATCATCACCATTTTAGTAAAATCCCCAAATCATTTCTATGCATTCTACGAAGAAACCCTGCGACACTACCGGTATTACTTCAAAGAAATTTTCTTCTCACAGCTCTACGAGTCTTTCGGGTACAAGCATTCACTGCTTCTCAATGACTTTGCAGCATCCCATGAACGAGCCTATGAATATCGATATAACGGACAAACGGTCAACATAGACGTGGTGGACTATAAAATACTTAACTTACTTGCGAAAAACACGCGGATCAATAGTGTTGAGATCGCAAGCCAAGTTAACGTGTCGACAGTGACGATTCACTCCCGGATAACCAAACTAATCAAATCAGGGGTTATACAGCGGTATTCGATTACCATGGACATCAATAAACTTGGGCTGCGGGAATTTATCGTAAACCTCTCCCTACGGGATTACAATAAGAAAAACCAGATCATTACCTATCTAAGCGACAACCCATTCCTCTGGGAGATTCATAAAGCGATCGGTGGGTACGATTTGGAAATCACCCTCTATGCGACAAATTTTGAGCATTTCTACCGTGTAATGGAAGATCTGCGAAAGAAATTCCCTGAGGATATCGCAAATTATGATTATCTGTATGTCACCGAGGTGTTCAAATCAAATATACTGCCTGAAAAAATATGACTGCACGCAACAAAACAAGCATTCTTTCTTATTATTTTTTTTCTGCTCTTTTAAATACATTGTCAATGCGTGTTTTTAACTCTTTTATCTCAATAGGTTTCTTGATATAATCTTCTGCAATGAGAGCACCAGCATGCTCAGCGAATTCATCAGTCCGAGCTGTTAGAAATATGATAGGAATACCCTTCCAAGCAGGATTTGCGCGTAACCGATCAAATACCTCCCATCCGTTCATTTGTGGCATCATGATGTCTAAGAGAATCAAATGGGGAAGCTCTTCCTTCTGTAATAGCTCAAAGCATTTCTCACCGCTTTCAACAGGAATAATCTCGTATTCTTTTCCAAACAGATTTTCAAAAGAGGTTTTAATGAAATAGATCTGATCTTTTTCATCATCAACAAGCATGATTTTTTTCATGGTTTTTTCTGCCTCAAATAATATATCAAACAAGCCGTTAATATGTATTTCTAAAGATGAATAAGAAAGACTCAATGATTTGCGTAAACCTAGATAGTTTATCTTCTTTTTTCAGATTTATGATGATCCTGCCGGCATGGTGAAAAACACTGTGACACCTTTCCCAGGACCTCGGCTTTCAACCCAGATACGACCCCCATGCTTCTCAACGATTCGCTTGCAAATCGACATGCCTAACCCTGTGTTCTGTATATCATGGCGGGCGTAGTCCGCCTTGTAGAACTCATCAAAGATCTGTTCTAATTGTTCTTTGGTCATCCCAACACCGTTATCTGAGACAGAGACAACAACAAAATCATTTTCTTTTTTTGCATTGAGGGTAATTCTACAATCTTCTTGACAATACTTTGTTGAATTTTCAAAGATGTTTGTCAGTAGTTCTTCAAATCGCAAGCGATCTGCTATAATCGCGATGGTAGGATTGATATTGTTTGATACTTTGGTATCATGTTCCTCAAAAAGGATTTTTTTATTTTCGATAATATTATTAACCTCATTAAACACGTTTAGATTTTCTAAGGAAAATCTCGTATTGGGAGAGTTTAACACCGCAAGTTCAAGTGTTTTTACAACAAGGTTTTTCATGTAGGAAGCATTCCGATGCAGAACAGCAAGCATCTCTTTTTTATCGGTATCGTTCTCCTGTTCCTCCAGAAGTGGGATTAAATTAATTAACGGCCCTAACGGGTTTTTCAGATCATGGCCAAGCTGGGTGATGAACTCGTCTTTTTGTTTAAGGAGTTTTTCTACTTCTTTTGTTCGTTCATGTACTCGTTGCTCAAGATTCTTATTTAGAACACTAAGTTCTTCTCGCGCGACTGTTAAATCCGTATTTATCTGCTCAAGACGTCTGGTTTTTTCTTCTAATTCTTTTGTTCTCTCCGCAACAAGTTTTTCCAGATTCTTACTATATTGTTCTAAATGATCTTGGGATACCTTTAGATCTACACTCATAACATTAAACGCAGTTGCGAGTTCGCCAATTTCATCCTTTGATTTTATTTTTACCTCATATCCAAGAGTTCCTTTTCCCATGTTACGAACGCCTTTCGTAAGTTCCCCAATAGGAGCAGAGATGAAAAAGTTAAAAAGGAAAAATATCAGGAGAAAAGAAACGATGATAAAAACACCGGAATACAATGATATTGTGACAATTAGGTCATAGGTCATTAAATCCAAACTAGCAAGTGAAAAGATATATCGTACTGAATAATCGTGTCTGCCCCATTGCTCGAAGTATGGTTCGATGATATCGATATGGCGTGCTTCTTCGTTAATGAAGAGGGAGGACATTGGTTCTCCAGCTCTTTGGATTAACGTCGCATTTTCAAGGAATCGCTCCCCAAGTGTGTTTTCATCGTATTTTCCATCCTGAATCTCTATAGAGTCAAAGAGAATCTTTCCGTTCACATCGACAATTTGTATTTTAACAAGATCAGTATTTAGCTTCAGCAAATCATCGATGACCTCAGTGAATTTGTAAAATCCAGATTCATATAAAATTTTATAATTGTCTATTACGTAGACTGCTGATAAGCTTGAGAAGGAGGCGGCTGTATTTATAAGAGATGTTTTTGCCGCCTTGGATTCTCTATCAATAATCACCAATGAGCTTGTAAGGAAAACCACGAGAAGAATGACAAGAAGTGGAAAAATGATTTTTAATTTGAGACTGTGGAACTTCTTCATTCCTTGCTGCACCAACAATAATGTATGTACCCGCCATTATTTAACAGTAATTTCTTCCACAAGAATATTAAGATCCGATCGCGGGTTCCATACGAGATACTCCGGAAAAGCGATATTGCAGACACTTATGTAAAGAGGGATGCACGCAACGTCATCCATAGCGATCTTAAATCCCTGTTTCATACGATCCAAGCGTGTCTTCTGGTCCATGGTATAGCTGATTTCTGAGGTTATTAAATCGATGGTCTGATTTGAATAGAATCCAAAATTATATGATCCGGCACCAAGTGGATGGCTCTCAGATCGTAAGAGATAATCAAATATTTCACCACCATCACCAGTCGCAGGGATCCAACCAAGAAAATAAATGGAGAAGTTCCGTTCATATAATTTCTGATAATATTGCATTCCAGGAATGATATTGACGCTGATATTTATTACCTCTGATAGTTGTTTTGCTATTTCTTCAGAAATCTTTATTCGCATTGGAGATTCTTCTATGGTATCTAACGTTATAGTAAACCCGTTTTCATATCCTGCATCCCGAAGAAGCTGACTAGAAAGATTCACATCGAATGGTAATCGTTTTATTTCAGGGTTATACCCAAAAATCAAGGGAGATAAGAACTGCGAGGCAGGCTCCGCGGCCAAGTCCAATAGTTTAATGATTCTATCAATATCAATCGCATGATACATTGCCTTTCTTACACGTACATCCGCGAACGGATTCTTCACGCCGGGGAATCTACTACTATTGTTTTCTCTAAAGTCAAACCCAAGGTACCATACAGTAGGATTGGAGATTTTTTTTATTATAATCCCTGAACAATTGAGTATCTCATCGATGTACATTTGAGGTACATGTTCTAGAATATCAATATCTTTTGCGATGAGTGCATTTTTTCGATCTTCGCTATTTTTTATGATTTTGTAGATAACTTTTTCTATGACAGGATCACCCATAGAATATTGATCAAATCGTATTAAGGTAAGGTTCTCCTCGCATGCATATTTCTCAAGCTTATAAGGGCCAGTTCCAACAGGCCATTTTTCTGATGTTTCTTCTACATATTTCTGAGATGCGATGGGTATATTTGTCAACTTGTTTAAAAGAATGGGGAACGGTTGAAATGTTATAATGTCAACTGTATAATTGTTAACAACATTGACTTCTTTAACCTCGGTAAGTAAATCCCGTAGCACATGACTTTTATTATTTTTTATAAAATCGATCGTAAATTTAACATCATGTGCAGTAAAATTATATCCATTATGAAACGTAACATCGTCTCTAAGAAAAAAACGCCATGTGCAATTATCTGGGTTATTCCATGATTTCGCAAGTTTAGGAAAGAGCTTAAAACTGTTGTCAAACGCAACTAAAGGATTGAAAATATTAAAGTTTATACTTAAGGTATTTGTATCATAACTATCAATCCATGGAAAGAAACCATGAGGACCTTCTGATATACCGATAGTCAGCAACTCGCTATGTTTTTGATTTCCTTCTTCCGCTTGATTAATGCAACCGGAAAAACCCACGCAGAGTAGGAGAATCCCTATCGCAATTATAAGTATTTGTCTCATGCTCTACCTAATTATTGATTATATATATTATTATTTAAGATACAATCCTGAAGAGGTTTATTTGATTATCCCTACATATCTCTTACGAGTAAATGAGAATTAAAATGTATCTGTAAATTTTTTGTACAAAAATGCAGAATTTCCATGAAAAAGTAAGGTTTTATCTAATTCTCTCTGTTGCTTCGTAGTTTACGTAAAGAAACGGGTTGCCGATTAGGGTATTTCCTGCACATTCGGTATGGGGGTCCCGATCAGGATATCGCTCTTGGACAAACGAGGCGGTCTCCACATATGCTTCCATCGCAAACCAGGCGGTCCCAAGATACGCGTTGTGATCTCGCATCGTCTCATAGATTATATATTTATATTCGGTTCCATAACTCCATGAGGTCCCACTAGCAGCCTGACCAATGGATCGCCCAAATACGTAGGAAACCGCGATATTGACATTCAATGGTGTTGTCCCTGGAGCTTCCCAGAAATCCGCGCTATGGCACCCATAGAGAAACGTCATAAGAGCCCCGTTGGGAAGACCAAGGATTTTTAATGAAGAAAAACCACCAGAGTCCCATGCTTGATACCTGAAGTTTGCATGTTGCCATGTGTCAAAGATCTCATATCTATTACTACGGAGTTGCCGCCAAATTTCGCCATCTACGGTGATATCCGTTCCCTCTCCATCGGTATCGACAAGAGGTATACCGTATATTTCCTGTAAGACAGGGACGACACCAATTGGTCCATAGAAATTGTTATCGTAATCTTCGTGACATGCGACAAATGCGTTTTTCATTGTGCTTGACGTGCCGATATAATATCTATGAATTTTCTCTAAAAATCTGTTCATAAAGAACACTTGCCCGATTATCGGTGGTCGCATCCAACAAACCCAAATTTCAGGTCCTTCATGTGGACCGAAGATATGGTAATCGTAGAAACCATCTGCATCCGTATCCTTAAAATCACCATCCATATCCTCGTAGAATACGCTAAGTATACCGCTGTTGTTTCCAACACCTTGTTCCCATATTGCATATGGGACTTGACCAACAAGCAATGCACCAACGGTTCCATTTATCGCATACTCTTTTTGTAGGATTTGTCTCATCTCAGCAGGCGTGATAGGTTTTAGGCTTCGAAGACCATTCACGAGTACAGTGGAAAATCTAACAGGGAAGCGTTCTTCGACTTCACTGAGATATCTGTGAAATTTCTTCTGTATCCAGGGATAGAGCTGTGCATCGATAATAACCACGATATGATCAATTGTATGAGGAAGATGGAAGGAGGAATCTATAATTAATGTCGAAAAAACAGCTGTTGTTCCGTGAACAACACTCACAGTATGGTTAAGGAGGAAAAGACAAAGGAGTATACCGATGATTCTTGGTCTGATGAAATCAAGCCTCTTTTTTTATCAATACGGAAGACTAATTTAAATGTTTTGTCAAGGATAAAAATGTTTTGTATATCAAAGCACTTTAAGCAGTTCATCTAAAGACATGACTTTTGCAAAACCTCTCCGCAATACCTGCAATTCCATTTCATGAAACTTTGGGAAATGCGCTGCCGTCACATCACTTCCAAACACTACTTTAAAGCTTCTTTCATATGCTTGTCGTGCGGTGGTTGAGCAACAGTAGTTGGTAAGAGTTCCACTGATAATTACTATATCTTTTCCTAGGTTTTTTAAAATGGTTTCTAATGGTGTTTCAAAAAATGCACCATAAGAGGATTTATGAAGAACAATCTCATCATCTGTAGGTGCAAGTTCATGCCATACCTCCCCTTTAACGAAAAACGATGATTGATCAATGTCTAAACCAGGGAAACGACTTGGCATAAGCGGTAATGTACTAGGTCGATCAAGATACTGATGTGTTCTCGAAAAAACCGTGAATATCACCGGGATTTTTTTCTTACGACAATGTTGGATTAATCGTTTCATGTTTGGCACTCGTCTATTGGCCTCAGGTACCCAGTAAGGGGACCACTGTGGTTTTACAAATTCATTCTGCATATCGATAACAAGTAAGGCACATTTTTCAGGGATGATATCGAATTTCGCATCTTCTGATTTATACGATTTTTTTGCTAATTCCAAAACTCGTGCCTCTGAATACTCTGTTTTTATCATCGCACTGTAGGAATAATGCTTTTTCTTATGAAGATTGCGACAAAGAACATTGTATCTCTTTAAGAAATATGTCTTTTAAAAAAAACCAATGTTGCAGAATAATACTTTATAAAGTAGTAGCTTTCTTTACCAGGACATTGATTTTAGAAAACGATATGTTTTTTTAATAAATGGATCATACAATCTGGTTTTAATTAATAATGAAACGTTTCAGTATATGAACGATAAGTGGAAAACGTTCAAAAAAGTGTAACAGAAAAGAAGATTGTGAAGTTTTCGGCATACTTACCTCAAGTGTCCCCCAGTCACTCTCTGCATAATAAACGTCCCTGGCTTTTACCCTGATGAGGTAATTTCCCTTTTTTTGAAAAGTGTGACTTACGGTTACATTCTCGTCTGATGCAGATGGACCCAGCCAACTGCTACTAGTCCCATCGCCCCAGTCAATAAAGTAAAACACCTCATCGTTCTCTGGATCTGTTGATACAAAAGTATAAGGATACGAGACACCGATTCTCCCTTGTGTTGGACCATAAACGAAAGGAACCGCTGGCATGGTATCATGAACTGTCGTTAACGTTTTCACGCGATATCCAAAAAGACTCCCACTCGTGCAGTGAACAATAACGCCTCCAGAGCCTGTTTCTCTTCCTGAGAGTGTATCATCGCTTATGGTTGGTGCGTCAATTATTATGGAATAATACCCGGCAGAGTTCGTTGTTGTACTCCAGTTGTTTCCTGTCGCGGGGATCTGCAGAGAGATAACACCATTTTGAATCGGGTTCCCAGAGGAAGAGGAAATCGCTTGACCTGAAACAACAACAGACACACCAGGGGCAACCATCGCTGGCGAGATGTCCTCTGAAATGGTAATCGGCTGCACAGCAGAGTCAACTGATTGAAGACTAAGAACTAAGTGGACGGTTATGTTTTCATCGCTTTGATCGACGGTGGATTGTACGATATTACCGACATCAGTTGAATACCATGCTTGGTTCTCTGAACGCGACCGACCAACCTCATAACATTCGTAAATCCCAGCAGGAACACTTATCGATGTTTTTTGAATGCAGGTGGCTATCTCATCGAACCATTGACTTTCATTAAACGATTGCTCATAAACCCCCTGAACAATAAACGAGCCTGAGAAAGAGGTCATGCAGGCAAGCTGCCATTGTTCCCCAACAAACAAAGGAAAATCATACAATTCAAGTAGAGGAGAGGAACTGGTGACAATATTCATCTCATAGGGGAACGGTACGAACAGCAAGGTAATCGTCCCCTGGGAATGAAGCTCAGTGATTCCTTCCGCAAGATCAGAAACACGGATGGAGGATTCCCCGGTGATTTGCCCAGCAAGCTGCCCGAGGACACCGTTAATTATGATTTCTCCGCTAATCTGACCGGTGATCTCTATCAGATACCATCCATCCGTCATTCCGATAACTTTCTGTTTGAAATTCTGGATGGCCCCAGAGAAAGATGCATTAGGGGTCGAAAAGTAGAGAGGATCGACTTTGTACACCCATTGATCACCCATAGACCATGTCGGGATGTCTCCCCCCTCGCTTCGTTGACGGGTTGAACCAACACTGGATGCTACAAAACACTGACCAGAGTTTTTACTCATCACGGGAAGCGTACTGATACAAACAAATAAAAAACACAAGACACAAACAAAAATAATTTTACCAAGATTTTTTCTAAGTTGGTTTTGGCTCATGAGAGTTACTTCCTTGCCATACAATAAGAATTATTGTCATTTAAATGTTTTTAAAACGATAAAATTTATGTTTGATCCTATTTTTCCGCTTATATAATGTATCAATTCCGCTTTTATTTAACGGGAGTAACTCATATAAAGAGTTAAATAGAGGAGGTCGATTAATATTCAATAGAGAGGAAAAAATGAACAAAAAAATCGTACTCATAAGTCTCTTAGCCGCTGTACTTGTTGTTGCGACAGGTTTCACCCCTACTTTGGCTTCATCACAAAATACCCTTCTATCAATAAAACACGATCTTGTTACCATAGAAGTGAACCATCATCTTGGGAGGCAAACAAAACAAATCAGGACCATGGTCACAGTTTCCGAAGCCGAAGAAATACGACAGTATCTTAGTAAGTTATATGATGCACAGGAAAGAAACGATTATCAGGCGATTTTAAAATATGAATTACTTCTGAATGAAAAAGGAATTTTTGGTGACAGCTACCAAAAAATATCCCCCAATATCCCAGGTGTATTCATGTTAGAAAAGACAACGCTACCGTTTTATCCAACCGGTCTCGCTGACGAAAATATCTCAAATACCTTCTGCTACTTCAATGCGATTGGTGAAGGGCTTGTGGCATGGTGGTTAGCAGTACAAGTCTTGGAAGGAATTATTACCATGATAAAAAATGCATCTAGTTTAATTGTGGCACTTATTATCTTGCTGACATTTCTACCGTTTTTCGTACTTACTATGTTATTTACTAATTTAATTCCCTTTAGAATACTTGCGCCCAAAGGAGTATTATCCCTAGTAAATGGTACGATATTCGCTTTAGGACTGCAAGGGTTCCAACGAGTTGAGGTAGGAGCAGAATCCTATGCGGTGAACCTAAGCGGATTTACTGGGATCACTATTAACATCCCGCCAATAAATGATCGGAAATCATTTCTCTTTGTCTCAGGATTTGCATTAAAAGCAGAAAAATCCTGATATAACGTTCTTTAAATGTGACATTAAAGATAGATTCATATTATTTATTACTCTTCTGTGTATCAAATCAGCATATCGATGATATCAAAGAAAAAAAGAGAAAAAATTTAAGATGCTACTATCGATCCTTCATCCATGAGGTAATATCTGAAATAACTTCCTCATAAACATGCCCTTCAATCAGATACTCCGCATTCGTTGGAGTACCGGTTTCAGGAATAAAAAGAGGATTCAATGCCGGATAGGTTTTTTAATGTGACAGATGCATTTTCAACGAACATTTGATCCCATCGAGTAAAATCTGTCATCGTAACCTAATAATCCCGTCTTCCTTGGAGGATCAGCAAAGGAATGTATACTGCTTGTGCTGTTATTAGGGGATAATATATTGCTAGATCCGCCCAATATGATTTTGTGGCACCAAGAACAAACTCACTTTCGTTGATATCTAAATTCTTAATTTTTATGACGAGCTCCTCAAGCTCTCAAATCTCTCCAGATTGATTATTACCAGAAAGACTCGCAAGATATCGTGACTGTTCTAATATCAGGTTCTCAAGAGGACGGGCCGGTGCCGCAAAAAGAATAAATTCAATGATCCACTCGTCCTGCGAGACGATACGCGGTGTCATCATACCACCCAAACTATGACCCAGAACAAAAATCCGTGACTGAGCCAAAAAAGAGATGTTGTTTAACACATTTATCGCAGCTATGGCATCATAAATAATTTCAACCTGAACCGTGAAATTGTGAATCGCTGTAGATTCCTTAAGGTAGTGCTTTGTTCGTTTCTCGTAGCGTAAAATCACCAAATCTTTTTGGTGGAAGACCCCAGACGATATCCTTGAAAGATTTATTGGGACCATATGTTTCATCTCAATCATTTGGCCCGGAGCCATACATAAGAATAACAGCGGGAAATGAGCCGGTACCATTTGCAAGAGTTAACGTCCCTAGTAATTCTCTTTGTCCTGCACCGATAGTGATATTTGTTTCAGTGAAAGCGCTTAGATTTGCTTAGGATGGGGGAGAAAAGTTAAACTCCTTCTGTGTTGGAACAACCAGCAATCCAAAGATTTTCTTTTTATCGTTAAACGAAATCTTAACATCAAGGACAGCGATTTTGCTAATATTACAGGTGACATATACGACAGTATAACCGGATTCATTTGTCACTTTGGATTTTATAATTCCTTTGATATTACCATTGAGGGGGATAACCTGCTGTGTCCAGATATTTTGAAAATCTTCAGCAGTAATTCGTGAGGTAACCGAGGAAAAAAAGTATATATGGCGGTAAATTTTTTTTTGCATAAGCAGTTTGATAATATCAGTAGCAAAATATTCTATTGTTTCTACAGGTGGTTGTTGTTCTTATACACAACCAGTTAATACCACTCCTGCAAGAACAATTATTACAAAGCAATATGTGATATGTTTTACACTTTCATTTTCATTACGATATCAACAATATGGCTTTATATTGTAAATCATTCAATAAAATTTCTGTACTATAAGAGAAAAGTATAAGAGTTCTGTCAGTTTTAAATTATAAAAAATTAAGACAAAATCACTATTTTTCCAAAAAATCACAGAAAAGATTTAAGAGGGGATTGCTTTTCTAGATTTAATGAATGCATTTCTTTGGGGTAGAATTTGTTGTCTTTTAATGTTTTAGAATTAACAATAAAAAAATAGTATAAGATGAAAGATGAATCAAAATAATTGTTCCAATAGAATACCTTGCCTAATCATATAATATATATGTTCAGAAGAAAAAAAATATGAATCAAAAAATCGATAATGAGGGAAAAAATAATGTTAGTTGGAAATTCAAAATTTGAAGAGGCTATAACTATTGCGAAAAAAGGCTCCCATTGTGGTATGTGCCGATTTGATTTTCTTGATACCGGCTTGTGCCCGTCCGGTACTAAATACGGGTATCTTGCATATTGGCCTCAAGGCCGTATGCAAATATTTAAAAATGTTATGTCAGGTAAGGTCAAACCTACTGAAAAATTAATTGAGATAACCGATTCTTGTTCGCTTTGTGGAATTTGTGACAAACAATGTAATTTTGCTACACAACTACGTCCTGAAAAAGTAGCGAAAGCTTTAAAGGAATATGTTGAAAGTTTAAATGACAGTGATTTTCAAAACATTCCTGAAGATGAAAATTTAAAAGGGTTACGTGATATTGTTGGACCTCAATGGGCAACAAATGATCCAATTATTGTATCGTCTTATATTAGTTCGATTATATCTCCGGACGCGGGGTTAAATTTTTATATAGTGATGCCAAAAGACACAGAAGAACTTTCAAAGGTAATAAAATATGCAAATATTCATAACCTGCCATTTTTACCAAGAAGTGGAGGTACGCTTCTATCAATGGCTGCCCCAACAGTTCTTTCGAAAGCCTTTGGTCTTGAACAAGGAATTGTTATTGATCTACTGAGAATGAAAAAACTTGAAATTGATACCGAAACCCTTACAGCAACTGTTGGTGCTGGTATTACAGCATTTGACCTTCAAAAAGAGGCGCATAAACATAAATTACGAGCAAATGTTGCGGAAGCAGGGGCACATATATGTGGAAATATTGCATCGACTGGGATTCTATCCACTTGGGGAAATAAATACGGTTGGGCTGCAGATAATTTTATTGATTTAGAATCTGTTGATGATGAAGGTAACATTAGCAGACATAGTGATTTAGAGATAAAAAATCCGTATTCAACAGAGTACGGATTTACGAATATATCCTTGACTCCTCCTTTAATCGTCACACAAGCAACCGTGAGATTAAATCCTGTTTTTGATGATGAGGAAGCGGTGTTTGTACCATTTGAAAATATAAAAGATGCACTCCACTTGTCATTTACAGTTGCAAAACGTGGGATAGGGTTTTCAAATGTTATTTTATCACGTAAATATTTAGCTGAATTTATCAGCCCAACACCAAAGATTGCAGAGGATTTCGAGTTTATTTTGGAAAAATATATGAAATTAAATTATGTCGTTGATATTATCTGCAATAAAGACGAGAAAAAAATAATTGAAAACATGGTGGAGTATACAATTGATAAGTCAACACTAACAGCTCTAATTTTAGGATGCCCCAAGCTCGCAACCCTAAAAAATAGTGAATTTATGAAGATACTTTCAGAAGAAAAAGATCCGCTCAAAGCTCTTTTTGCCGGACCTATGAAAAAACATTTTGAACAGGCTTTAGATGCAACACCTGAAAATATATCAAAAATTTATGACAAAGATTTGCAGGAATTCTTTAAAAAAGTATATTCAAAACCAAAGATGACGGACATCGTCTGGTTACATGAACATAGAATCTTTCCATCCCGATTAATGAGACAACGTATGTTTTTACCAATGGGTGGTGTTATTTGGACCGCATATGAAAATAATCTATTGGAATGGATTAATATGTTTGAAACGGTAGGTGAAAAACATCAGTTAATCCATGCACTTGGTTTTATTAGTCCATTTGATCAAGGCAGATTTGCCGTACTTGAATATGATTTCTATTATGACCATAACGATGCTAATGCAAAAAAATGTGTTGATAAAGCAATTTTAGAATCGCAAGAAAACTCCTTAATGATAGATGGTATTTTATCTGCATTAAATTTCTATTTCAAGGGCCTTTACAGGAAAGAACATATTCTCTTTCCGATTGCGAAAGCAATTTCCAAAGAGGACCAAGAACTGTTTAGAGAGTTGCTGAACAATATCATCGGGGATGAATAACTATGGTGAAATTTCTCTCTGAAGAATGGCTTGAACAGTGTAAAAGGTATATGCATGAAAAACTTGATCCTGAAAAAGATTTGAAAAATGTTACAACATCATTACTTGGTGTTGTTGAGCATATTCCTCCAGAGAATTCAACGATGAATTTCTATTTAAACATCGATAATGGAAAGTTAACAGATTTTACAGTCAGTTCGGGTGATTCGTATGAAAAAGAAGCTGAATTTGTAATAATGGGTAGCTATGGAACATTTCGAGGCATCCTCAAAGGTGAAACAAACATGACCATTGCTCTTCTGAAAAACAGATTAAAATTACAGGGAAACAAGATTAAAGCATTACGATTAATGAAACCACTTGATGGAGTTATTGCATCTTTAAGAGAAGTGACTGATGAATTTGAGGAGTAAAATAAAACGTTGAATGTTCGAAATCACGTTCTGAAGAAAAAGGAGAAGCGTATGAGTTCTGTATCTGGAGAAAAACAAGGTATACAACGTTTGATGAAATTGACACCACCAAAGGACCAATGGACCCCGGTGGACAGCGCATTGCATACCCCAAAAATGTTCTTTTGTAACTACAAAAAAGCTCAGGAACGCATGTTTGCTGCGATCTATCATACCTTTAAGCATCACTATCAAAACAACTTTCTGTATCATCGCGTCTGCGAAGTCAATGGAATCACTCCTGATCAGATTACCTCGGAATACGATGTACAGAAAATACCGCTACTCCCTGATGCGTTTTTCAAGGATTACCCAGATGGAAACAAGTTTTTACACTGGTTGAAAACCATCTTCACAGGATCGCTTCCGAAACCGTTTTTTAAATCCAACAATCCATCCTATGATGAGATTATCGATGAGTTCAATAGAAAAGGAACCAGCATTATGTTTACAAGTGGTACAAGTGGTCGATTCAGTTTCATCCCGCGTGACACCCGTTCATGGAATAGGGTGAAATACAGTGCGATGAAATCGGTCATGGAGTTAATGGATTACAACCCAACTGACCAAGTTATATTGCTAATTCCTGATCCTCGACAGACAAACCTGACGATTGCAAGTCTCTTTGGGATAGCCTATGATTTATACGACCCGTCAAACATTCATGTCGCATTGGACATGAAAATCACCACACAATTCCTCCGGATGCAGCGGGATGAGACGATTGGTCTTTCAGAAAAGTTAAAAGCAAAGGCATTGGCCACAATCAGCCCTTTGGTACAGCGGAACTCAGACCTCCGTGTTATCCATTTATTAGAAGAAGCTGAGAAGAACAAAAAACGATTGAACATCGCTGGACCACCGTTCTGGCTTGACCAGATCATGGAACGAATGAAAAAAGAAGGAACAACAGTGCGTCTCCCAGAAAGTCAGATTCTCACCGGTGGTGGCTGGAAAGCAGAGGAGAACAAACGCCTTCCTGAAGAATTGTTTCGGGAGAAGGTCACAGAAATCCTTGGGATTCCTGAAGAACGATACCATGATGTCTATGCCATGTCTGAGTGCAGTTCAGTGTTTCTGAGTTGTGAAGGTCATTACAAGCATATCCCCCCGGTCGTCATCCCCTTAGTCCTTGATGAGAATCTCAACCCGCTTGGATACGAGCAGGTCGGGCGTTTTGCCTTTATTGACCCCTTGCCGGACAGCTACCCCGGTTTTATCATCACTGGTGATAAAGTAAAGATCCTTGAGCGTTGCCCGAAATGCAACCGGGAAGGCCCTGTATTGGATGTTGAGGTGACAAGGATGCCTGGTTTTGAGGGTCGAGGATGCGCAGCTATCATGGCTGAGTTGATGCAAAAGGATGGTGAGGACCATAGTGAACTTCCCGTCGGATGAATGGATTCATATTTTTAAAGAGGAGCTTAATAAAAATAAGACCTATGAGGATGTTGCTAAGGATTGGGAAGGTGATTTTCTGTTTGTGATTACACCGGATGAGGGATTGAAAGACGAAGTCGTGTTTTACATTGACTTATGGCATGGGAAATGTAGAGATGCATATCTGGTCAAGGGGGAGAAGCAGGCCAAGTTCGTGTTCAAAGGACCGTTTTCGAACTGGAAGAAGGTCATCCTCAAGGAGCTGGATCCAATCCGGGGATTGATCAGGGGGTTGTTCACTGTGGATGGGGATTCTCGGGTGATCCTGGATCAAGCTAAGGCAGCTCAGGAGCTAGTAAACACCGCAAGTACAATACCAGTTGTTTTCTAATGGGTTATGTATGGGACGACAAACCGTTGACTGTTTCTTCTGGGATTCTAGCATACACTTTGATACGAAGCTTTCGTTTGTCAGTGAGGAAATCAACAATGGGATTATTCTTCGTAAACCAGTGTTCACTGTTGAGGCGTTAGGGAAAATCATTGACAGGATTCGGATCGCTCGGCAGGAGTTACTGCGTACGCATGACATCCCGGCGGTTCTTGATGCAATCGATAAAGTTAACGCGTTATGGCGGGATCCTTCCTACCACGGTAGGAAGATCGTCCGAGATGTGCTGCCGACCGTGACTGGGTTTTCCATTGAGATGATTGAATCCTGGGGTTTTGATTATTTCTTTGAGATTCTCAATAAAGAGAGTCTCCCGCTTACAGGCAAGCTTCAGGCGCAGAACTATCGGGAGTTTTCTCCTTG
>LSSI01000041.1 GCA_001595945.1 Thermoplasmatales archaeon SM1-50
AAGTTTCCTCATCTCTGGGCTCGTCATACCTGTGATATCATTGATAAGATGAGCTCCAGCTTTTAGACATGCAGCCGCGACCTGTGGTTTATACGTATCTATAGAGAGAGGGATGGAAACTTCATCTAAGAGCCGCTTCACAACAGGTAATATTCGGGCAATCTCTTCTTTTTCTGATATAGGCGTCGAGCCAGGTCGCGTGCTTTCTCCACCGATGTCAATAAGGTCAGCTCCATCTGAGGCCATTTTTTTTCCATGGGCAACCGCTGTCTCAAGATCATTAAAGCGTCCGCCGTCTGCGAAGGAGTCAGGGGTTATGTTAAGGACGCCCATGATTAAGGTTTTTTCAAATTGTAAGAGATATTCCTTACAGACAATCGGTGAAAGCTGTACCATTATCCATCCCAAATGAAGACGACCTATTAATAACCAGTGATTAGGACAAGGGGGCATCAAGCGAAAATGATAGAGGTATTCAAAGTGAATTACGAATATAACAAATTGATTCAAAGAGGATGAAAAAACGCATTTATATTTTTCATTATAATATAAATCGATAACGGTTGTACAACAAAACTTTATAAGGAACAAAATAACCGTTTTGTTACATGATAGTTATTGGGCTTTTATCGACAGAAGAAGAAGCACAGGAAATCCAATTTATCGCAAAAATATGCAGTGTGGAGAACCGGATTCGTTATCTTGTTCATGTTGAACGTATTAAGAAACTTATCAGCGAACAAAACAGTGTGTAACGTAAATTACAAAAACACCTTTTTTGTTGTATATCATATATGACTGTTCTTTTGATTTCATCGACAGAAGATCCAGCGAGTACGAATATAAAAAACAGTTTATTACAACAAACGACCTGGGAGGATTACGGAATTTTTTACAATTCCCCTGTCTTTAGACATCACATGATGAAAAACCTAGTTCTTGTTACTATCCCTGATAAAAAAATACGACATGAGAACATTGATAGAGAAGTACAAGGACAATTACATATTGAACCGAAGATAGCAATTTTTCTTTCAAGACACCGAAGTAAAATGGAGAAACCGACATTAACGGTTCATCCTATAGGAAATTTTGGAGATGCTGAATTTGGTGGACAATCAAAAACTTTAGTTCCAGCTGCACCACGAACAATGACCTTTCTGCTTCGATTGATGAAAAAAAACCTTAACAAAACAGATCTTACTTATCAGGTCTGTTACGAAGTCACTCATCACGGACCATTTCTCAAGATACCAACACTGTTTATTGAGGTAGGGAGCACTGAGGTTCAATGGCAAAAAAAAGAGCCTGCATCGATTATTGCGACATCACTTCTCGAGCTATTTAGAAGATATCATTATGAAGAACAGCATCCAAAGGACATACCTGTACTAATTGGTGTAGGTGGAGGTCATTACGCCCCACGATTCACGGATGTTGTGTTTCAAAAAAAAGCTGCCTTCGGTCACATGATACCATCCTACCATATCGATTCAGGCAGTATCGATTGGACGATGATTCAGAAAACAATACAAGCCACTCCAAACATATTTGGCGCCTATTTACATAAAAAAGCACTTAAAAAATCAGAGGTGACTAGCTTTAAACAATTATTTCATGATCACGACATCCCTGTCGTCTCAAGTAAGGATTTACCGTCTCTGATCTAGCTGTTGTTGTGCGAGATGATGGGCATGTCGTAATGGTTCAGGGTTTTTAAAAATACTCAGGTGCTGTACTACCTTAAGACTGGTTGAAAGGGAAACGCGGTGCCCAGGTGATACATAGATAGGTCTCATTTCGTTCCTTAGAGCGAATGCATATCCACGTTGTTCATTGTGAATAATCACCTTGGAATCTTTTACCGTCCCAAAGAGCAGTGTTTTTGCCACACCGACCGTTGGAATATCCAAAGTAATCCCTGCATGAGACGCAAATCCGCAATAAGCAGGATGGATAATCCCATTTCCATCAAGAAGTAGCAAAGATGGCTTTGACCGAAGACTACTCATAAGTTTCCGAACAAGAGGAAGTTCTCGGTAAGCAAAATATGTTGAAATGAATGGAAAATCCGTCTGTGAAAACACTATGGACTCTTCAACAATCTGCTTGGTGTTATACTCAATCACGACACAGGCTCCACACGCCTCATCAAACTCGTTGTCAGGATATGCGACATCAATACCAGCGACTGTTTCTACATCGTTAAAATCATTTTGAAGCGCAACTTTTTTGCTGAGCTGTAGTTGTTCCTGACGTAATGTTTTTAACGGATATTCTGTTTGAAAATCATCGAAGAACACGGTATCAAAATCTACTATTTTTCCATTTTCAACATGTATTGAATCCTGCGTTAGTCGCCGAATTTTATCCTGTATCCCAAGTCCAAATCCACCAAGTCTTCCATCAGAATATACGATCTTATAACAGGGCATGTCATCCGCGTTTGGATTTTGGTTCATCATTCGACCAACTGCTCTTGCTGCGACTTTATCACCTAATGCTTCTGCAACCGCGCCATACGTTGAAACTCTTCCAGGGGGAATCTGCCGGACAAGGTTATAGGTATACGTAAAAAGATTCATATAGAAATATCACCTATGCAATGTAAATAATTTACTCTCCCATAGTTAAACTAAATCGGTAGAGCAGATGCAGTAACATGAACCTGATTAAATTCCTTGGAACCGCAGGAGCACGGTTTGTTGTCATGAAACAGCTTCGAGCTTCTGGTGGGATATGGTTTAACCTTGATGGGACAATATTCTTGGTTGACCCCGGTCCAGGTTCTCTTCTCCGTTGCCTATCCAGCAGACCAAAGCTTAATCCTCAAGAATTAGAAGGAATTATTCTTACCCATCGTCATCTCGATCATTCCAATGATATCAACATTATGATTGAAGCGATGACAAACGGTGGATTTAAAAAGAAAGGTGTCGTGTTTGCTCCAAGAGACGCTTTGGAAAATGACCCGGTGATTCTCAAACATGTAAGACAGAATGTAGAACGGATTGAGATTCTCAAAGAAAAGGGAAAATATCAGTTAGGAAATATCTCTTTTGAAACAACAAAACAGTTAAAACACGGGGTTGAAACCTACGGTATTAATTTCAGAGGAAAGACCTGGTGTATTTCTCTGATAACCGATACGGATTATTTTTCAGATCTTGCCTCATATTTTCCAGGTGAAATCCTCATTATTAACGTGGTGTTGAGAGAAGATAAAAGCAGTATTGAACACCTCTGCTTACAAGAAGCAGAACAAATCATCGCGCAAAACAAGCCAAGACTCGCGATTCTGACACATTTTGGTATGGGAATGGTAAAAGCAAAGCCATGGGAAATCGCAGAGAAACTATCTAAGAAGCTTGATATTACCGTTTTAGCAGCTCGGAATGGTATGCAAATCGATATTGATCGGTATACAAAATAGTTATAATTCTCTTTAATGATATCAAAAATGATGACAATACGGTCTCTTCTACCAAAATACCATGATATCATTGAAGAAAATGGAACTTCTGTATATCTGAATTGTAAAAAGGTCCCAGTTTCTTTTGAGAAAACTCAATCAATCGATGATCTCTGGAACATTCATGATAAGGCAGCTAGTTTGTTCAATGTCCAAAACACGATTCCTTCATCATCGCTTCTTGATCTAAAAATTGAACTTGCAGATCGTCTCTTTCAAGCATGTTGTTTCTGTGAGCGTAGATGCGGAGTGGATCGAAGTAAAACCCATGGAATTTGTGGTGTCCAGGAGTCTCGTATCGCACTTGAGTTTTTACATTATGGTGAGGAACCAGTGCTTATTCCATCGCATACGGTCTTTTTTTCAGGATGTACATTTCATTGTGTTTTTTGTCAGAATTGGGATATCAGTCAGGTTCCCTGCGGTATTATCATACCACCTAAACAACTTGCACTCACGATACAACAGCGGAAAAAAGAAGGGGCGCGAAATGTAAACTGGGTCGGTGGGGACCCAACATCAAACATTCTCTATATCTTGAAAGTTCTGCAGCAATTGGACTGTAATATTGCACAAGTATGGAACTCAAACATGTACTGTTCTGAAGAGACAATGAAGCTGTTACGAGGGTTAATAGATATATATTTGACAGATTTCAAGTATGGGAACGATGACTGTGCAAAGAGGCTTTCTAGTGTCGAAGGTTATGTTGCAGTTGTGAAAAGAAATCATATGTATGCGTATCACGATGGAGAGGTCATTATACGGCATTTGGTGCTGCCAAATCACATTGAGTGTTGTTCAAAACCAATTATGGACTATATAGCGGCAAATCTGCCAGATGCTGTGGTAAATATCATGGCTCAATATAGACCTGAATATATAGCTTATGAATATAAAGAAATATCAAGACCAGTTCTTCCGGAGGAGGTGACGCAGGTCAGAGAATATGCAGAGAACCTAGGACTTCATCAGATATAAAGCTGTTTATATCTCAATTTGTGTTTCTTGCGTTATTCTTGCTTTTCCTCCTACTTTGATTTCGTCGTCGTTTATTTCTACAAACACCCTACCTGGTCTGCCGATGATATCTCCTTGTTCGCAAATAAAATTATTTTTTTTGATTTTTTTATGTCGCATTACATAATTTGAGACAGCACCGTTTGCAGTTCCTGTGACTGGATCTTCGTTTATACCGTACAATGGTGCGAAGTTTCGTGCATGGTAAACGGAACTTGGTTCGATTGTTTCAAACGTGAAAACATGGAAACTACCTACACCTATTTGTACGCATATTTTTTTGATTTTCTCAAAATCAGGGGTCATGTTTTTAAGATTCTCGAATGATTTTACACATATAGGTAATGTGAAAAGACCGGTGGATATAATTTGTTTGGGCAAGGTATCTTCGATATCTTTTTTGTCAATATTGAGCGAATCAGCAATAAGAGATATATCAAGATATATATTTTTATATACGTATTTACTCTGTGTCATCATAACTTTATCAATCGTATTCTTATTATCAGAGCAGATAGTGACTGGTAAAACACCTACTTTTGTCTCTTGAGTAACGATCTTGTTTTTCTTTTGTGAAAAAAGCCCTTTTGATGCTATAGCAAAGAATACAGCAATTGTTGCATGACCACAGAGATCAACTTCAATAGTTGGTGAAAAAAACCGAACTTTGAAATCTGCAAACGTGCTTGGATAAACAAAAGCTGTCTCAGAAACACATAACTTTTTAGATATCTGCTTCATCTGTTCGTCGATTAAGTAAGGTGCATTAAGGACAACACCCGCAGGATTTCCACCCTGAAGTGACTCCGTAAATGCATTAACTTTCAAGACCTTGACGTTCATTACACCTCATCGTCTATGGTTCCACTGTATTGTAGAAAAGCGTTCTTTTTCCAATTTTTTTGCCAAGGTAAGTTCTCCTGTACTTAACATTCCTTCTATTAATTCGACTTGAAATTCTTCCTCAAAGCCTACCTTCATTGCTTCTGCGATTTGTGTAAAACGCATCTCTTTGCCTAAAAAATGCTTCACAGATGTTACTCTCTGTTTTACATCATCAATAAGTTTATCCTTTATCTTCTCGTTAGGAATTTTTAGTAGAGAAAACATTTTATCAACATCAACATCCATAAGAACCGTCCCGTGCTGTAGAACTGTTTGTAACTTCCTTGTTTGAGCGTTTCCTGAGATCTTACGCCCACCAGCAACAATGTCATTAATAGGAGCATAGTCGCTCTCAATTCCTAAATACTGTAGACCTTTCATAATAGCTCCACAGATCCTACTGTAGCTTTCCATGATATTTTTTGGAATTTTTATATGAGACTCTGGGATCACAATACTATACGTTAATTCTTTTTCATGAAATACGGCACCACCACCAGTGATTCTTCGTACATAATTAACACCGAATCGCTCACACGCTTGAATATCGATCTCATCGGTCAAACTCTGGAAATACCCAATCGAAATCGCGGGGGGCATCCAGCCATAGAAACGTACCGTTGGAGGGACCATTCCGTCACTATTTGCGACAAGTACCGCTTGGTCTATAGCCATATTCGAAAACGCGGTATTCAGACCTGTTTGTAACAATCGCCATTGCTCTTTCATTGTTTACACATCAAAATCCCTTGTACGAGACTTTCTGCATCTAGACCGATAAAGTGAATATGGTCAACGTTGATGATCGAATGGATTTTCTCAAGCAATTGCTTTTTTTCTAACAGTGTACCATTTATTTCTCTTTCCATCCGTTCTATCGCTTCTTCAGGGTAGGCGAAAAAATCCCCTGTGATTCGAATGTTCTTGATAACGTTATTGTCTTGGTTGTATTCTAGGGAGATTTTCAGTAACTTCCCCTGAGGAACTTTGTAGATAGATTGAGATCTCATGGTCAACATCCATATTACGTTATCTTTTTATAAAGTTCTGTTTCAAAGAAAAAAGTTACAAAAGCGCGTTCTCTGCATGATAAGAACTGCGAACAAGCGGTCCTGACTCGACATGCAAAAACCCCATGCGAAGAGCATCGATTTTCATCACTGAAAACTCTTCTGGCGAATAATATTTCTTCACCTCTGCATGTGTCCTTGTCGGTTGGAGATACTGCCCAATCGTTAAAAAATCAACATCAACATTTTTCAAATCCCGCATTGTCGCATGAATCTGTTCGACTGTTTCACCAAGTCCTACCATAAATCCAGATTTTGTTGGAATGCCCTTTTCTTTCATTTTTATTGTTCTTAATACCTCCAAACTTCTTTGGTAATTTCCTTGCTGCCGAATCAATGGGAATAACTCTTCCACCACCTCAATATTATGATTAATAACATCTGGAGCTGCGTCAATTATTTTTTTTATTGCTCCTCTATCTGCTTTGAAATCCGGGATTAACACCTCAATTTTACACTCTTCATTCAAAAGCCGTATCTGTTTTATTGTGTCATAAAAAACCCCAGCACCACCATCATGAAGATCATCTCGTGTCACAGATGTAATCACCACATACTTTAATCCAAGGATTCGCACGCTTTCAGCAACATCTCTTGGTTCATTTGGGTTTAAAGGACCTGGCGTTCCGTGAGTGACATGACAGTATCGACAATCCCGAGTGCAGACATTTCCAAGAATTAAAAAAACAGCTGTACCATTACCAAAACATTCAGCGATATTTGGGCATTTTGCCTCCTCGCAAATCGTATGTAGCTTGGCAGATCTAAGAAGAGTTTTTACTTTAGAAAAATTTTCCCCCCCACCGATTCGCACTTTTAACCAATCGGGATGACGTCTCATGATACCTCAAGAAAAAACAATGGTGTTTATAATTCTATTGTTTTATTTTTTTGTATGATGGAGCGTTCTACACCCCCATAGTAACACGCAATAAATCTCGTAATCCTGGGGAGACGCCAAGGATGAAAATACCGATTTTAAGCAGATTAATTAAGCGTGGATATCTCTCCAATTCCTTCTTATAAAAGACGTCAAAAACAAAAATTACCAGAATTATTAAGAGAAACTTTACAAGGGGAAATAACGGTGGCCATATATCCATAAGAGTATTTGATGCAGGATGCTTTTCGATATAAGTAGGTAAACCCATACGCAATGGATCATAGATACTAACGTAACTAGTTATCCCATCGATTAGATGTCCCCCAAGCATTGAGAGATTCAAGGGATGTTTATACACAGCGACACTCTCGTGTTTTCGATATACCCACGCAATGAGAAAAACAATACCAATGATTATACTAATAAGACCGATAATTAACCAGAAAACATTTGCATAGGTTCCAGTAGAAATGCTCCATTGATCCCCAACCATCCATCGTCCAATAAGGAAAAAACATGGGAGTGCAACGATTAATCCTCCTGAAAAAATAATAGTATTTATTTTCATCGTCTGTTTCTTTAGAAACCGGTAGAACAAAGGTAGAAACGCGAAAAAGGAAAGAATACAGAAGAACCAGGGTTCAATGATAGAAGCCCCATAGTCAAATCCCAAAACCCAGAGAATCGAATAGACACTATCAATAAGAAGAAAAATAAACAAGAGGATAAGCAGCGTTTTTTTCGGGGAAAAAGCTTTTTTTTGTAGATAGTACCCTAAAAAAAGAAAAATAAGTACATAAAAGGCTGTCTGAACATATATCAGCGGTGATATAAACCAATACACAAAAGGATCGGAAAAATAGTTAGTATCTTCTAGGACTCGTGTCACCGGACCAAACAGAATATAAGGAAACAATGCAAGGCAGAAATACCAGTCGATTCGTATTTCAAGTTTCTTTAAAAGTTTATATAATCCATAAAGGGCACAGATAAGGATAATTCCATAGGTGATTTCAGAAACAAGGGTATACCCCTCTTGAGCAATCACACCATTGTGTGAGACTGTATGACCAGCTGCATCAGCAACAACCGGTCCCCAGTAATATTTCCAGATCCATTGGTCATAAATCACTGTTGGGGCAAGCAGATACCCAATAACGATTATTGTAAGACTTCCAAATAATATACAAAATAATACAATGTTCTTATAACGCTGCATTGTCGTTGGAATGTTCATATGCACGTGGCTAAGAAAATGAGCATATATTAATTTACCTTCGCTCGTATGTATTATTTATGACAATTATTATAAAGTAAAAATATTATGTATAATTAAGGGATAATATAATGAAGAAAATATTTGCCATGTTATTGTTGGCACTACTCCTTCTGCCACTAACCCAGGCAAGTTTTACGAAAAACGATATCAATCACGAAATGCTTCTGCTACCACCCACATTTAGCTGGCGAGATATCAATGGAATCGATTATACAACCCCTATAAAAGATCAGTCACCCGCACCTACCTGCGAGGCGTATGCACTATGTGCAGCCCTGGAAACAAAAATGCAGTATCAGATTCAGGAACGCTACAACCCTGACCTTTCAGACAATCACCTCTACTACTATGCAGGAGGAACCATCGAGAAAGGATACGTGAATCTCGTTGATGCGGCAAATTATCTCATACAACATGGCGTCCCAGATGAAGGTTGCTTTCCTGAACCACATCGACCGATGGATTATCTTTTTGAAAGTCTCCCTGGATGGGAGAACCGGACCGTGAAAATCACGGAATGGGGATGGGTCAATCATTCCGTCAACGCTATGAAACAAGCACTTATAGAACATGGACCGCTTGTCATTTGTATCCATTTCTGGAGAGATTTCTTTTATTATCTCGGAGGGGTGTACAAACATCATTTAGGAAGACCAGTGGCAGGTCATGTCGTCACCATCGTTGGCTATGATGATAGTAAGAACTGTTGGATTGTAAAAAATAGTTGGGGAACGAAATGGGGAGAAAAAGGGTGGTTCCGGATGGCCTATGATGCAGATATGATCGCGGATTGGTATGGTGAAGGCACTGGTGTGATGTACGTCGAGGGGGTCTATGGAAACCCAAAACCAGATGCACCAAAAGTATACATCACAACACCGTTCTACTATCACACCTACATTTATGGAATAGGGATCCCAACACTTCTGAAAAAACTCCCTATACAGAACGCGGCAGCCCGAATTATTGGACCTCTTACTGTACAAGTCACAGCGGAAAACACAAATTCAGTAGAATTCTTTATCGATGATGTATCAAAACATGTTGATACAGAAGCTCCTTTCTGCTGGGGCCTCAGAGAAACACGCGGATTGCATACCTTAACTGTAAAAGCTACCAATACTCACAATATCTCTTCTCTTGATATCCTGGATTTCTACGTGATTTATTAATAGGCATTTTTAAACGAAATGGTTTATCCAAAAGAAATTAACACTCGCACGTAACAGATCAATAATCTATAGCATGTTTTAAAAAAATTACATAAAAGAGTGACGATCAATTATTGTCCAACATGAAAAGTCTCAATTTCCAATGGATTGATTAATAAAGCTTACGTTACATTATAAAGAAAATATAATAAACCTGTAGATTACTCCCCTAAAACCATCATGGAGCGATTTACTAAATTCAAAACTATGATCTTCCCCAGGGAAGTCATCGTTGGTCATAATACAACCGACCAAATTAAAGGAATATGCAATCATCTCGCACCAAGCAATAGTATTTTGCTTGTCTGCGACAAGAACACAAAAAAAATATCCGGCGATCGAATCGAAAAGATACTTTCTGGTGCCGGATATGATGTCAACATGGTTGTCCTCGCGTTACCTCTGATAAAACGTAATGTATTTCCTATATGGCCCACGATTCGGGAGGTCAATACAGTCATAAAAGAAGCAAAAAAAACGGGCTCTGATTTTTTCCTTGGTGTTGGTGGTGGTTCCGTTATTGACGTTACTAAGTGTGCTGCCTATGAGCTATCAATAAATTTTGTCAGTGTCCCTACATCTGCTTCGCATGATGGCATGGCATCACCCCGGGCAGCACTAAAGGATAAAAAAGGATCCATATCAAAAACCGCGCTTTCTCCCATGGCGGTTCTTGCTGATACTGCAGTCATCATGAGAGCCCCTTATCGGATGCTCGCATCTGGATGTGCTGATGTGATATCAAATCTCACCGCAGTCAAAGATTGGGAGCTTGCTCATCGATTAAAAGATGAAGAATTCAGTACCTTTGCTGCATCCCTTTCAACCACATCCTCCCAACTGTTACTCAAAAAAGCAGAGGATATTAGGACAGGGTTGGAAGAAGCAGTCTGGCAAGCAATAAAATGCATGGTCGTTTCAGGAGTAGCGATGAGCGTTGCTGGAACCACACGTCCTGCCTCTGGTGCTGAACATATGTTTTCCCACATGCTTGATTCAATCGCACCAGGAAAAGCATTACATGGGGAACAATGTGGAATAGGTTCTATTATGATGATGTATCTCCATGGAGGAGACTGGCAACAAATTCGTGATGCAGTAAAAATGATTGGAGCTCCAGCAACAGCCAAAGAGCTTAACATCCCAAAGAAAAAGATTATCCAGGCTCTTATGGGCGCACAGAAGATACGCCCTGATCGATATACTATCCTTGGTGAATTGGGATTAACGGAGGATGCCGCAAAGAAACTTGCGAAAATAACAGGAGTGATATAATGGTTCTTGTGACCCTTGTTGGCGAACAACTCGCGATGGAAGGACAAGAATTCACCTACCTTGGTTCGAACAGCGAATGCAAAAACTGCCAATTAAAAACCGTTTGTTTTAATCTCAAGCCAGGCCGAAGCTACCGAATTACGAAGCTGCGAGAAAAATCACATGACTGCAATCTCCATGAAGGGCGTGTGATCGTTGTAGAGGTAGAAGAACTCCCATTAACAGTCACAATCAACAAAGAACTCCCTGAGGGAACAACGATAACCGTAGAAAAGAAAGATTGTAAGAACATTGGCTGCGACTCGTTTGATATTTGTACCAATACAACACATCAAAATGGGAAGAAATACACAATTAAGAAAGCCTACGGAAAAATAAAATGTCCCAGACATTTTCATTTATATAAAGTAGATGTCTTGGATTAAAACCAATTGAGTAAATACCTGATTTTTTGGAACGATTTTTCGTGCTAAAGCTTCGTTTCACTTTTTAAGATCTTTACCTTGTCAAGCTTCTCCCAGGTAAAATCAGGTTCTTCCCGTCCAAAGTGACCATATGCAGCGGTGTTCTTAAATATTGGTCGACGAAGATCCAGTTGACCGATAATATCAGCAGGTTTTATAGGAAAAAATTCTCTTATAAGCGCCTCGATTTCATCAAGAGGAATCTTGTTTGTCCCAAAACAATCGATGTTTATTGAAACCGGCTCTGCGACACCAATTGCATACGCAAACTGGATTTCACATTTCTCAGCAATACCTGCGGCAACGATGTTTTTTGCGATGTACCGTGTTGCATAAGCAGCACTGCGATCAACTTTACTTGGGTCTTTTCCTGAGAATGCTCCACCGCCATGTCTACCAATACCGCCGTACGTGTCGACAATAATCTTTCTTCCAGTTAAACCAGCATCGGCGTAAGGACCACCTCGGACAAATGAGCCTGTTGGATTGATATGATAGATGGTATCCTTATCTATCCATTGGTTACACACAGGTTTAATGATCGTCTCGATCACATCTTTTTGAATCCTTTTATGGGAGACACCGCCATCGTGCTGAGAAGAGACGACGATCGTATGGGCCCGCAGGGGTTTTCCTTTTTCGTCGTATTCGATTGACACTTGAGATTTCCCGTCGGGTCGCAAGTAAGGGATCCTACTGGTTTTTCTCATTTCTGATAAGCGTTTTGTTAGTTTATGTGCAAGGAGGATTGACACGGGCATGAATTCCTTTGTCTCGTTACAGGCGTATCCGTACATCATGCCTTGGTCTCCTGCACCTTGTTCTTTATGGACGTTTTTTATTGCTGTAACACCCTGTGATATATCCGGGCTTTGCTCTGTGATCTGAACCCAGACAGAACAGGTTTCCCATTCGATACCATACTCAGATTTGGTGTACCCGATTTTTTTGATGGTATCACGGACCACATGAGGGATATCGATATATGCTTCCGTGGTCATCTCACCGAAGACCATCACTCCTCCATTCTTTGTCGCCGTTTCAATTGCAACCCGTGAGTTTTTATCCTGCCGAAGCGCTTCATCAAGAATTGCGTCTGATATTAAATCACACATTTTATCTGGATGTCCTTCGGTAACAGATTCGGAACTTATGATATATTTTCGTTTTGCCATACGCTCACCCAAGAAAGAAACTCTTGTATAAGTGACACCTCAACTAAAAGTAATTTATTAAGTTTATCAAAGAAAAAAGAACGAAGAAAAAAAAGTCAAATCGTCTTATCCTATTTTTCTGGTTGTCGTCCACATATCTTCTTCGATGGTGCCGTAGATGTCTTCGTCAGAGAAATTCTTCGCTTGTTTCTTATCAACAATAAGTCCGCTACGTTCCTGGTTGTTTTCCTTGGAATAACGAGCGATTGTATCCTTTTTGAGACGCCAGTAATGAGTACGCCATTCCCGTCCATCATACAGAGTGGTTTCTTCTCGCTCGGTCGTAAGCATACCTTCTTCTTCCAGGATGTAGAATAGCTGTCGATCTTCTGGGTCAAGTACATTGTCAATGACCCTGTCGTCAAACCCGAAAATATCCATGACAAACCCTGCGTCACGTCGTGCTTCTTCTATGTCAATCCCAACGCGATTTGCTATAGCTTTTGATAAATCATCTAGCGTAATAATTGTCATAAAAGCTCCTTTCCATTACGTTTTCATTCTCTTTTTTAAATCGCTTCCTGCCTTTGAAATTTTAATTAATTCGCAATATATCTGTATTGACCTTCTATATATACTTTTCTCTATTTAGCAGGTTTTTTATTGTTTTTTGTATCAAAAACACAAAAAAAGAAAAGTGTTTAAGCTAAAATAGAAGAAACATGATACTGTTGTGGTGTGTCCATGCAATTATCCCTCCAGAAACGATTACTACAGCGTTTGCAAGATATTGATCAAAAGAAACTCCCTAGAGTACATGTCGTGATGCTTCCTGATTTCTTTGTCGATCATGTTCTCTGTTTCGATTCCGTTGAAACGACGTGCAATGACATAAAAACCATTGCCGAACAGGGAGGAGGTAACATCCCTGGGATCCCCCAACGAATCCATCAAGGAGGAAATGCCGCCAACACTGCTCTGGGGCTTGCAAGACTTGGCATAAATGCTCATTTGATTTGTCAAACCGACTCGTTTGGTTCATATATTCTTAAATACTTCTTAGGAAAAAACGGTGTGGATCTCTCAGGAGTCAAAAACGATGGCGCTCTTGCTTGTACCACTGCCGTTGAGTTTCGAAAACATCATGCAAATATCATGTTTGGCGATCCCGGATCTGTTGCCACGTTTTCCTTTGAGCGCTTAACAGATCATGATTTCGAATTGATAACATCTGCAAACCTTGTGGGTGTGACAAACTGGAACCTTAATCGTTTTGGAACGGATCTAGCTTGCAATGTTTTCCAGATTGCAAAGAAACAGAATGTAAGAACGTTCTTTGATTCTGGTGATCCCTCTCCCCGTCGCCATGATATCCCTAATCTTATTCAAAAGGTGCTTATGAACCCTGACTTGGATATTCTTGGACTTAATGAAAACGAACTACGATATTATAGTCATAGCAATTGTGTTACACAAACGGAAATGATAACTGCAGCAGAATCATTGAAAAAGACCATACAGGCACGTATTGATTTACATACATCGTTTTTTTCAAGCTCATTTCATAGAACATCAACGGTTATACCAACTATTCCTCTGTCGATGGTGAACCGACTCACTGGTGCAGGTGACGCCTGGAACGCGGCTAATATATTTGGGGATCTTCTTGGGTTTGCAGATGACGAACGATTACTATTTGCAAACATAGCAGCGGGACAGTATATTTCATCACCAGACGTCATACACTCGACAATCGACATGGTCATTAATTATATTAAAAATTAACTATAAATATTAAATTATTCATGTATATTATCTAATAATATCGGATATTTATCATAAAGTATTTATACAAAATATATTAATTCTATAAAAAAATTTATATACTATCTCTCCTTATCAACTTAAGAATGGGGGAGGCAACAATTTTTTTAATCTCTCCTCACCACCTTCAAACTTCCCCATTCTCTCCTTATTCGCCATAACACTAAGAGAACAACAATCGCTTTACTTTTTTCGCGACAGTTTTTCTGTATTTTTCATCGGTAATAAGCATCAAAGCCCAATCAGGTGCAACACGTGAACGAATTGCTGAAGCTACAGGGGTAAAATCATCCAGGCTTTTCATTTCATTACGGTTGATAACATGAATATCCGTATTATTGATTCGTGGCTCAGCGCGTAACAACTCAGGTCGTGGTACATCAATAATGATATGACCATTCGGTATATGGAAAACCTCCTCAATCTCATGTTCTTTTTGTCGTCGTATAGACACATCCTCAAGTGTCTTGACAATTTTTATCTCTTCTTTATTTAAATCAAACAAAGAAACTGCGTAAGCTTGTTTGAAGAGATCACGATATTTCAGACGGGTCACAATCTCCCGCTGAAAGCGGCCCATCGATTTCAAAGAAATCATAATCTCTGCATCAGTCATCCGGAAAAACTCAAATGGCTCAGCGTCAGAGATTTCTTCTAGTGCTTTTGACAGCATAAGCTCCGGGATACGTACGGTCTTATGAAAATACACCGATGAATACATCAATGCACGAGCCATAAGGATATTTTCCACGACGTTTACCCCTTTGCGCATCATCGTTAAATTTTCTTTGTAGATCATCATCGTTCTTAAAAGGCGCTGAAGATCAATCATCCCATAGGCAACACCAGTATAATATGCGTCACGCATAAGATAATCTAACTGATCAACATCAATCGTGCTATTCAAAAGTTGCCCAAGGTATGCTCTTTTAGAAATATTTCCTCTAATTATTTTCACAATTTCTTTTTTCTCTACATGATGTTTGTCAAGAATCTCATGAACCGAAGACGCTGAAATAAACTGTTGTTCATTTCCATCGAAGACAGCATAGCTCCCAAGAATAAGTTTCTCTGTTAGATCAACATGGTCAACACCGAATCGTTGCAACAGAATAGATTCTAACGTGTGCGAGAACGGCCCATGCCCAATATCATGTAATTGAGCAGCACAGGTTAAAAGTTTTTTTTCAGTTTCTTTCAGAGCAAGAATATCAGCGATCTGAGAGGCAACCATAGAGCAGCCAAGCGAATGTTCAAATCTGGTATGATGGGCACCAGGGAAAACAAGATGAGCAAATCCAAGCTGTTTAATATTATGGAGACGTTGCACTTCGGGAGTTTCAATCAAATCGATAAGACATCCAGTGATTTTTATATCGCCATGAATCGGGTCTCTGACAATCTTATGATCTTCAGTCATACACTTTCACATGCAGAAAAAGAAAAAGAGTTGAAATAATTAATGTTTTGAAAAGGAATATGAAAATGGTTAGGTATTTCCGTTCGTTTAGTTCAATATTCTTCTTCGGACAGTTCGAAATCTACTGGATAGATATATTGGAACCAGATACTATAATAATGTTCTTTTTTTGTTTTTTTTCTATATCCAAGTCGATAAGAAAATGTTTCTTTTCTTTGACCAAAACATACCTTTCTCTTCACTTTAATAATTGGTTTAATACCTTTATCTGGTTCATCCCGTGCCAAATTCCTTATGGCTCTACAAACTTGTATGTGAATTTGTTTGCATTTTTTCTCATAATTTTTTCTTCGTTTATCAGGACGTTTTATGTAACCTTCTTCCAATAGATAATCGATTATCGTGTAGGTTTGTCTAATCTTAATCCCTGGTACACTATCTACTCTTTCATCATTTAAACAATTAAGAATTCCACTCTGGAGTTTACTACCTAATCGCCTATTCATTATTCGTTGAGGAACGTTTTGTTTTATTTAAAGTTATTTATATGGAGAAAAAATCTCTTATTGTATACTTTGATTTTATATACAAGAATACAATTGTTTGAAAGCACATGGGGAGTGAATCCCTCAAAAAGGTGCTTAGGATATGAAAAAATGGAGAGACATAAGAAAATACAAATAACGGAAACACAACCCATAAAAAAACTGATAAAAGAGATAGAAATAATTAGAGACCTTTATCCAAGAGAACATTTAAACGAAGAAAAGATAAAGGAATACGCTGAAAACATCGATATATTACCCCCGATTACAATTAACCAGAACAATATCTTAATCGATGGTTTTCATAGATTGAGAGCACATCAAATCCGAGAGAAAACCGAGATTAAGGTAACAATTGAGCAATGTGATGATGATAAAATCCTAACTCGAGCTATTGAATTAAACGCGAAACATGGCTTGCAGTTATCAAACAGAGACAAAAAACGACTTGCTGTAAAAATGTTTGATGGGAACAATACCAAACAATTAGTGAATATGCTGAGCGTTTCACCAGATTGTTTTAATAAATGGGTCAGAGACATTAGACAACAAAAAGAGAAACAGTTTAAACAAAATATCATCTCTGAATATCTAAGGGCGGAACTAACGCAACAACAAGTTGCTGATAAGTTTGGGACCTCTACAAGAA
>LSSI01000042.1 GCA_001595945.1 Thermoplasmatales archaeon SM1-50
AGTCTGCATTCCCTGTTTTATGCAAACTGTATAAACATTGTTATGCTGGTCAGCGAAATGAAAAAGAGTTTTATATTTCTTCTTCTTACTTTTGCTATGAGCTGGACGATTGCGTTTTGCGCCTTTTCGTGTGGAATCAGACTATATACAGTTCCTTGGTTTATCGTGGCCGTTCTATTTATGTTTACACCAATGATATCAGCAATCATCACCCAAAAGTTCATATTCCACGAAAACATACTGAAGCCATTGGGTGTATCTTTTCGTATAAATAGATGGTTTATTATCGCACTGCTTTTGCCAGCTTTTCTGGCTGTCGGCACAACCTTGGTAAGTGTCCTATTTCCTGACGTTTCCATCACTCTTAATCCTGCCGAGGCAAATGTCTTTGCTTTCTTTGAAAACATCCCTATAGATCAACGAGTTACAGATATATCTTTCCTACCCGTGCATCCGTTTATCCTGACTCTAATTGCTGGCACATTGGCTGGATTAACGATTAACGGGATAGCAGGTTTCGGTGAGGAATTAGGATGGCGTGGATTGCTTATTCACGAATCAGCCAGCCTGGGCTTCTGGAAATCATCCTGGATAATAGGCACGGTCTGGGGTGTTTGGCATCTTCCATTCATCATTAACGGTTATAATTACCCAGGTCATCCTATAGCAGGCGTTTTTATGATGACGTTGTGGACAATTCTGTTCAGCCCTATAATAGCATATGTACGCATCCGTTCCAGTTCTGTCATATCTGCTGCTATCATGCATGGTGCGATTAATGGCACTGCTATGACGCCGGCCATCGTACTTAAAGGCGGAGATAGCCTAACGATTGGCGTAATGGGTGTTGCTGGATTGGTCGTCCTTCTACTAATGAATCTCTTACTCATTTCCTTTGGGAAACCGAGCAAATGGCATAACATTTGGCTCAAAGCGGACGGCATAAATGCCGCCGGTTAGCCAGATCGTTATCAGAGCCTTAATCAAGGATACAGAAAATGTATTACATGATAACTGCAACCTATAAGAGTGATGATGTACGTGATATTCCTAAACATGCTAAGGAGCATTTTCTCAAGCCACCTGATGGTATTGAACATATTGATACTTGGATTGGGATGAAGGATCGTCGGCATTTTCAAGTACTGAGGACTGACAATGAGAGTCTCTTGCAGAAATGGACTATGCAACTAAATGATCTATTCGATTTTGAAGTTGACCATGTAGATCATGTACCAACATCTGAATTGGATAATAAGATGCAAAACGTGAAGCTGCTCGCGCTTGCCTACCACATGTATGCCGATGACAATAACGGCATGTTACCACGTACAATGTTCGATCTACAGTCGTATGCTGGGGAGCTGTATGACCCGGACGCCTATGTATTGGTAGCATCAGGAAACGTCTATGAGATTGAAAAGACAAAGGACTCTTCAAAAGAGGTTCTCATCAAGCGAAAAGAATTGCTAAGGGCGGTGGCTTTTGTTGATGGTCATGCAGAAATAGTCTCTATGCATGAATAAAACTGATAAAATCGGGCTCTTAGGGCTGGCGTGACCGCCGCCCCAGATCCCGTGCGTTAGAAGCTTCGTAATTTAATCCTCAAGAGATAAGAATGGTCTCGTGAGGATTTCTTTCTTTTAAATTTTTGTGTGGCGTGAACATTCTCTTGAAGCGCTACACACAAAAAGTCACCACTTTCAGGAGTTGATAAAACACACTGATTTTCAAGTGACATCTTGTTACTGTTTTGATACCACAACTGCTAATTTTTCCAGTATCGAGTCCTAAAAAAAGTCAATTTTTTATGAAAATACAAATATTATGTGGATCTGCATAAAACCCTGGATAAATCGCAAAGATTTCTGTATCTTTTTGATAGATAGTGGTTAACAGTTGAACCACGATTTGCTTGTTGGGTTCTTATTCTGCAAGACCAGTGTTGTTTGGATTCTTATACGGAACCATGTAATATTGTTAGGCGGACAATGTCACACGGAGGTTCTATGAATCAACGGTTGAAAGAATGGACCAGAGGGCATCCTATTGAGGCTTTCTTCCTGTTGACTATTGGCATGTCCTTCGGATTGCTGTTCCCGGCATTTTTCATCATCCGTCAGGAAGATGTGCTCCGTCAGATTCTGTTCTTGTTTCTTGGAAGGATAGGGACATATAGTCCTGTTCTTGCAGGTATGCTCGTTGCGCGTATCATCCAACCTGGCCGACAGAGAGTTTCTTTGACCCGACGCTTATCCGTCTTCCTGCCCATGTGGTTTATCGCAGCAATCATACACACCGCTCGTCTCAATCTTGATGCTGAGCCTGGTACCCCCCTCATCGCACTTTTGGTGGTCTCCCTGCCGGTTGCGCTTCTTCCAACCTTCGTTATATCATCAGCGTTTTCAGGCGCCGATGGCGTCAAAAAGATGTTGTCAACATTAGTCAGACCGAAGGGGAGTATCGTCTACTACTTGGTCGCTTTGCTGACATTTCCGGTCATCCTTATCGTTGGCACGGGGATCACTAATGTCCTGAATGGCAACGCATGGCTACCCCGAGTGAGCCAAGGAGCCGATCTTGCCTTTACTATCTTCATTACCTTCTTTTCCGTGCTCCTTTTTACCGGTGGTATTAACGAAGAGTCAGGTTGGCGAGGTTTCGCTCAAAAGAGGCTACAAGCGAAGTATAGTCCTCTAGTTGCATGCCTTACATTATGGTTCCTGATGGTGATCTGGCATATTCCAAACGACATTGCGCAATACCAACTTGGCGGCTACTTACTGAAGCGGTTTGTGCTCTACCCATTCATCACCATCCTGTTCGCCTGGGTCTATAACCGAACGAATGGCTGTATTCTGGCTCCGGCAGTTTTTCATGCCTCCATGAACTCCATGAATCCGTTGACGGCGGTCTTTCCGATCACCACTGCAGGGAACATCTTGCTGGTTGGCTTCGCTATTATTGTTGTTATTTCTGACCGAATGTGGCGCAAGCTACCTGAGGATCATCCGGCTGTGTACCGGGACGTTGAGGCATCTACATCCGGTGCATTGTCCGACTAACGTCTCGCATCCTTTCAGTAAAAAAACTACTTTATTTTATAGGATACTCTCTAATTCACAATGGTACAGTTTTTGGGGGTCAGACCATCCATACAATGAGTCCCCTGAAAATACTATGGTTGATCTACTACTAGGAATGGATAAACACCTGTTATTATTAGAGACGGATCACCCATTAGGTAAAAGATACGGATTCCTCTCTGAATGGTGTGATTAACAGATAATAAAAAGTTAACAATTAACACATACATACATTTACGTATTTTAAACTTGGGTTGCACTTCAATCCCCACTCGCCAGATCTGAGAGAATGTGGGAAAATTTTGCTGTGTATCCACCAGTAAATGCTTGAACACTTTGCCAAACTGGACTATTGTAACAATAATAATCTTTTCGAAGGAGATGTCAGTATGATAGCCAAAAGATATTTAATTTCTACTCTAGCCCTGATGTTAGTTTATTCAGCAGGCTGTGAAACCATTCAGGAAACTCTCAATATAAGGAAACCCACTGCACGACTGACGGGCCTGAAATTCGAAGAAGTCAAACTGGACTCAGCCATGCTTATGTTCGACGTCGAGATTGACAACCACTATCCAGTTGCTTTGCCATTGACAAACTTCGATTACACCCTATCCAGCAATGCTGAAAAGTTTCTTTCAGGTAGCTCTAAATCACAAACTACTGTTCCGGCAAAGAGTAAGCAAATAGTTTCCCTACCAGCCAAAATCAACTATATGGGGATGTTGAAAGCATTGAAGGGCGTCAGACCCGGCTCAAAAATCCCGTATGGTGCAGAACTGGGCCTTTCGGTTGACACGCCAGCTTTGGGACTTATCAGGTTGCCTTTGAAAAAAGAGGGTGAACTTGTTCTGCCAAGCATTTCCGGTACTGATATTAATGATATTTGGAACATTATTAAACCCAAGTAAGTTGGCTTTTAGATGCGGACCGATTTGTATTTACTATTATCTCAGTCCGGTCTTTAAAGTAGGTGATTATTCGACGCCCTTTTCAGAACAGATGAACCAGGTCAAAGAAGTCCCTGGTAGGCTGGTTTGGGTGATCCAAGGGTATAGAAGCTCTGCGAGGTCGTGTCGAAAAGCAGCAGCAGACAAGGGGCCGCACACCTCGGAGGAAAAAGTACAGCTACAATGGTTCGGGCCTGCAGAGGTTTTCCCTGCTATTTGCATGACGTCCACAGTGATCACAACGGTAGTGTGGATCTTCAATTAGGACGTTGTATTCAATGGGATCCTCAAGGTTGAATCCTTGTGCTGCCATATAACAAAGGTGGTTTTCATGGAAATTACTACCAGAATCCGTATTGTGATGTATATTCATATCGTTCATGAGATCCCTTTCTTGTCTATATTCAGCATCTTGTTATGTAATCTATACGAATGGTTCGAAAACTCTGTTCAAAGTCACGGCATGAAGAGATGAGAATTAACAGAACTCTACTTCAAAAAGAGATTATCGCCTATTTTGCCCTTTGAGAACCCTCTGCCCAAAAAAACGTATACAAGAAGATGGCTGTGAAAAACATCCATAAGGCCAAAATTAGAACAGATAAGGAGCGATAGACAATACATAGTTTTAGCAAGTTCATGGTTACTGGTTTAGCTGTTTTAACTGTAGATTGCGCCTATCCAATAAACTTGAATGACATCGTCAAAATGTGTAATTTAATTTAAGCAAGAAATAGTCTAATTTATTCCAAAGGAGTAAATGATGAGTTCTGAACACCCGAAGGATAACCAAGAATGTAAAAGTGATGAACACACCAAACACCTTTGTTATTTCGTGTCTTATGGCTATCATGTAAACAATGATGAGGATTATAAGGATCTTGTTAAGGAACCGAGATACAAATGCTATTTCTGTGGTCGTACAGCAAATCAAGAAGAGAGTCTTTGCAATCCAATGAAATTGTAATTCACCACTTTCAGAAGCCTAAAAACACCCTGATTTTCAGGGCTGAGTAGACCGAGTGAATTTCACCCTCGGCTCCTCCGAGAACCGGACGTAATGGGTGCGTCAATTCTAATTTAACTAATACGGAAATTTAACTAATCGCGAATCATACAAAGTTAAAATGGACCAACCCAAACACCGAAGCGCGCAACAGGCGCGCCACAAGTAGATTCGGTTCGCCTACGGT
>LSSI01000043.1 GCA_001595945.1 Thermoplasmatales archaeon SM1-50
AGAAGAAACACTATTGATATACTGACAAGCAGAATACTTTTTGGTATTCTTGTTTTCTTCTGTTTCATAGGACAGACACCTGTTTACTGGAGACTCACAAGAATAAGAACTAATCCTGTTCCTACCTCAAGACCTGTCATCGCTTTCCCAAGGATAGCGCCCTGAGCTGTTGCATAATCAGTCACCTTCATCGCATACCCTGGAGTTGGAGACGTTGTCAATAAATCACCAGGTTGGATAGACCCATATGAGGCATCACAGAGACCATAGACCCGACCAGCTAAGGCTACAGGATATTTTCCGTATGCCAATGATCCTTCCTGACCCAATATCACACCTGGTTTGATATCACCAGCACCACTAATAATCCCAGCAACACAACGATCATACGCTTTTTCTGAAACCTTTAGTTGTCCAGGGTTCTCAGCATCAATCGACAACACCATGCCCGGTTTCACCTCATCATTTTCTTTCACATCAAATGGCTCTGCGATATCACTACCACCTTTTATACAAAGTTCACTCATAGCACCACCCATAAACGTCCCCGTTGCCATATTCCAAAATGAAACAGCGTTAATATCTGACCTAAAACTCCCTATCTGAACATCGGCTCCCCAACCATCACCTCCGATATACGCAGCTTCATTACCAGCACCGTCAACTCGTAAATAATCACCAGCGACATGCAACTTTTCTTGCGGTGAGCTTGTTCCGATGCCTACATTTCCTCCTATTAGCACATCATCCCATACTGTCAAAGGCGCGTAAAAATTCACATCCTCGGTTGATATAATACCCCCGTGTGATATCAAATACTTTTCTGCTGTTACATTTTCTCCTGCCCATACGTCCTCGTATGCAAAAATATTCGTGCCTGCGGTCATATCCTCAAATGCTACCATGTTCCCGCTTGCTCTTATATCTCCTTCAACATCCAGCGGATATATAGGCGCGGTTGTTCCAATACCTACGTTGCCACCCATGATTGACATAACATTATTTTGATTTACCTGATATTGAGGATATTGAAAATCTAATCCAATTCCTATTGAATTCTCACCATTTACATAAATAGATTTACCCATGGCTGTTGAAAAAAATCCATTAGCAGTCGTATCACTTCCCATTGCAGTAGACATGTATCCACTTGCTGTTGTACCATATCCTGATGCAAAAGAATGATCCCCACTAGCAGTAGTTCCAGTACACAGTGCGATGGAACCTATGCCACTTGCTAATGTACCTTGACCAAGAGCAGTTGAAGAATAACCACTAGCAATTGTGTTTGTTCCCATTGCAGTTGAGGCCGTACCATTGGCTTTTGAACCATATCCTACAGCAAAAGAAAAATTACCTATATTTATATTATCCCAGCGATTTCCATATGTATAGCCAGCTCGAAAAGCAGCATTAGATGGTATCCACATAAGCCGTGTTCCACTTCCGGAAGTTGGTGTCCCACCTGTTGTTCCATTGAATAAGACCGCCCCGTTATTCACCTGTAGTTTTGCGAGTGGTGATGTTGTGCCGATACCGACATTTCCATTGATATAGTAAAGATCATTTCCATTTAGACCCCAGAGACAAGGTATCACTGGTCCGATCCATTCTCCTGATGCGTCGATAATCACAACGCCGTTTATTGCGAGATCACCGTAGATATCCAATTTCGCTGCAGGGGTTTCTGTCCCGATCCCGATATTGCCCGAGTTCATATTATACATATGCGGTGGATTTGACCAGAAATTCCAACCACGTGGTCCAGCTACTAAAGGGTTCTCTAATGCGATAGTTACCGGTGTCCCATCAGTAGTAATCTGTTCATTCAACGATGGTTCAGCCAGTGGCGCTATTTCCTGTGTGGTATCATAATTGTTCTGTTCATTGATCTGTATTCCTATCGCAGTTGAAAGTACTATCGTTATAAACATTGCAAATATTCCAACGCTCATCACCAGCGTTTTTATTTTACTATTTCTTTTCTTCATTTTGTTTTCCTCCATCAATTTTTTACTAACATCCCACAAAACAGTCTCTTCTTTCCTACACTTATTCGCATAAAAAGCCTGTTCCTCCTTCACAGTTGTTATTTCATAGTAGAATTTAAATGTTTGGAACCAATAAAAATTATAATAAATGGGTTGGTGGGGAAGCAGCGACACGGTTTATACGTATGGTTCTTTTGGTGTGAAAATCAAAGAAAAAAAGAAAATGTGATTTAATTTAATTTTCAATAATGTGGTTCTCCACAATTTGGACAGAAAATTATATTCTTTTTTTGTTTACTCTTCAAAATATGGAGACAAAAATTACAAAACTCATAATTTTCGTTTTCTTTCATAATATTTAACTCCTTTTTATTTTTATTAAGGGTTGTCTTTCAAGTTTATAAATTTTTTTTAACACCTGTTACCGATTTAACACTTCATGGTCTTTTCTGCTCAACAAACGTTTAGTACAAAAACACTGTTTCGGTTGGTTTCTCATAAAAAAGGGATAGTAGTGACACAGTTTAATACTTGTAATGTGTTGTTTTCGTTTGAAGGATTGACAGAGTATTGTCGATCTGGAGAAAAGAGTGGCAGACTATCTGGAAGTAAACCCTTCTGGGCAATATATGAAGAAAAAAATTTTCTGTCGGGCTCTGTTTACATGATCGAAAGGAGACGTAACTTATCATGCTGTTCTTGATGATAACTATACTGCTTCACATACAACTTCTTAAAAATCGTTCAGACGATACTTATGCATATAGGGTTCAAAGCCATACCTCTTAAAATAGGCGAAATATAGGTATACTGTTTACAGATTCATGCAGGACTTTTTCATAAATCTTCTTTACCCATCGCCTTTTGTTTACAATAACTCATCAGAGTTGGTGAAGGAAAATATGACTCTTTGAACTGTCTCTATTTTATATATTCATATAAAAAATCCTTTAATTTTCCATTCATATTCATGTTCGCATTCAATAAAATGGTTCTGCACGAATGACATAATGAATTTATATTTTCTGTTTTTTCAGTTAGACACATAATACACTTCATTGATTTCCAATCCCAATATATTTTTTTATAACACTTTCTTACTTAAAAACATATTCTTTAACATCTGTTATCAATCAGGTTATATTTACAGAAACGCTCCAAAAAAACGATTTATTTATTAACAAATGACAAATACTTGTTCTGAGGAGAGAAAAATGACATATATATGTAGATGGTGTGATAATAATTTTGAGGAGTCAGGTGAAAAATTAATTGGAACGGAATTTAAAGATGGCGTATTATGCTGTCCTCGCTGTGGTAATATAACCTATGGCTTTCTTGTGATAAAATAATTTTAAGTAATTTGAAAATGGGCATCGTACTTACGATATTAAAAAAGATCCGACCTGTTGGTTAATTTAAATCTATCATCTTTAAACAATGAGATTTTTATGCAGATAGTTCAATGCAATGTCGATAGGTCTTTACCATATTAGACAGAGCACATGCTATTGTGACTGGTCCAACACCACCCGGAACAGGGGTGATAAGTGACGCGTTTTCTTTAACCGATTCAGAGTCAACATCCCCTCTAATCCCTTTAAGAGTTTCAATTATACCAACATCAATGATTATCGCGTTGTTTTTTATATAGTCTCTGGTAATGAGATTGGTCACACCAGCACCGGTGATAAGTATATCAGCTTGTAAGGTGTACCGCTTTAGATTCTGGGTAAATACATGACAGACTGCGACGGTCGCATTTCTATTTAGTAGCAGTGCTGCCAAGGGTTTTCCCACAATATTACTGTGATTTACAATGACGATATCCTTTGCCTTTAGTGGAACCTGTTCATGCTCTAAAATCGTAAGAACAGAAAGAGGAGTACAGGGGACAAGATCCTCATCGCCGATAAGAGTCCTACCAAGGTTCTCTGGGTTAAATCCTTCTACGTCCTTCTTGGCAGCAACCGTGCGCATAAGCCTGGTTGGTGAAATATGCGATGGGGTAGGGTATTGGACGAAAATTCCATGTACTGCAGGGTCGTCATTTAGGCATTTTATGGTCTGAAGGATAGTTTTTTCTGAGACATCATCTTTAAAATGCAGGATTTTTGAGAGGATTCCGACCTCATCACAGGCAGCATTCCGTAATTTTAGATACAGTTCAGATGAAGGATTTTGTCCGATGGCGATGGTTGTAATAACAGGTGTAGTCTGATATTTCTTTTTTAATCGTCCAATGTCATAATTAATATTTTTTCTGATTTCTTTTGCTATCTGTCTTCCATTTACAATTGTCGCTGTCATCTTTTTCACCTATGGGTATTTTGGTTTAAGTTTTGTCCCAATCGCGTAAAATTGTGGGAAAAAATTCAGTTGAATGCCTTCATCAAGTGATTTGAGAAATTCATATTCCCACTGATCTATTTCTTTTTCAGAGAGACCTGCGTCCTTTAATGTCTTGATGTAGAAGTCACGGGAATGAAAATAGTATTGTTTATCTTCTTCACAGGACCATATCCTGTTGTTGCCAATTCCAATAATTGTCTCAAGTCCTGCATTGACAAATAAATTACGTAGTTTTCGTCCGATATGGGGGTCGCCGCCTTTTTTTCTTATAGCTTCCCCTGCAAACAAAGGGTCTACTTTTTTGTTTTCCGGCCAGTGTATCTTTCCCCCGTAATCGGGTTCAAGGGAGGCAAGTACTTTTCCATATGGTTTTACGACTCGTACCATTTCATTGACGACCTTCTGTGGGTTATCTGCCCACATCAACAGTAAATTACAAGTAACTAGGTCAAAGGTGTTATCAGCAAAGCAGAGTTTTTCTGCATCTGCCTTGCAAAGGATTGTGTTTACATCGTCATTTAGGATCTTTTGAGCGACCTTAAGAAGTGTGTCAGAGCCATCAATGGCTACAACCATACCTTTCGTAAGTCGTGCGATGTCTCTTGTGACAAAACCAGAGCCACATCCAACGTCAAGAATGAGAGTCGCGTCTTTTAATCGTACTATAAGATAAAGCGGTAAGCGTTCTTCTGCAGTCTCTAACGCTTGCAACTCAAGCTTTTTAATAAAATCAATAAGTTCTTCGTTTGTTCGTTTGTGAAATTTATTTTCGGTTTTTTTCATTATATGTCCAGAAAGAGAATTTACTGTGATGCTATAAGATTTTCCAGTGTATGTAAAAAGACAATTTAAGAAGGTAGGGTCTGGGACACAAGAAGAGGTGATGCTCGAAAAGGAACACAGACCCTCCTTCGTCATGCTTGCGTTTAACTTGGAATTTTTTTCTTCTTTTTACCAGGTAGATCTTCATATTTTCCGACAAAGACGTACCCATCGTTTGTTTTGCGTAAGAGTCCTTCATCAAGCATCATGTCAAAGACTTTATCTGATACTTTGACATTTTTTTCTTTGTTATTGTCTATTTTTATTTTGTAATATGGGGTTTCATCGGTGAGGTAGGTTTGTTCCAATTCATACATAATATTTATTTTTGGCATGTCTTATCTCCTCATACTTACTTTTGATACATTCTAGCATGTTACTGTTTCACAATATTCCTATTTAAACGTATGCGGTACAAATGCCATTGTGGAAATTTATCAAAGAGTCTGAAATTATTTTTACCTCCTGTAAAAATTGGAAAAAAGAAAATATTTAAATAGAACCAAATCGTTGTTCAATTGTTCTACAACTATAAAACTAAGGAAGGTGGAAAATGGAGAGTATGTTAAAAAAAGTAGGCAGTTGGCTTTTCCTCATCGGAATATGTGTCGCCCTTCTTGTGGGGTTGATTTTTGGTGCAGGACAAGCAGTAAACGCAGATCTAACAGATTTTGAAACACCGCTGGGAATCATCGTCGCCGTCTTAGGATTTCTCGTCGGTATCCTCTCGTTCTTCGCACTTGGTGCGATAACGCAGGAGAAAGTACCAACATTTCTGATCGCGTCAATCATTTTAATCGGTCTAGCGATTGCGGTGTCGCAAACCACATGGATATTTGGTAATTTCCGTGATTTTGCACCTTTGTTTATCAACATCACGCAGTATCTCGCTATCTTTGTGGCCCCCGCTGCCATAATCCTTGTGATCCGCTCTCTATGGGATGCAGCACGTACAGAAGAAACAACAACAAAGTAAAACACATCTCCTTCTTTTTCTTTTTTTTATCCCCGTTTAAAAAGAAAAACAAAAATTTTTTTATAAATAGAAAATAAGAAAAAATAAATAAATAGATTTTTTTTATGTTTTATTATCAGGAAGTTTCTTTGCTAACCCCCACAGGTTTTCAAATTTTCCATTCAAAAGTTCGATATCCTCTAGGTTCACATATGCAGTTCCTACATAACAAGGCTCGGAACCCTCTTCAGTCAGAATTTTTATGCCATTTACCGCAAGTTCCTTGCCAAAGACATAATTGCGCATCGTTCCAGAGGTGTTTTCTGAGAAGTAACGGATATCAAGGTTATCCCCATACGCATTCTTCAATTGTTTGGCAATATCAATATTCGTCTCCGAATCAATGAGAAGTTCGATTTTTGCTTCTAGCGCTAAAAACTTCTTAAAATAGCGAATGAAAGGTTCATCGAAAAATCGCTCTCCACCAATCTGCATTCGAAGGTTATTTTTCTTCTCCAAACAATTATTTAATATATTATATAATATCCATTTGCCGCTGTAACGAAGCGTGACGTTTCCATCACGTTTAATTTTGATTCCATAGGTTTTGAAATGGTCATTATATGCTGTTGCATATTCATTTTGTCGGCTCTGCATCGCAGCAAACGTTTCTGGTGCTATCACGGGTTTCAGATCATCTTTGATGTCTTCCCAGATGACTTTCGGGTGCACTGGAAGGTAACTTTCCCTGCCGAAATCTTCCTCAGAGTGCGCTGAGAACAATACCTCAGCTATCAACCCGTTTTTAAGGAGCGAGTTTCTACCGGTTTCCAAAGGTCTCCGTGTAATATTTGTAAGCTCCTCAGCAGTTTTCAGAAACTCAGAAAACTCCTTTGGGCAATCGATGATAAGGATAGTATAATAGGTTGCAGCTTCCCTTGGACGATCAATCTTCATCCTTTCGAACATCATTTCAAAATCTTGGATATAATCAAGTTTAACTTTAGTTTTGTATTCATTATTTCCCATCCACGAACACCATCCATTTCTTTATCAAAACACATGTTATATGTTTTTTTATAGTTTATGCATGCATATGTACCTGCATTTCAAGTTCATTTTACAAAACTATGAAAATATCAAAAATATTTCATTACCTTGATTCTTGCTTGATAGGAATTACCGATATCATCTGATGCAATTGCGGTTATCAGTTTTTTTCCAAAACAAGGTTCCTCCCATCTCCAGACATATGGAGGAGTTGTATCTGTTGCTTTATAAACAGAATCGATATAAAAATCAACTCGTGTTATGTGTTCATTTGCTGTATTTACTATAATGTCGATGTTCCCAATAATCATGGTGAAAAAAGGATTGTATAGAATTTTTCTATTGAAACAAAAGATACCTTTGTATGGTTTGCTTATTTCTGTGCTATGATTGATTTCCTGATAAATGATTTCAATGTCATCGTCATAAAGAATATCATTTCCTGTAACCCAACATGGGATCATCCATCCATTTCTATCGATATCGATGCCTTGTTGGTAATAAGCTGCCCAGAGAAGTTCCATGCAGTATATTTTTTTTGCTGATTTGATAGGCAGGGTTGTGTCTGCAATCTTAAAGCCAAACCAAGGGAAATCAAAAAAATTTTGATAAGAGGAGCCAACCATAGTAATCGCCCATGCAACAGCGGCATGCTTTTGTGATTCATTAGCGGTTTTTACCCGTAAAAAAACAAGATTTTGTTGCCATTCATGAAAATGAGAATAATCTCTAAAACGCACGATACCATTTGCCTCAACAAGCGTATTATTCCCGATATAGATAGCTCCATGTTCATTATATAACCCCGGTTGTTTCCAAAGATTTGATTGGTCAACTAAAAAATCAATTAAGACAAGATCTCCTATTTCAACGCAGTCAGGAATGGTTGTCTCCTCAATCGCCAACGTTTTATTTGCAGGGGCATCTGAAAGAGGGAGATGTGTTTTTCCCAAAATACTATTGCTCGCTAGCGATATACTTACACTCAGAAATAGGAGTATCATTCCAAGGATAACTCTTTTTTTTAGGAAAAACGTTGTTTTCATATCTTTATCCTATTATAAATATTCAATAATTATTTTATCAATAATATAACTAACAGTTCCCTTTTTAAATGTTATTGAGGGAATTTATTAAACTTAAAAATACGAATCACTAAATATATTTTATTGATTTTATGTTTAGAAATGAACATCTTGAATTTTTATTTTATCCTATAAAAATGTATAAAGAATATTGATGTGGTTTGAGTTGATCAGCGGATTTTAATATTTATTAAGGAGAACAATTCTATATTTTTTTCATTATGTTTGTTGTAAATGTTTGATTTTTTCACTTAATGCGATAAACATAAAGACCTATGAAGCACTCGCTTCTTTAAATATTAATAATATTGTTGATTCTTGTGTGATTTTTGTGATGATTAAAAACAATGGTAACGTTGATGCTAAGAATATCATTTTGATAATTTGTATCACCAATGATATGTTTCAACTGTTTGATAGAAACCATAGCGACCTCTATCCTTGTCTTTCAATAGATAATCTAAAAAAGGATACTTTAAAAATGTATCATATTTATGACATTTTTCATTTTTTTCTTTATTCGATGTGAAGGAATACAAATTCTGATCGAGAAGGAAATTAATGAAAAGATTATTTCTTTTAGATAATAATGTGGAAAAGTCCCACCACATTCAATAATCCAATTCCTTATAAAAGGAAAATCTACTGTTATTTATTTCCTATTTCTGCGCTGTTTTCAGGCCATTTATACGGACGATTTCGTCAACATATCGTCGACAATCTCGTTTGATTTCTGCGAGTTGTTGAGGAGGGATGTGAAACGACTGTTGAGCAAGCTCCAATGCGAACACCAACCCATGGACAAATGCTCCCATGGGATAGTCTTTCTCCTTAGAAAGATTAAAAAAATCATCTGATATTTTAAAGACCTCGTTTATAGTGTACGACTCCCTAGATTTCGCGTCATTCCTTGGTGTCTTTATCTTTTTTTCATTCTTTTTTTCAACCATTCTCTCACATCTTTTCCTATATACATATACATAATAATTATTCAGATATTGTACAATTGAACCGTAAAGTTATTTCCTGTTTTATCTGATCACATCGCTCGGGATTAAATACTGTGATAAACATCAAGGTTAGTATCGCTAGTGGAACAAAAATCACCATTGCTAGTAATAAAATAATAATAATAGTTTTTAATATTTTTCCTGCAGTTGCAAAAATGCTACAAAGGGTTGGACGAGATGTGGGAGGATTGCATTTAATCCCTGTTGTTTTACACAGAGGACCAAAGATTGTCCAGCAAAAAAATCCTTTCGTTACCAAACAGATAGGTTGTGTAGTAATTTGACAGATTGGCTGTGAGGTGATTTGACAAAACCATCCACTTGTGATGTTACAAATTGGTCCAGTTGTGATATTGCTAGGACGAGCATTTGACGTTTTCGCCGCATTTTTTTGCTGGAAATATTGAAAATCCAAACTAAGGATTTTCTCAACAAACATATCTTTTGCATCTTGTTGGGGTAACGAATATAGTTTAGCAAACAATCGTTGATAGTCCGAGTAATCCTGCCGAATGATCTTGTTTAACTCAACCAAATTGTTTTTAGCAATGGAAAGAATACTATCCCATCTCTCTAGAGTATCATCATTTAAAAAACGAATCTGCTCTTTTATTTCTTCACTTGATAATTTTTTTAGTATATCATCTGTTAGCATTTCACGAATGGGGAGCGGGAATTCGATAGGTTTATTTTTACCGACATACATCGATAAAAAAGAAGGGGTGTTTTCGTGATCGACGATACTTTTTAGCCGATTATAAAATAATGGCGAATTAATATCATAGGTGCTAGATTTTATTGATTGGAAAGCAACCGTCGAGGTAAACGACACCAAAAGAAAAATGATTGCAACCCAAATACTAACAATTACTGTCTTTTTTTTCATACTATGTTTCATGACTACCGCTCCCTCTGGTCAAATTCATTAGCAAAGAGATATTTAAATATCTATTGGAAGCGATTATTTATTTGTTATCCCAGTCTCGTACTATTTTTATATACAATTAATGTACACAATTTTTTTTTTTTTAACAATTTTCAAATGGATAAATCTTTCCAAACGTTAGTGAACTCTTCATATAAGTCAAATGGTTTATATTGAATCAGCCAAGTTATGATTTCTTGTTTATTTTTAAGTTGAAATCCCTTATTTTCCCCAAACCGGCGAACATCAATAATGTTATATTTAACAAGTTTGTTTAGATGATAGGAAAGCGTAGAAGGAGAGACAGGAACGTTTTCGAGGATATCTTTATGTTGAACTATGTCATTTTTTAAAAGAAAAAGAACAATACGAAGAATGGTTTTTTGTCTAAGCACAGAAAGATAACGTTTATCTTGAGTACTGATAGTTCCTTTGATGTAAAAACGTTTGTATCCTGTTGTTTTTTCTGAGGTGATGATCTCATGTTTTTCAAGGAAATAGACATGATATTCAACATGTGAGATTCGCATTTCGAGGATATCAGCAATTTTACTAAGATGCAGACCAGGGTTTTTTAAAATTGCATCATAGATTTTTCTTCTCGTTTCTAATTCAAGGACGTCCTCCATAGCACTCTCTCTATTTAACTAACACTGCAATGAAGAGAAAGATGAGGATAAGTAGGTCAAAGACTTCTAGGATGAAAAGCGTGCTATTATTCGCAATCTGTGCAACGAAAAGCATGATGCTAACAAAAAGGGTTTTTATGAAAAAAAAGAGAAGAACAAGATTGACGAAAAAAAGTTTTCTATTCCTTGATTTACGATAACTATTTAGGGATATTAGCAGCAAACCAAAAGAAAAAACTGTCGTAAATCCTATGAAAATAATATTGATTAACGAGATAGTATCCAAGCACTCACCTCATGTTTTCAATGAAGGATTTATATGCATATAAAGATGATTGTTGCTCTTATACTTTCTTTCTGTAGTGTATTACTCCGTAGAACACAACCCCCGAAATAAGACAAGCAATCAAATAGATCACTGAGAGATATTCCACTTGCAGTACGGACGGAAGAATTGTTCCAAGAACCGAAAAGACACCGATTTTCGGGTCATGTAGAATGTTTTTTCCACGAGCATAGGAAAAAATCACCTGAGTTTGTGTAAAGCTGCTTTGCTCACCTTCATAAAAGGTTTGTTCTGTCTTGGATATAACAGCTACATTTACAGGCTTGGAAACATTGTCAACGATTGCATTATTGACCCATGAGAAAAAACCATTACGACTGGATGATGTGATATTCATTTTACTTTCTTGGAGGTTATCATGATCAACTTGGTCATAGGTCCTTTGTTGTGTGGTAATAGTAAAAGGTGTTTCAACCAGCGATTGAAGCGCAAGTTGGCTTGCTTGGTTCATAAATGGGTAATCACGAATGTTAAAATCAAATTTTATTTCTTTTGGAGTAATGGTCGAGTTCATAAACGAGGTTTTTTTATCGGTAACATAGATAACGATTCCAAAGAGATCATCAAGAGTATTTGTTCGAATAATCGTCATTCTTCCCCCCTCAGATGTTATAGTGCTTGTATACGTTATATTTGCAAATGTAACATTCGAAAAATGAATAGTGCTTACCACAGCATCATTGTTGTCATATTGACCATTAGCATTTCTATCAATATATTCGATAAGCCGTTCGACAATCAATCTGAAATGCTGTTCATTGGTATTTCCTATTTGTGTAGAACTAAATGACAGTAGGAAGACAGGGGCAGTATCGATCGAGAAAAAAATATCTAACATTTCATCAGCTGGAGCCTCACCATATCGTGAACGGATACGAGTGCAGTTTCCTTCTCCCTCAATAGTCATTTCTTGTACCTGATATTGGTATCGTGACTGAGAATTCTGTGTATTATCTTGTCCACCAGGTCCAATTTGACCGGGATTGTTTTCACTAGGCCCCCCTATTTGACCATTTATATTTTCATCCCCGAACTCTTGACTTGAGGTTACTACCGGACCAAGTAAGGAAAAACTAAGAGATGTTATTAGAAGAAAAACAATCAGGGTTCGTTTCTCTGATTTCATAAGTTTCGTCACCAATGTCTATATTTCTTTTTTTATGCTTAAATAGGTTTTTGGAAGTTTATCGAATTTTTAAGAGTATATTAAATGAAAAATTTTCAAAGATTTTAGTTTAAAGCCACTCTTATAATCAATTCAAAAAGAGACAATTCTTTTTTAAAAAATAGATGTTGGGGATGGACAGGGTATTCCTCCCCAAAGTTTTTTTATGGTTGTGGTTGATTGTATTGGCGTTCTTTTCGCCAGCGCCATTGATGTTGTGCTGCCCAGATCGGCTGCCCAGGTTCACGATAGACTTCACCGTTGATCGTAAAGACACTCATCCAGCCCTCCGATTGGTAATGTCCTTCAACGGTCACTTCAGTATCAACAAGACCCAGGAGTTCATTTATCACAAGTTCAAGTTCTCCATCCAAATCATAATCAATCGCGGACTCCGCGGACTTGATATACATAGTCGGTCCGAAATGAAGTTCAACCTCTCCGATAAAAAAGTTTGTACCATCATACGTCAGGACACCCGTAAGTGTTTCAAGAGTACACCCACAGACACCAAGAATGTCTCGTATTTGGTTCATAATTCGTTGCATCTTCTCGGTACCATATGATTCGGTTTGTTTGCTGTTGTCCTCTCCTGCTTGATATTCCGCAGCAGCTGTAATTACTCCTGTTGTTAAGAGCAGCACTGCGACCACACATACTACTCGTTTTTTGATCATGGCTTTCAACTCCATTTTCTTTCTAATGACTTTTTTATGTTGACTTATGGTATTAATATATTCTTGGAACTTTTTCGAATTTTTGAAACCTTTTCGAAAAAACCTTTATTAAAATTTAACTATTTTATTATCCTTCAATGATGACGACTTTCTAAAAAAACAAGATAAAAGTCTTGAATGAAGAGTTGGAAAATTTTTTTTCTAGTTGAAACGAAATAATACCATTGGATATACAGTGCTATTGTGGACACCTAGGGTAACACGTATATGAATTATTTCTTCGAGAAATTCACAATAAGCTGTGGATACGTTTCACTTCCGTGAGCTACTGCACCTTGAGTCGAACGAAAACTTGCATACCCATAAGTTATTGGAACACCTACTTGATACGGGTCTGGCTCAACATTAAAAACAAGAGTAAATTGTTTTGTTCTATGGAAGAAGATTTTTTGGAGAAATACGGTCATATTCCATGAAACCCAGATATTTTCACCACTCCCTTCATAACTTGTAATTTGCTGGTAATCAATAGGCGTATGATTATAGGAAGGAGCATTTGAATCATTTAAAACAGAGTTATCCCAAGAGGTGTTTTCACATTCGTAGACAGCGATAAATAAATATCCAGAATTATCAAACTTTGGGTAGGGGATACCTTTTTCATACCCTTGTTTTTCGAAAAAACCAAGATCTGTCACAAATAGCATTATATTAGCGGAATCAACTTGGATTCCATCTGGAATGGCTGAAAGATTAAATTTAAGGTAAATCTCCTTATGAGCGATACTGGCGATTCCGGTATCATTCATTAGAACGTATTTTTCACAATACAATATGGTTTCGTTGGATAGGTCAGAGGTATCAGCCTCACTTGTTGGACTAAAAACAACTTGAGGCGGTACTACTGTTATTAACAGAAAGCTATTTGTTGAAGCACCACTATTATCTGTAACAATAAGGCTCACATTATATGTTGAAGGGCTCGTAAAGATATGGGTTGGGTTTTGTTCTTGTGATGTGGTTCCATCCCCAAAGTCCCATAGGTATGTGTCGATGCTTCCATCCTGGTCCGTTGCATTTGCACTGAAAGACACATTTAAAGGGGCAATCCCTACAGTCGAAGAGGTAAGGATATTTACCATTGGGGGTTTGTTTTCAATACACCCACTTAAAAGTACAAAAGCACATAGACTGCATATCACAATTAATGAGAGATATTTCTTCATTTCCCATCCACGGAACCAAAATAAGTTATTATGTTATAAATGTTATCGATTTTTTTAAATTTATTTTTAAATGTATTTTATAATATATTTACATTATATTTATATATTTAAAAAAATTCGTAAGCAAGGTTAAATCATGCTACGTAAGGAACTTTTTTGCAAAATACCAATGACAAACATCATTGGGAAGATAGAGTATATAATTAATATCGGAAATTAATATGATTATTGGGAATTTTTGCAACCATCAGTCCAGTTGTTTTCTATCTCCTGATTTGATTCCTTTGTTCATCTATAATTATGGTTCTCCTCTTTTTGTATACACTGTAGTTGAACCATCAAGGGTTAATGTAAGTTTAAGCGTTAGATCGTTATCTGAAAACGCATAAGTAAATATTGGATTATACCCTGAGGAGAGTTTAAGGATCAGTTCCTTATCCCTCACATCCCATGTTCCGGTTTGTCCTAGATATGAACATGTTCCATTTGAGAATAAATCCATAACCAAATAATTACTTTTATACCAAGTTCCAATGAATTTCTTTTTTTCAGTAGTAAGGGTATTAGTTACTTCATTGCATCCATCCAACTCAATACTAATCAGTATTAGTAGAACTACTATTAGTTCAAGTTGTTTTTTCATAGGTTTTCACTTTTGTCTAAATTTCTTTTATAATTGAATTTTATGAAGTAAACGGAGGAGTTTAATCATGTCCCCTTAATGTTTTCATTAAAATTTATATTCTTATTATTATCTATAATTACTAACTATTTTTTATTTTTTTGTATTTAGTGTTTAACATACGTATCAAAAAATATATAAACTAGATGTAGATATAAATTGTTGCTTTAAATAATATATGGAGGATGTTTTATGAAGAACGAAGCAAAAAGTACAAAAAGAACGCTAGTGAAAACTACATTGATAGCATTGTGTATCACTGCTATTCTGTTAATTAGTAGTGCAAATGCAGTTCCGATTATTACACAACTATCAGATGAGGCAAATGAAATAAGCATTCAAGAATTAAACGAAATACAGGCACATGAAAAAAATAATGTTCAAATTCAGGAAAAGACTATAGTACCTGAAAACAATCTGCAGGATACGTCTGTTGGTTACAGAGAAGATAATGATGTTGGTGTTGTTAGTATTGATGCTCCTGTAAGTGGTATGGCTTCTGGTGCATTTACCCCGACAGCTACTGTGAAGAACTACGGTACAACGAATTTAACGAATGTTCCTGTTGTATTCCAAATTGGTTATACAATCCCTGCTCCTGGTGGTTATTTCAATAATTTCGAAACCAATTATGGTGGATGGAGTAATTACTCATCCTGGGCGCCGTATATTGGTGACTGGCAATGGACCAATACTTACAATGTCGCTAATTATGTGTATGGGGCGTATCCCACAAGTGAGAAACCACCACAAAATGCTTTTTCTGGAGCGGGTTTATGGGGAACTATACTGTATGCTCCTTATACAAACGCTAATGGTTTTAGCTATCTTTCGCAGATATTTAATTTCTCAACGTTAGTCAATCCATCAATCTCATGGCGAAGTTGGGAACAAACATTCGGTAGCTTTGACTATTGTCAATTACGGGTAAACGGAGACCTTGTCTGGGGTCCAAGCTGGGATTATCAAAACCCAGAATGGAGACTACGAGAGGTGGATTTATCCAATTACTCTGGACTTAATAGTGTTAATATTACATTTGAAATGTGGGCGACCTCCGTTGTCAACTATGCTGGCTGGTACATTGATGACATCCTAATTGGTCAAAAACAGTTAGTTCCGGACGACTATAATTATACCATGCTGGTTAATCTTAGTGCTGGAGAAACCCTTCAAGTAGAGTTCCCAACCTGGACACCTGACGAATGGCTGACACAGGAAAATGTTACGATCAATTATGATGTTTGGGTTCAAACAAATCTATCGGCTGATCCAAACCCTGACAATGATCTCCTCACTGCTTCACTTAACCTTCATTATGGATTTTACCATGATATAGCGGTGGATAGTATCGTTTCTCCCGTTAGTGGTAACGCAGGTGTAATCACACCTGAAGTCAATGTGACGAATGTGGGACAGTTCAATGAAACCAATATCCCGGTTCGTCTGGTGATTAGCCAACCATACTTTGCCGAGTATTTTGACTCAACGACCTTCCCGCCAACCGGCTGGACGCAAGAAGAAGTCAATGAATGGAGACGGGTAACCACCTCTAACGCCGGAGGAAAATCTCCTGAGGCACGGTTATATTACTCCTATATTGTGGGTAATTATGCGTATCTGCAAAGCCCAGCGGTTGACACCACTGGAGACACCCAGCTAGTCGTTGAATTCAGAAGTATGATTGATAACAACTATGGTGGATCCTCCTGTAAAGTCCTGATTCGTGGCAATACACTTGCGAATTGGACCGATGTCACTCCCTGGTCTAATCCAATTAATGCTGATATTCCCGCAGCAAAATATGTCCTCAATGCGTCAGCATTTGTTGGAAATGCAACCCAGATCCGCTTCGAGTTTAACGGAACCTCAGCGGGGCTCTATTACTGGTATCTTGATAATATCACTATGTATCAACTTGATACCACAGAATATGATCAGACCATGAACGTCAATATAGATGTTGGAGACACCTTAAACGTCATCTTCCCAGACTGGACACCCTCTGATTGGGGAACTGCTGAAAACTTAGACATTCTTTACACGGTTCTTGCGGAGTCACAACTCACCCTTGATAACAACACCGCCAACAATGTCCTAGCTAAAGATATTCTATTGCATTATCCCTGGATGCATGATGTCGCGGTGACTGAGATCTTTTCACCAGAAAGTGGTCCTGCGCAGATATCACCAGTTAAGGTTGCTGTTGC
>LSSI01000044.1 GCA_001595945.1 Thermoplasmatales archaeon SM1-50
CGAGTCGATTATCGCTCCGATGGCACTCGCGGCAGTCGCAGGAGGATTTGCACTGCAAACCTACGGGAGAAATGCGATTATTCTGCCATTGTTAATCTCTGCGATTGGTATTTTTTCATCGATCTTGGGTACATTTTTTGTTCGCACTGGAAAAAAATCAAACGTCTATTCAGCAATGCGTAATGGTCTATTCGTAAGCACAATCCTTGTTGCGATATTCGCTGGTGTGGCAACCTGGTATCTTCTCGATAAGAATATGGGACCGTATTTCGCTATACTTGCTGGACTTATCACTGGTATCATCATCGGGCTGAACACTGAGTATTTTGCTTCTGAAAAACAAAAACCTGTTAAGGGGATCGCCGAGGCTGCGAAGACGGGACCAGCAACCGTTATCATCAAGGGATTAGTCACTGGGATGATGAGTACAGTCATACCGGTAGTGTCTGTTGTCATCGCGATGGTTCTGTCATATTTTTTTGCTGAATTTTATGGTGTTGCGATCGCTGCTATTGGCATGTTAAGTGTTCTAGGGATTTCCCTTGCTACCGATTGCTATGGTCCTGTTGCTGACAACGCTGCTGGGATCTCTGAGATGAGTGGGATGGGTCATGATGTGCGAGAACGAGCAGAGTCACTTGATGCAGTTGGTAACACAACAGCTGCGATGGGTAAGGGATTTGCTATTGGGTCCGCGGCGATTACTGCACTGGCGTTGATTTCAACCTATATTGTATTTCTAACGATACATTATTCACCAGATCAAATCCTTAGCTTCTTATCACTTGGGAGCAGTACAAGCCCATATCTTGTCGCAGGTATTTTCCTTGGTGCGATGCTTCCGTTTGTCTTTATCGCACTAACCATGGGTGCCGTGGGAAAGGCAGCCTACAGCATGGTAGAAGAGGTACGATACCAGTTCAAAGAGTTTAAGTTATTAACCGATTCGAACAGCAAACCCGATTATAAGAGATGTGTATCCATCAGTACCAAACGAGCGTTACGTGAAATGATTATACCTGGACTACTTGCGGTGGTTTCACCAATCACCATCGGTATCGTGTTTGGTCTTATTGGACCTGAAGGAGCAGGTCTTGCTGGTCTTGGTGGTCTTCTTATTGGGTCCATTGCAACAGGTTTTCTATTGGCTATCTTTCTTGCGAATGCTGGTGGTGCCTGGGATAATGCAAAGAAATATATCGAAGCGGGGAATATTGGTGGAAAAGGATCAACAGCTCATAAAGCTACTGTCATCGGTGACACGGTCGGGGACCCCTGTAAAGATACCTCTGGTCCATCGCTGAATATTTTAATTAAACTTATGTCCGTGGTTACTCTTGTGTTCCTGCCCTTGTTTGTTTTATTTAGTTAACTGACAAATCACAGATGCGTTCATGATGTCCCTTTATTTTTCTTTCAATTCAATGGTTGGTTTTTTGAAAAGAACATCCGTTTTACAGTTGTATTATCCCCACATAAGCGAAACTGATAGCAAGAATTGAGGTAAGTGACCCAAGTGTTACCACAAGAAATATCGTGCGTTTTCGTAGACCAAGAGTTGTGGAAATAATTGTCGTCGAAAGTGCCCCTGTTCCTTGAAATGGAATGAACATAAATAATCCAAGAACAAACACTACGAGTTTTCCATAGTTTCTCCGTTGGATCTCATGTGTTTTTTGTTGTAATTTTTCATACCAGATTTTCAGGGAAACAATCGTTTTATAGAGATGTGGTTTCTTCCGGCGGATGCCTATGAATGGAAATGGAGGGATGTGTTTGATCAATAATTCGAAGAACCACCAGTTTGTCATTATCGCAAGACAAACAAGAATATCAAACATCCACAAGGTCGCACACCAATGTAGGAGCGGTAAACCTTGGCTGAACCCAACAAATATCACGGTTTCTTTGCCAGCCGGTGGGATAAAATACGCTAATGACAGGGCGGCGTATAATACTTGTTGATCAGTAGTTAATAGATTGTACACAAAAAGAAAAATAAGAGCACCAACCGCAATGATAATGAAAAAAAAGGCGAGTTGTATCCAAGCAGAAATTCGCGATGCTGGATTGACAATATATAAAGGATTGTTTCGATTGTGTTTCAGAGAGTTAGACACAATATACCTCGGCCCGTGTTGGTTTTCTACCTTTTTAATTCATATACTTATCATAATAAAAATTGATACGTCTTGTAGGTTTTTTACTATTCGACAATCAAATTCTTTGAATATTTATCTGTATCAGCAAGGAGGAAGTCATCACTCATGCTCAAACAAGAAACAGGGCAGATATCGTTACATTGCGAGCAAAAGGTGCAGCGTGCAAGGAAAATCTTTATCTTTTTTTCCTCTTCCTTAAACTCAATAGCTTCTGATGGGCACACCTTAATGCATAGCTTACAGCCTATGCATTTGTCTTTATCATAACGAATTTTTCCTCGAAAATGTTCTGGTATTGGTACGGGTGGATGGATTGTGACAGTCCCATTTTGAATTTTTTCTACGAATTTTGTTGTTGACGAGGGTGTATATTTCGCGGGGAATTTATTGGTAAAAGGTTTTTTAAACATTTGAACAAATACTTGTGGAAGCATTGAGAATCTCATAGGTGTAACCTCCGTGTCTTTTGAATACTTCGTTGATGTAATTCTTCTTTACCCAGGATAAATGTTTTTTTATCTTCAATCATGATAATTCTATTGGTACATGACATACAAGGATCTGTAGATGCAGCGACAATAGGTATATCTGCTATTTGTTGATTCTTCAGCATTGGTATCCATGGCATAATATTATTATAGGTTGGGGCACGGACTTTCCATGCATAAATATATTCGTTTGCATTGAGTTTTACATAATGAAATACTTCACCGCGAGGTGCTTCCATTCTACCAATACCTTCTCCATCTACCTTTTTTAATTTCGCAAGTAATTTTGCTATTTTTGGTTCCGAAACAATTGGACCTGGTGGCATTTGTTCGAGGCATTGCTCTATTAAAGAAATTGATTGTTTTACTTCAAGTAAACGAACAATAATCCTATCATAGACATCACCGTTAACCTCACCGGTAAGAATATCTGGTGTCATGTAATCAATATCGAGATCACAATAAGCAAAATAGCTTTGATCAACACGAACATCTTTTTTTACCCCTGATGCACGGGTTGTAGGTCCAGCAGCTACTAGTTTTAAGGCCTCTTCCTTGGTAAGTATCCCACACCCTTTTGTACGCATCTTGAATGTTTTATCCTCTAAATATACACGACGAAGTTTTTCGAAGGAATCCTTAAGATACTGCAATGTTTCTTTAATCTTCGGATACATTTCAGGAGTTATATCACGTCGTACACCACCAATCATTGTAATTGCTTTCGTGACTCTATTTCCAACAAGATATTCAGTAAGATCTAGCAGTTTTTCTCGTATTTCCCATGTCAAAAACAATACAGAATCGAATCCTATCTCATGAGCAGCAACACCTGCCCATAAGATATGAGAACACATTCTTTCTATTTCTGCGTGAATTACTCGGAGAAACTGTGCGTGTTCTGGGACCTCGACATCTGCGATTCGTTCTACTGCTAATGCAAATGCCATTGGATGGCAATATGAACAAATTCCACAGATACGTTCTGCAAGATATAAAACCTGGATTGGATTTCGTTTACGGGCTGCCCATTCGATTGCTCTATGAACATGTCCAAGGGTTACATTTACATCAATGATTTGTTCCCCATCGATTTCAAATTCGAACGCAACTGGTTCTTTTAAGGCTGGATGTATAGGACCTATTGGAAGTTGGAAGGTTGTTTTTATCGTTTGACTCATTTATCCACCTCATGAAGATTCCTTGCATATTTATAAGGCCCAGTTTCATCCCTTCGCCAAGCGTATACGTCTTTTGTGAAGTCATCACTTATGAATACACGTTTATCTTTTGGAATGTTTTTAATTTTAACTCCAAGCATCTCTTGTTTCTCTTGTTCAGAGATGAGCGCTCCAGGGATAAGGTCAGTGATAGTATCCAGAGTAGGATCAGATTTCGGTAATGATACTTTTATATTAATTGAAAGTTCCTTATCCCGCGATCCATGATAAATAGAAAAATGATAGATCAGGTCAATATTGTCAGCGGTATCGTACCCTGAACTAACTGCAAAATGGGGGTATTTATCAAACTGAAAAAGATGTTTAATAGCATCTTTAAACACGGTTCGATTAACTTTCATCCAGATATGTACAAATTCTGTTTTTTTTACTCCAGTCGTAAACCGTTCAATACGAGTTTCGCTAATGTTTTGAGAGAACGTATCCTGATATGATTGTATAATCTCCTCAGGTGTTCTTACTTGTTCTTGATTCATTTTTTAGCCTCCAAAGTCTCCAGTTTCATCCATGCTTTTATAACTCCATTGATAATATTTTCAGGTCGTGGTGGACATCCAATCACGTAAACATCGACAGGAATAATCTGATCTATAGGGCCAACAAGATTGTATGATTCATAAAACACATCTCCGGTATTACCACAATTTCCAACACAGATAACTGCTTTTGGATCTGGCATCTGCTCATAGACTCGTTTTACTTTATCTACAAGCTGTCGTGTAACAGGTCCAGTTACAAGTAATACATCTGCATGTCTTGGCGTACCAACCAGTTTGATTCCAAATCTTTCAACATCATACCGAGGGCAAAGGGCTGCGATAATTTCAATATCACATCCATTGCAGGAGCCAGAATTACAATGATATACCCATAATGCTTTCTTAAATGACTTGGACAGACTTTTCGTCATAAATCATCCTTCGTTGTTTTTCCAACGGATATAATCTTTTAGACTATTAGAAATTTCCGGTATTGTAAAGTAAAGTGATATCGCAAACATTTTTATAAAAAAAGTAACTTTCTCCCCATTCTCCCCAGCACAAATGCTGGGGGCTTCATGGGTTCTGAAAACCTGGATTTAAAAACTTAAAAAGAGATGCTTGTTGAATCCGTTGATTTTTAACGTACTCCAAGACAGTCGTTGTATCTGCATCACTAACACTTCGGTAAAACTTTCCTGAACTCTAAAAGCTTCCCCGGGCATACCGACATCTAAACATAAGTTGTCATCCGAAGAGTTCATATGATGAAACCCCTTTAAAAGTTGCAATGCTTTTGAGACACTCATTATTGCTGGGAATTGCACAATGGTATGGATGCGGTCAGACATTATATCCAGCTTGATCATACCAATATGATATCGTTCTGCTACTTCGTGGAGGATGTCCTCACAAAGTTTTTTATTCTTCTTACCCCTAAACATATTGTATTTGTATTTGGGATATCATTCAAGGTGCTAGAGATTCTGGCCTATACTACGGCTATCGTTAACTAGTTCCAAAAATTTAGTTCCTGAATAGGGTTTCAAGACACACACCGAAGGCGGGCGCGCCTTTCCATGAGCGAATCCCATTCTAGAAAAAAATGAAGCAATTCATCTTCAAAACTAAAATTTGAGGATTTCTCACTGAAGTTTTAAAAAAAAATTATTTTATATAAATTTTTTGACATTAAAATAAATACTAGTGAACATAAAATATTTTTTAAAAAAATTCGTTAAATTATATTATAATATTAAATATAAAATAAAAATGTGAATTTTTGAAAAAATAATGGACGATAAATATCCAAATAAAAGAGTTGTTTTTCTCCTATTGAAATTTCAATTAACTCTATCGAATTTATACAAACATAGATATAGTATGTTTAGATACAGGTAACTGAAAATGATACAGATACGAGAAATAAAACAAGCAGAAATCGAAGCGGAAAAAGCCATTGAAAACGCAAAAAAAAATGCTGAAAAACTAAAAGAAGAGGCAAAAAAAATAGCAGCTAAAGAAAGACAAAAAATTCTTGAAATTGTGAAAAAAAAAGTCGATACATTAACTAAGAAAGCACAAGAGGATGCAAAGAAAACTATTGAAAATATTAAAATAAATTCAAAAAAGACAATCGTAACACTAAACAAACAATCTCATGAAAAAATATCAAAAGTTGTAGATCTCATAATTGATGAAATAACACGGGGTGAATAGGCATTTTATTTCCAGAACGGATGAAGAAGATTACAGTTATGGTTCATCAGGATTATATAGAAAAAACCATAAAATCGCTTCATAATGAAGGAATAATCGAATTTATTGATATTATAAAAGAATACCCATCATTACTTGAAGAAACAGAAAAGGCTGAAATGCATAAAGAAGCAAGTATGTGTGCAAATTATGAGTTAAGAATCACAAGACTTATTGACATTCTTAGGAGAACAAGAAAAACACCGAAAGGCATAAAAAGTATCCTTCAACCGGAAATACCTGAAAAAAAATTTATCAAGGAACATTCATTCAATGAGCTTTATCCAAGAATTGAACGAACTCTTAATGAAATAGAAAAAAATATACTTAATTATGAGGAGCATATTAAAATCCTTGAGGAAGAAACAGAAAAAATCATTCATGATAATCAACAGATATCATTCCTCATTGATTTTAATTTAGATCTTTCTTATTTAAATGAATCAAGAAACATAATTATCAAAGTTGGAATAACATCTGATTTACAAACTCTTAAAGAAGAAATCAAACCACTAGATTTAGTTGAACTGTATTCGAAACAGTTTGGAAGCGGAAAGAAAAAGGGATGGACCATCGCTCTTGTTAGTCATATATCAGAGAAAGAGAAAATCGAAAAAATTTGTCGTGAAAAAATTTCCTTATTTGATATCAAGTCTCTATCTGGTTCACCTAAGGAAGTTTTAGCAACATTAACAGATAAAAAAGATAAAATAAAAAAGGAAAAAAAAGAAACAATCTTAAAACTACAGACCTACGCAGAGAATCATTTCCATGAGCTATTAGCTCTTCGAGAAGAAGTACAGCTAGAGCAAGCACGAAAGGAATTACCAAAAAATTTTACAAAAACCAATACTACCTATGTAATAAAAGGTTGGGTTTTAGAAAAAGATGAAACAAAACTAAAATCTGTGATTTCTACCGCTTCCGATGACCATTTCGTTTTTTCATCGGAAGCCCCCTCAACCAACCCTGATAATCCACCAATTTATCTTGATACGCCAAGATGGGCAAAAACATTTAGAACATTATTAGAGCTGTTTGCTACTCCAAAATATAATGAAATAGATCCTGCAATTTTTATGGGGATCTTTTTAATACTATTTTTTGGTATTATGCTTGGAGATGCTGGGTATGGGCTTATGATCCTCTTTCTTTCGATAATCGGATTTTTTGCCTTATCAAAACATAGTCAAATGATTAAAGATTGGTCGTTTTTAGGTATCTGGCTTGGGCTAGTCACTACCATAGTTGGTTTTTTAACCAACGGTTTTTTTGGGGACCTTATACCACGTTTCATTTATGGAAACCCCAATCAGCTTCTTTATAGTTTTACAATAGGAGGAATCCATCTTCCAATCGATTCTCTTCGAAATCCTTTGGTTATCTTGATTATCGCTCTTCTTTTTGGTCTGATACATCTCAACCTTGGTATCATTCTTGCTATGTATCAATCACTTAAAAATAAAAAATATAAATTGTTGATTAAAGCACATTTTTCGTGGATATTGCTCCAAATCGGCGGAGGAATGCTTATCGGTGATTTATTGCTTCATATTTGGACTTTAGGGATTATAGAATTTTATATTTCTGTGATTTTCATTATATGTGGACTTATTTTACGATTCTTAGATGCAGGTCCCTTAGGTTTTTTCCAAATTACTGGTTTTGTTGGCGATTGGCTCTCCTATGCAAGGTTATTAGCACTTGGTCTCGCAACTACAGGCATGGCTCTTGCGTTTAATATCGTTGGAGAACTATTTTCTAATATAGTTCCTATCCAAATAATAGGTGCAATATTAATGATAGTCCTATTGATAATACTCCATACGATTAATTTAGGGCTTCAAGCTCTCGGTGCTGGTGTTCATTCCTTACGACTGCAATATGTTGAATTTTTCAATAGATTCTATGAAGGAGGCGGAAGAAAGTTTTCCCCATTCATGGTAAAAAGAAAATATACACAGGTCGAAATAGAATAAAATGTAGATTAAAATACCAAGAAGGAGGTAAAAAAAAATGAAGAAAGAAAAAACAAAAAAAACGATAGCAATAATATTGCTAAGCTTTATAACATTAATACTTGCAATGGAGACAGTATCAGCAGACCCATTAACAGGTGTAGAAGGAGAAACACAATCGATGGTTATTATAGGATGTGCTTTGGCAATGGGGATAGCAGGAGTAGGATCCGCAACAGGTCTTATGCTCGCTGGGTCATCTGCAGTAGCAGCTACAGGAGAAAAACCCGAATTATTTGGAAAATGCCTTGTTTTTCAGGTATTACCTATGACACAAGCAGTATACGGACTTCTGACAGCCATATTACTTATGATGGGCGCAGGGTTGTTAGGGGGTGCTGGAAGAGCGGATCTTTCAAATCCAATGATTGGGATATCGGCAATCGGAATAGGTCTCGTCGTTGGTCTTACTGGTCTTTCAGCTACCAATCAAGGACAAGTTGCTAGCTCATCGATATCTGCTACTGCGAGAAATCCGAATGTTGCAGCAAGGGGAATTATCTATACCGTTATGACAGAAACCATTGCTATCTTTGGATTACTTGTTGGGATTCTTCTCATGACAGGATTAGGATTACTCTAGAACGGAAAGATCATGACTGCTGAAAAAATTCTTGAACGAATACAAAAAGATTCAGAACAAGAGATAAAAAAGATTCTGAAAGAAGCGGAAAAGCAAGCAGGCATTATAATCGAAGAAGCAAAAAAAGAAGCAAAACAAGAATCTGAGAAGATCTTATCCGATGGAAAACAACAAGCAGAAAACAATGCGAAGATTATTACCTCAAAGGCAAGTCAAGATGCGAAGAGAGAAATCATGAAAGCACGTGAAAAGATCATTGATGAATGTTTTATAAAAGCACATCATGAGCTCTCAACATTAAGAGGGACTCCGTACAAAAATCTCGTTAAAACGTTAATCGAAGATGGATGTGATAAACTTAAAGGGCAATGTAATATCATAATATCCAGGGAGGTCGATAGAGAAATTGCAACAAGTATGGGATTGGAGGTGATTGGAACAGTAGAAACTAATGGTGGCGTAATCATTAAATCGAATGACGGAAGAATAACACTCGATCATACATTTGATGGGATCCTCAAACGGAAAAAAGATGAAATACGAAGGAAGGTGGGAACACTTCTTTTCTCTGATTAGGGTGTTGAGTTGCTAGAGGGATTTTTAGATCCAAATCAATGGCCATTCTGGATTCTTATTTCTTCGATTATCATAATGATAATGGGTTTCATTCTGCGGTCTTTCTTAACAAGCGTAATGTTTGCATATCCAAATGCAAAATTCGAAGCCATCGGTAATCCATATATAGGAGAAAAAGCCCTCTATTCCCTGATAGATCGCAAAAACCTCAATGAATTCAAAGAAACACTGAATTTGTCAAGGGATTACGATATCGTTGGAGAAGATGTCTCATCAATACAAAAATCACTTGATGAGAATTTTCTACAAACGATCAATATGATGCGGAAAGATAGTTCGAAAAAAATGAACGATTTTTATACAACTTACCTGGAAAAAATTGATATTTATTTTATTAAAAGCGAACTGAAAAAAAAGATATTGGGTAATAAATCAGAAACAGACATCAGTAACATGGTTCTCCCAAAAACCAAAGAGTTCCTTATTAAATTAAAAGAATCTGATAAAGAAAATCTCCCTGAATTATTACTCGCCTACGGATTTGAAAAAGAACTCATCGAAGATATAATAAAAGAACCCCCGAATCTCCTTAACATCGATGGACTGATTGATAAACATATAATCAACAGACTTCGGCAGGTTGATGTACCTTATAAATGCGAAGAAGCAAAAAACAACTTTTTAAAACGTTCCTTGGATGTCATGAATATAAAAAACATCTTACGAGCGAAACAACTGGGTTATGACGTGCCAACCTGTAAAATGCTTTTCTTAGGCGAAGGGACAGAGATTGCTCCATGGAAATTTAATGATTTGGCAGATCTTCAAACCCCTTCACAAGTAATTTCTGCGCTAGAAGGTACCTCTTACTTTAATGTGCTAAAAGATTCTATTGAATTGTATAATAGAGAAGATTCTATTCAGGTGTTAGAAAATGTATTAGATGGTTATTTCATAAAACTCTCTAAGGACATTTCCCTAAAGAATTATCTCAATCTCGGTCCAACTATTCGATTTCTTGTATCAAAGGAATATGAAATTAAGAATCTAAAAATGATAGTTAAGGGCATTAGTGAGAACCTTCCAACTGATTTCATCAAAGGCTATTTAATTACGGAGGCAGTTTAATGAGACTTGCTGCAATATGTGATAGAGATACTGCGATGGGATTACGACTTGCAGGTATCCAAGAATTATTTATACCTAAGACCAATCCTCACAACATTTTTAATGAAATCTCTCAAAGAAATGATATCGGTATAATTTTTATTACTGAAAGTATCGCTCAAGGTCTTTCCAAAGATTTGAAAGATTTTCGATTGATGCATGATATACCAATAATTGTTGAAATTCCAGATAAGAAAGGACGTAGAGGAGATCAGGTTGATTTTGTTTCACATCTTGTAAAAAAAGCAGTTGGTATAGATATCAGCAAAAAAGAAAAATGATAATGAGGGAACATATATGCTTAAATCAGAGCTTGTAGGAAAAATAATTCGGATCTCTGGACCAGTTATAGAAGCTAATAATATGCGTGGATCAAAAATGTACGATGTCGTCCACGTTGGAGACGAAAAACTGATTGGAGAAATTATACGTCTGAACGCAGATATTGCTACAATTCAAGTGTATGAGGATACTAATGGTTTAAAACCTGGAGAGAAAGTAGTGTCAACAGGGGAACCTCTCTCTGTTGAACTTGGACCAGGTTTACTAACTAATATATTCGATGGTATTCAAAGACCACTTCCAGCAATCAAAGAAAAAACCGGGGATTTTATAACAAGAGGTGTTGAAGTCCATGCGATAGACCAGAAGAAGAAATGGCATTTCAAACCTACGATAAAACCAGGGAAAAAATTAAACAGCTGTGATGTTATTGGTGAGGTTCAGGAAACCCCTCTTATCGTCCATAAAATCATGATTCCACATCATATTAAAGGGAAATTGCTGTCAGTTGAGAAAGAAGATAATTACACAGTCCAAGATGATATCGCTATTGTCGCAACCGACACCGGTGATATAACCATAAAAATGATGCAGCGTTGGCCTGTACGGAAGGCTCGTCCAGTCGTTGAAAAATATGACCCATCATTACCTTTGATTACTGGCCAGCGAGTTATCGATACTTTTTTCCCAATTACGAAAGGAGGGACAGCTGCAATACCAGGTGGTTTTGGTACAGGAAAAACAGTTATGCTGCATGCTTTAGCCAAATGGAGTGATGCTCAAGTGGTTATTTATGTTGGGTGTGGAGAACGAGGTAATGAAATGACCGATGTCCTTCGTGAATTTCCAAAATTAGTTGATCCAACATCTGGTGAACCATTGATGAATCGTACTGTTCTTATTGCTAATACGTCTAATATGCCTGTCGCGGCTCGAGACGCAAGTGTCTATACAGGTATCACCATAGCAGAATATTATCGCGATATGGGTTATGATGTCGCTTTGATGGCAGATAGCACGAGTCGATGGGCTGAAGCCATGAGAGAAATCTCAGGGAGACTTGAAGAGATGCCTGGAGAGGAAGGATACCCTGCATATTTAGCGTCACGACTTGCTGAGTTCTACGAACGAGCTGGTCGGGCAAAACTTCTTAGTTCTGAGCACCGGGAAGGATCCGTTTCAGTTATGGGAGCTGTCTCTCCCCCCGGTGGTGATTTCTCCGAGCCGGTCGCTCAAAACACCCTCCGTATTGTCAAAGTATTTTGGGCTCTAGATGCTGATCTTGCAGATCGCCGACATTTCCCTTCAATTAATTGGTTAAAATCATACTCACAATACCTTGAGCAAGTCAAAACATGGTGGGAAGAAAAAATTGGGAAAGACTGGTTACAACTTCAAAACAAGGCAATGGCGTTATTACAAAAAGAATCCGAATTACAGGAAATTGTAAAACTCGTTGGTCCCGATGCACTTCCACCACGTGAAAGAGCCTTACTGGAGAGTGCTCGAATGATACGGGAAAACTATCTTCAACAGAGTGCTTTCCATCCGGTTGATACGTACTGTCCGGGTAAAAAGCAGTATGAAATGCTACGAATAATGTTGAACTTCTCAGATAAGATTATTGAAGCGGCGGAAAAACATGTCAACATGGAGGACATCATTAGGATGAAGTCACGAGAAAACCTAGCACGTATGTCTCATGTTCCAAATGAAGATTATCAAAAACGTTTCAAAATACTTGAGAAAGAAATAGACCATGACATTAACTTATTACTAAAGGAGAGAGAAAAATGACAAACAAAGAAATTGAGTATATGACGGTTACTGAGGTCGCTGGTCCTTTAATGATTGTCGAGAACATCCAAAAAGTCGCATACAACGAAGTAGTGAAAATTAGAACTTCAACCGGTGAAGAACGAACCGGTCAGGTTCTTGAAGTGTTTGAAAATAAAGCAGTAGTTCAGGTTTTTGAAGGTACTCGCGGTCTTGATACGAAAAAAACTTCCGCTCGTTTTATAGGAGAGACTATGAAACTGGGTGTTTCAAAGGAAATTATTGGGCGAGTATTTGATGGAACGGGAAATCCTTTGGACGATGCACCACATATTATTTCTGAGGAACGACGAGATATTAATGGGGAGCCGATCAATCCGTGCGCTCGTGAGTATCCAAGGGAATTTATACAAACAGGGATTTCAACCATCGATGGTCTTAATACCCTCGTGCGGGGTCAAAAGCTGCCTATTTTCTCTGGTGCAGGTCTGCCTCATAATGATATTGCTGCTCAAATAGCACGTCAAGCAAAGGTTCTTGGAAAAGAGGAAAATTTCGCCGTGGTTTTTTGCGCTATGGGTATCACCGCTGAGGAGTCAAACCTTTTCATAAAGGATTTCGAAAATACAGGTGCATTAGAACGAACTGTTATGTTTTTAAACCTTGCGGATGACCCTACGATTGAACGTATTATTCTTCCTAGGTTAGCATTAACGTGTGCTGAGTATCTTGCATTTACTCTCGATATGCAGGTTCTCGTCATCCTTACGGATATGACCAACTACGCTGAGGCACTCCGGGAGATAGCTGCTGCTCGAGAGGAAGTTCCTGGTAGACGCGGATACCCGGGGTATATGTATACGGATCTTGCGTACATTTACGAACGTGCAGGTCGTATCAAAGGGAAAAAAGGGTCGATTACTCAAATTCCGATGCTCACCATGCCTGATGATGACATCACACATCCGATCCCTGACTTAACTGGGTATATCACGGAGGGACAGATCGTATTAGAACGAGGTTTATATAAAAAGGGTATCTATCCTCCAATTGCAGTCCTCCCTTGTCTATCTCGTCTTATGGATCGAGGAATAGGTGAAGGTAGGACTCGGGAGGATCACGCTGATGTGTCAAATCAGCTCTATGCAGGATACGAGGAAGGTTGTGACCTCCGTGACCTGGTTGCAATTGTCGGTGAAGATGCGCTCTCAGATAGAGATAAGAAATTCCTCCGATTCGCTGATGAGTTTGAAAAACATTTTGTCTCCCAAGGGAATCATGAGGATAGAAGCATAAAGGAAACCTTAACAATTGCTTGGGAATTACTTTCGATTTTACCCGTTTCTGAGTTAAAAAAGATCGATGAGAAACATATTAAAACATATTTACCAAATACAACGGAAAAGAAATAACAATGGCCGAACAAATACTCGAAGGAGTCAATCCAACCAGAATGGAGCTTCTTGATATAAAAAAGAAGCTTCTACTCGCGCAAAAAGGACATAATCTTTTAGAGGAGAAACGGGATGCACTCATAGAAAAATTCTTTGATATCATCGAGAAACGAAATAGTCTGAAAAAAAAAGTTGACGACGAGTTCAAAGATGCTTTTCTCTCTTTGATAACCGCTCAAATGATTCTTGGAGAACATAAAGTCGAGGATGCATCATATTTAACTATGGATATTGGAGAGATCTCGTTCCAGAACGATAATATCATGGGGGTGCGAATCCCTCGTATAAATAAAGAGGGAATAATCTCTCTTTCAATCGATAAACCCATCTATAGTTTTGTCGAAACGTGTTCGAAGCTTGATGATTCTTATAAAAAATTCAGATCACTTATTGTTCAATTATTGGACCTTGCTGAGATCGAAGGACGGATCAAATCCCTCTCCATGGAAATAGAGAAAACGAAACGTCGTGTGAATGTGCTGGAAAACACACTGATTCCAAAGCTATTTGCTACGATAAAATATATCGAAATGCAACTCGAAGAGCGAGAACGCGAGGATTTTTTTCGAAGGAAACGAATTAAAGCTTTAATGGAATCAAAAAAGAAATAATATGATATTAGAAGATGATCCTGTTATTGGAAAATTTTTTGATTCCCCTGATAAAAAAGCACGTTGGATCGTTCGCTTAAAAGTTCTTTATATCCTTTGGATCTGTTTTATGATATTTGGGATTCTTTCACTTGCTCTATGGTTTTTCTTAAAATAAAAATAAAAAAAGAAAAGGTAGGGAGTATTTATTCTTCCTTCCCAATGTCCCAGATGGCTTTTATGGCAAGGATGCCAACTGCTGGTGCAATAAAAATAGAAAGTGAGGCTGATATACCTGCAAGTAATGGGCCAAGCCAGGGTTGTAACATATGTGTAAAACTGTTAAATACACCATACATAATAAGCAATGCAACTCCAGCCATAAGAAATGCTGGTGTTTCTGCTTTTGTAATCGTTCCTCTTCCAAGGATTGCAAGTATTCCAACAATCGCTCCTAGGAATGCAAGAACCCATCCAACATAAGCTCCGTTTTCGGTTGCAAGAATTGGAGTTTCATCGTTCTCGATGGAATATGCTTGCCACAGTCCAATGATTAATGCTATGGCAATTCCGATGAGAAATACCCAAACAGCTACTTTTGCCCAAATATCTTTTGCCATATTTCATACTCTCCTCTTATGGTTTATCACATATTTATTATGTAAATGGAACACTAACCTTCTATTTAAAAACTTCGATTTTTTCAACAGGAGGAAATAAGGAGGGAAAAAATCTGTTTACTCAGTTAGCCATTGCTCATCTATTCGGGAGTATTGGGCAATTTCCTGTGGTGAAAACCAAAGGTTAATCTCGAAGGAAGCAGTGTCTTTTCCATCAGATGCGTGGATGATGTTTCTGCCGATGAACTGCCCAAAGTCTCCGCGGATAGTCCCCATTGCAGCATTCTGCGGATTGGTTGCACCAGTCATAGCCCGGACCATCTCAATTACGTTGAAGCCTTCGAGAACCATTGCTACCACTGGGGAGGAGGTGATATATTGTATAGTTGGCTCAAAAAATGGTTTTCCTTTATGTACCTCGTAATGTTTTTCTGCAAGGTTCCTGTCAACAGCAACAAGTTTCATCGCCACAATCTTTATTCCTTTTTTTTCAAACCGACTAATGATTTCCCCGATAAATCCCCGTTGGACTGCATCAGGTTTTATCATGGCAAACGTTCGTTCTTTTCGCATGGTTTTTTCACCTTTTTCCTTAAAAAAGGGATATGTCTGCTGTTTATAGAATTAACGTTTACATCCAAAATGATGTGCCGTAAATAAACAATGTGAGACTGACGATATTAATCACAACATGAGCAAATATTGCAGAAAACAGATTCTTCGTTTTTAGGACAACCAGTGCGAGTAGCAATCCAAGGATGAACGCAGTGACAGCAGCATAGGCATGGGTATATGATAGATGTGAGATGCCGAAAAGCACTGAGGTTATGACAATTGCGATGAAAGGACTAGTCATTTTTGTGATTTTCTCAAAAAGAAAGCCTCGGTAGAAGAATTCCTCGCAGAAGGGCTGCAGTGTCACAAGAATGTATAGGGATGGGATAGAGAAGAGTAGTTGAAGATCAGGGATATTGCTTAAGGTCTTTGTATCTATGTTTGTGACATACATATATATGAGGCCAATCATAACGATCAGGGCAAATGCAAATATAACGGTGATAACCCCCCATAGAAGCGCAAGATCCCATTCTTCTTGTTTGAGTTGTACCCTAGCAAACATTTCCTTTAGAGAGATCCGATTCACAAGTGTGTACCATAGTATGGGGATAATGATTAAGCCAATGAATACAAAGAATAACTGCGTGAGTAGTAGGATAACCTCAATGGTAAGTCGTTGAAACGATGTCATGGACTCAGTGTATAATGATGTAATCGGTGCTGAATAGTATAAGGAGAAAACCGGGTAGGCGATAAACAGTGCTAGGGATCCCAGTAACAGGAGGAGGGCAGCAAGATGAGACGGTTTTTTAAAATTAAAATCCATGATGTGGGAAGAACCGGCAACAGTAAATAAATATTTGTAATTCGTTTTTTTAGAATTCACTCTAATCTTCTTTTTTATCAAGAGGTCATCTGTTGTTTACTGTATTTTGAAAGTGGGTCTTTACATTCAAAATTTCAGTTGAATCCAAGGAGATAGCGAAGTAGTGGAAAACTTTGTTCGAACAACCATTGGCAGAGTTGTTCCCAGAGGTTCATCAATGGTGTCTTGTAGGATAAGGGCATGGTTACAGATAATGGATCTGACCAGGGGCCTTCATTTCCATAGGTGTCCTTTGGTTTTACTTTGATATTGTAGGTTCCTTTGCTTGTCCACGTATGCGATGTGCTTATGGTTTGTCCTGAGGGGTAGTAGTTACCGGAGTT
>LSSI01000045.1 GCA_001595945.1 Thermoplasmatales archaeon SM1-50
CAAATCCCCAGGTATCTTGTCCATCGCCATCGTATTGTGTCCATGGTGGGAAATCCAGGGCAAAATCTGTGTAGTTTTCAAAATCATCCTCAAACAATGCTGAATACGCTACGGTTCTTGGTACCTGGTCTGAGCTTATGATTATATCGGTTGTCCCACTAAATAGTTTTGTATGTACTGTGGCTGACCCTGGCATGATAAATGCAAGGATTATTGCAAAGACGACTGCTGCCTTTAATAAAATATGCGCTTTCTTTTCCATATGTTTCCCCCTATAAATATTAGGTTCTAAAGAATAATTATTGAATATACTCTATTTAAACATTGTGTTAAGATAAAAATCCATAGTCCACAATTATCGGACAAGCACCAATTTTCTACTGAATAGTGCCTTTGTAGTACAATAAAAAAACTTGCGGGTCTTTCTCCTATTCAATGAAAATAATTATAAGGGCACTCTTTCTAGAAGATTCAAAGCATATTTTCCTCGAAATCTTTCTTTAAAACAAGTTCTTGTATCAGATAAAAAATACCTTCTCCAGATGTATTATTCTCTTGTGTTTTTTTATAATAACCAATTGATAACAGAATTAAGAGCGTGTCCAGATGTAAAACAAGATTTTTAGTTACTAATTATGGGTAGCCTCCTACATAAAGACTTGGGTCTCCAAGCAATATGAACTCCTCGATGGTGAAGTAGTCCAGACCGACATTTTGTATATATGCATACTGCGAGCCGGTCAACATCTGACCGACGGTGATGCCATTTTCATACGAATCGAAAAAATGGACATCCAGATATCCTGCCCCTCCATACACTCCATTGGCATCAACCCGGGTATATGCGGTCCTCGTTGCTCCTATTGTTGCAATCGCCCCACCATTTTCTTTTGCAAGAAAACTCCAGGCAAAGCATTGGTAGAAATCAGAAGGGTTCGACGATAGGCCAAAGATTCGTACAAGTAGATTTGCGACCCGTGGATAATAATTTCGTAGATCAGTGATATTGAAATCAAGCTTTGCAGTAAGACACGCATCAAAGAAGATAATTGGTAGTTTGTTACCATTCTTAATCCCGTTTATAAACGGCATATAATAATAAATCATATATCTGGTTATTGCATTTGGTCGGAACGTTCCCCAACCATGTTCAAATCCATGTCCTGAGTAGCTAACAAACCCTGCGCCTTTACTAATCGCTTGATTAAAGGTAAATAAACTGAGTTTATATTTCGAAGTCCATAGATATGTCTGATCAAAATCAGGCATGGTTTGACCCACCTTTATATTTGTAATCTCCCCCTCATAGACAAAAGGAGGTGCTCCATAACTAACAGGAAAGGTATCCCCTCCTGCCAAGATCAAGCGCTTGAACCAAATCTGGTTATAAGTTTCCTGTTCATAGGTGATGATTTTGTTAACAACTGTTGTTACTTCTGTTTCATCTGCACAAGCAAGTCTACCAATATGCACATCTGCATACAAATCAACACCATCCAAATCATTACCGTCATGATCAATTTCACCGAATCGATTATTGCCATTAGCATCCCAACTACAAAAATCTCCATTAGCATCGTAAATATCTGCATAATACAGGTCGGAGAGAAGGTTCATTTCCCACCAGGAGGCATACGTGAATCTAATCGGTAGTTTTTTCATATCACCGACAAGCAGGACATAGTGGGTATCCCAAGTCTCCACTGCATGTTTGATGAAATATTTTATCTGTTCCTGATGATCTCGTCCAAAATATGTGCTATAGATGTCTTCAAGAGTGACAATGGTCGTCGGAAGGTTATATGCGTTCTTGTGATTGGCGAGTAACTGAAGCGTCTCAGAAAATTCTGCAGGTGTAATAATTACCAGTGAGCATATGTCCGTTGGTGCTAAAGCAGGTGCCGCGACATCAGCGGTTATTTGAATACTAAAATGAGTAGAGTACTGGATAAGTTGTATGGCAGGGCTATAACGGGCGGGTGTGATGTGAATGGTGATAAAGAGAGTACGATGGTTTTGCTTGTTTAATCCCGCTCCTGAGGTAATCGTATACCATGTCGAAGGATATGGGTCGGTACTGGCATAGACAGTTTCATTTCGAAGACCGTCAAGTGGGACTATCTGATTGTTTATTTTGTATTTTGTAGGGGCCGGTCGGATTTGTTTTTCTGTGTATGTCGTCTGAATCGTTGAGGGTTGAACATCTATGGATTTGATTTGGGTTCCCAGTGGAAATTCAAAAGTTTTCGAGAACGTTGGCAGCATCGGGCATCCTTCCTTTGTGGTGACTCCGGTTGACTCGATGATTATTTCTGTTAAATCATTAGTTTGATGAAGGAATGGTACTGAAAAATCAATATCATATCGGATGGTGTGTGTAGTTCTACTGTCGGATTTGGCAAAACTCGGTATAGAGATGATGGTCAGGAAAAGAATACATATTACAGCTATGATTATTTTTAGTTTCAATGTCTTTTTCATATGGTATCCCCTTGAAAACTTTAAATGATGTTCCCCTATATTAATGTTAATTCTGCTATCAATAATAGACTCCTATATTATTTAAATTTTTTTATAAAAATTATTGATCTCATTTATGCTGTTTTCTCCCTAACAAATCTAGCATTGCTTAAGAGAGAATTTAAATATTAAAAGCTGTATACTGCCTCACTTCTACCAGATAAAATAGGTGTACTATGGGTAAAGGTATAAAAGCGGCACGCCAACTTAAAAAAGCACGAAAAACCCAATTATGGAACGATCGACATTTCAAAAAACGAATTCTGCATTTAAAAGAAAAATCTGATCCACTTGGAGGAGTCCCTCAAGCACGAGGCATTGTTATTGAAAAAGTTGGCATCGAGGCAAAACAACCGAACTCAGCAATCAGAAAATGCGTAAAAATCCAACTTATTAAAAACGGACGTCAGATCACTGCATTTGCCCCAGGCGACCGTGCTATCGGATTTATCGATGAACACGATGAAGTCATGGTTGAAGGCATAGGTGGAAGGATGGGCCGAAGTTTCGGTGATATCCCTGGAGTCCGTTTTAAAGTCATCAAGGTAAATGATGTATCATTAGATCAATTAGTTAAAGGAAAAGTTGAGAAACCAATGAGACGATAAATATGACTGAAAAAAAAGAATCTCAGCCAAGTATCGCATTTTTCCCGATGTTTATAAAATATGACATTAGTTCAGTAAAAATCGAAGACCAAGGACTACAAAGGTATATCAGCCTAGAAATCAAGGATTTTTTCCTTGGCGCACCATATGCAAATAAGATGTTTGGAAAATCAAACCTATCCATCATAGAACGACTCATAAATATTCTTATGAAAACCGAGATGTATACCGGACAGAAGACCAAGGCATACAAGGCTGTTCGCATGGCATTTGAAATCATTGACAAAAGAACAAAAACAAATCCTGTACAAGTTTTTGTTGATGCATTGCAAAATGCTGCACCAAAAGAAGAAACAACGAGATTACGATTTGGTGGTATTATGGTTCCTAAAGCCGTGGATATTTCACCTCAGCGAAGATTAGACATTGCACTTCGAAACATCTGCACTGGTGCGTTGACAGCAAGCCATAAGAACAAGAAAAGAATCGAGACGTGTCTTGCCGATGAGCTTCTTAAAGCTAGTAAGAATGATCCTGCATCTTTTGCGGTGGCAAAGAAAAATGATCTTGAGCGGGTCGCCAAAGCAGCTCGATAACAAAAAAAGAAAAGTAGATATGGATTTTTAAAGGTGTGTAACGTATGGGGCGTAAAGAAGAGAATATTCAGAAAGCAACAACGCTGATGGATAAATTAGATCGGATTAGAAATATAGGAATTGCTGCTCACATTGATCATGGGAAAACAACATTTTCTGATAACTTAATTGCAGGTTGTGGGATGATGAGTGAGGATCTTGCAGGAAAACAACTTGTCTTAGATTACGATGAGCAGGAACAAGCGCGTGGGATCACGATTAACGCTGCGGCAGCATCTATGGTTCACGAGTTTGAAGGTCAGGAGTATTTAATTAACTTAATTGATACACCAGGTCACGTGGACTTCGGTGGTGATGTAACCCGGGCTATGCGGGCAGTGGATGGTTGTATCATTGTCGTTTGTGCAGTAGAAGGTGCGATGCCGCAGACCGAGACAGTCATCAGGCAAGCAATCCGAGAAAAAGTGCAGCCAATTCTTTTCATCAACAAGGTCGACCGACTCATCAATGAGCTACGGGTTACCCCTGAGGAAATGCAGAATCGTTTTGTTAAGATTATCAACAGATTTAACGAGCTTCTCAACCGGGTCATTCCCGAGGAATTCAAAGGGAAATGGAATGTCAAGGTTGAAAACGGAACTGTTGCGTTTGGATCAGCGTTTCACAACTGGGCGGTCTCTGTTCCTTACATGCAGAAAACCAATTTAGGATTCAAGGATATCTATAACTATTGTAAGAACAATGACCAAAAGGCTCTAGCAAAAAAATCACCGATTCATGAGGTCGTCTTAGACATGGTTATAGATCATCTCCCTTCACCAAAAACTGCGCAGAAATATCGTATCCCTCATATATGGCGAGGTGATATAAAAAGCCCCTTGGGGAAAGCCATGGTAGACTGTAGGGATAACGGACCATTATCTCTGATGATAACCAAGATTATCCTTGACCCTCATGCCGGAGAGGTTGCTATTGGACGGATGTTCTCTGGCCAGATTACACGTGGTCAGGAACTCTATGTTATAGGTATGCCAAATAAAAATCGTGTTCAACAGGTCAATGTCTTGGTGGGACCTGATCGTATCCCTGTCGAGTATGTCAGCGCAGGTAACATCGTTGCAGCAACTGGGATTAGAGATGCTATCGCAGGAAGCACAGTAACCGATAACCCCGAGACAGAACCCTTTGAACGTATCGTACATTACTCTGAGCCTGTCGTCACTGTCGCCGTGGAGGCGAAGAACACAAAAGACCTCCCACGTCTGGTTGAGGTCCTACGACTGATTTCAAAGGCTGATCCAAGCATCCAAGTGCAAATCAACCAGGAGACCGGTGAGAACCTGATGTCAG
>LSSI01000046.1 GCA_001595945.1 Thermoplasmatales archaeon SM1-50
ACCGAAGGAGTCCTTGTTGCCCCATTAGAGGGGATCGCTGAAGTAAGAGTCGGGCGAAATAACGATGGCACAAACTACGTCGACCTGTATTTCTCAGGACCCATACGAAGTGCGGGAGGAACAGGTCAGGCGATGAGCGTTCTAATCGCTGATGTCGTACGTCGTGGTCTTGGCATTGGACGTTACGTGGCAACCCCAGGAGAAATCGAGCGACTCAAGGAAGAAATCCCATTGTACAAACGGGTGCAACACCTGCAGTACCTCCCCTCTGTCGATGAAATCGACCTTATCATGAAAAACTGCCCAATCTGTATAAATGGCGAAGGAACTGAGGATGAGGAAGTCACAGGGTACCGCGACCTCCCTCGTATCGGGACCAACCGATTACGTGGCGGTGCTTGCCTGGTCATAGCAGAAGGACTCTGCCTCAAAGCACCAAAAATTTACAAACACATCAAAAAAATGAAGCTGAAAGAATGGGAATTTCTTGAACCCTTTGTCAACAAAGGAATAACACCAACCAAAGAAAACGGTGAAATCCCAGTCATATCCCCCTCCTCTAAGTATATCGGGGAGGTCATCGCAGGCAGACCGGTGCTGTCCCATCCCTCTCGAAAGGGTGGATTTCGCCTTCGCTATGGCCGAGCGCGTACCGCGGGACTTGCCGCGACTGCAATCAACCCAGCGACCATGTTTCTGCTTGATAACTTCATCACGGTCGGCACGCAAATGAAAACCGAACGGCCAGGAAAAGGAACCATCGGGACTCCCTGCAACCAGATAGAAGGACCCATCGTACTGCTGCAAAACGGTGATCTTGTTCAAATCAACGACGTCAGAAACCTCCGCAGTGATATAAAAAAAATCATTGATCTCGGAGAAATCCTTATTCCATTTGGGGAGTTTATTGAAAATAACTCCTACCTCCCAGATGCCTCCTATGTCTATGAGTGGTGGGTACAGGAGCTGCAGACCATACTTGGTTGCCTACCACACAATAACATCCCCTCTGAAATAAAAACAGCAGAACATTTACTTCAACAAAAAATCAATGAGCAGCTTGGCAGACATGTTGATCTTCACCAGCTCACACCAATGGATGCGTTCTTCCTTTCAGAACACTTCCATATCCCCTTGCATCCTTACTATAACCTCTTCTGGCATGATATTCAGCTAAACGATGTTATTACACTCATGAATTTCATCAAAGAAAACGGAAAAATTCCTGCAGAAGAACAGGAAACACTGCTGCTCCCAAGTAACCCAGATATAAAAAACATCCTCATTGAGCTAGGCGTACTACATACCCAAAGAGAGGGAACCTTGCGAATCACCCAGTATGCTTACCCTTTAATTCGCTGCTGTGGACTTGAGATAAAAGAGGGAGGCATTGTTCAAACCGACCGGTGGAGAGAGCCTTTCGAGGCAGAAAATATACTACCCTATATTTCAGCGCTTGCCGGAGTACCTCTCCGTGCCCGTGCACCATTCCGCATCGGCACACGAATGGGACGACCAGAAAAAGCATCTCCCCGGAAAATGCGACCACCACCACATGTCCTTTTCCCCTTGGGAAATTACGGAGGGAACCAACGTCTCGTAAAAAATGCAGCAGAGAAAGTCACCATAGAAGTTGAAGTAGGGAAACGACGATGCCCGAAATGCAATGTAGTCACCTTCCATCTAATATGCTCATGTGGTACTCATACAGAAATCCTTGAAGGGAAACTTGAGAAACAACAAATCAATCTTTCCCAGGAATTAGAAAAAGCACAAAAAAACATTAAAGAACGTATACTACCTGAAACCATCAAAGGAGTCATTGGGACGATTTCCAAACATAAAACCCCAGAGCCACTTGAGAAAGGAATACTACGCGCAAAACATAACGTGTATGTGTTCAAGGACGGCACCATCCGGTTTGACATGACCGATGCACCCTTGACCCATTTTAAACCAAAAGAAATAGGCATTTCTTTGAAGAGACTCAAGGAGCTTGGATACACCCATGATTATCTGGGAAATGAGCTTGAACATGGCGAGCAGATCTGCGAACTGAAGGTCCAGGATGTCGTCATCTCGGATTCATGTGCTGAGTATTTTGTACAAGTCACAAAATTTATTGATGATTTATTGACGAAGTTTTATGGTGTAAATCGGTTCTACAAGGTGAAGAAAAACCAGGATTTAGTTGGACATCTAGTCGTGGGTCTTGCACCACATACCTCTGCAGGAGCACTTGCACGAATTATTGGATTTACTACAGCGCAAGTATGTTATGCACATCCTTTTTTCCATGCAACAAAAAGACGGAACGCCGATGGGGACGAGGATGGTCTAATGCTTCTTTTGGACGCGTTACTGAATTTCTCACATTCCTATATACCAGACAAGCGAGGAGGGAAAATGGATTTACCCTTGATTTTGACAACCAGGCTTGATCCCTCCGAAGTCGATAAAGAAGCTCACAACCTTGATACCCTCTCCCGGTATCCATTGGAATTCTACGAAGCGACCTTACGACATGAGCATTCAAAAAACCTTGAGTCGAAGATGGGACTGGTAGCTTCTCGGCTTGGTACAGAACTACAGTATGAGCAGTTTGGATTCACCCATGATACCAACGATATCTCAGAAGGACCCAAAGAGTCGTTATATAAGACATTGAAAAGCATGATGGAGAAGATGAACGTGCAACTCAGTCTTGCTGCGAAGATCAGGGCGGTCGATGAAGCTGATGTAGCCTACAAGGTCATCGAACGACATTTCCTGCCGGATATCCTAGGGAACCTTCGGGCGTTTAGCAAACAATCGGTGCGTTGCCCTTTATGTAATACAACCTACCGTCGGGTCCCATTACAAGGCGTCTGTACGAAGTGTAACGGAAAACTAACACTCACGGTCCATGAGATGTCTGTGAAAAAATATCTGACAATCTCAAAAGAAATCGCAGAAAAATATAATCTCCCTGTGTATGCACGTCAACGTATCGCCCTTGTCGAGAAATCCATTGATTCGATGTTTGTGAGCGATAAGGTAAAAAACACGAAATTAACTGATTTTTTTTAAACAGTTGACAGAATCATAATATTCTTATATCTATTTGTTCATGCTTGTTGTTGGTTAGTGTGTATGAGCGAGAACCCTATTCTTACAGTTGATAAAAAAACATGGAGCAAATGGTCGTTTTATTTAAACGTAGTTATTTTCATCATTATCGCAGTGGTTATATATCTGTTAATTCTTGATGCGTTTCATGCGGGTATCGTCTATGTGCAAAGCGATCCAACCCTTCTTACAAATGCATGGATCGCTGTGGTCCGTGATGTCGCATTTTTAGCTGTTGGCCTGGTTATCCTGTTCGTGCAAATGTTTAATTACTACCGACAGCTTAGCCGTCGTTCCTGGTAGACAATGGCGATAGGTGTAGACTAGACCGGGGAGCTAGGCGTTCCCTGTCACCAGAAATCGCCGATATGCTGGAGTCGAACTTGCGAGGCGGTGTAACGAGTATCTCGTGATCCGTTTGTTGCCTATGACACCTTGTCCTTTGGGATCAGAGGTGATAACCGTATATGACCGGAGGGTCATGTGCCTATCTTTGCTGTGGAAATCGGGTGAGGCACGGAAGTGAGCAGCCTTACCACAGACTGCCGATGCTCAGAGGGTTAACGGGGTTGAGAATGCAGACGGGTAGTCACCTGTATACCACGTGCACCCACTTAAAAGACGTCTACACCCGCTAAAATTTATATATCGATCGCGTTTAACGAGTACGGGAGGTTTTCCTATGGTTCGTTTGGTGAAAGACGAGAGTCTCACGGCATCCTGGCAAGGGTTCTTCGAAGATCAATGTAAAGCAGAGATCGAAACGTTAGCGACAGAATATCCTGAGAAGCGCAGTTTACTTTTGGATTATTGGGTTGTAGACAAGACAGACCCAAAGCTCGCTGAGATGCTACTTCATCAGCCCTATAAAACTTTTTTTAATGCAGAGGAAGCCCTCAAGCTTATCGATGTCTCTGCGGAGCAGAAGCCACAGATGCATTTTCGTGTGAAGAACATCCCTGAGTCACAGAAAGTGTTGATTCGAAAGATACGTGCGAACCGTCTGGGGACATTTATCGCCATTGAAGGTCTTGTGAAAAAAATCACTGAGGTACGACCAAAGCTTCAGATCGCGGCATTCCAGTGTCAGAAATGCGGCGCGGTAATGAGAATTGAACAAGACGAGGATATTCTTAAGGAACCGTCTGAATGTTATGAGAACCAGGGTGGTTGTGGACGAGTGTCATCCTTTAAACTGTCAACAGCACTGTCAACATTTATTGACTCGCAGAAGATAGAAATCCAGGAAAATCCAGAGGGATTGCGTGGTGGTGCGCAACCAGAACGCATCAGCGTGTATCTCGAGGATGATCTTGTAGGAGGAGTCGCCCCAGGGGACCGCGTGATTGTAAATGGAATTCTTCATTCAATACCACGTCATCGGGGGGCGTTCCGTCTGACATCGTTTGATAAGACTATGGATGCAGTGAGCATTGAAAGCCAGGAGTACGCGTTTGAGGAAGTCGAAGTTACCAAAGAAGATGAAAAAAAGATCCTGAAAATATGTAAGGACCCACTGATTTATGAGAAGATGCGGCAGAGTATCGCACCCACAATCTACGGACTTGACACCGAAAAGGATGCGCTTGTGTTGCAACTCTTCGGAGGGATAGCTAAAGACATGCCTGATGGGACGCGGACTCGTGGGGATATTCATACTTTACTTGTCGGTGACCCGGGTACTGCCAAGTCTCAAGTGCTTTCGCATATGTCAAAGCTTGCTCCCAGAAGCGTGTATGCATCAGGGAAAGCGTCCTCGGCTGCTGGTCTTACTGCTGCTGCTGTACGAGACGATTTTGGTGAAGGACAATGGACGCTTGAGGCTGGCGCATTGGTGCTTGCCGATAAAGGTCTTGCTTGTATCGATGAGATTGACAAGATGGAGGAAACGGATCGAAGCAGCTTACATCAAGCTATGGAGCAACAGGAAATATCTGT
>LSSI01000047.1 GCA_001595945.1 Thermoplasmatales archaeon SM1-50
GAAACCTATGCTACCTTTTTCTGTGGCAATGATTGTATCTGCAGCGAGTGCTATCTCAGCGCCGCCTCCTAACGCGAGGCCATCAAGTTTTACTATCACTAATTTTTTAGAGGTATCGATTTTGTTGAGGACTTCGTGGCCGTATCGTGTAAATAGACAGATTTCGTCTATCTTGTTCTTCTCTATCTTCTTAATAAAATATTGGATATCTGCACCTGCGACAAACGCTTTCCCCGCACCTTCAAGAACAATTGCTTTGACATGCGAATCCTTTTCTGCTGCAGTGAATTGTTTATCAAGCTGTGAAATCACTTCTTCATTTATTGCGTTCATAACCTCTGGTCGATTGATACGTATTCTTGCGATATTGTTTTTGATTTCATGGTCAACATAGGTAAATGTCCATTCTTTATTTTGCTCGTATTTTTGTTTCAGAATCAGTGGCATCTTCAGCAGGGGATATTTTTTTACAATCTCTGTGACAATTTCATAGGAGCGTTTAATTCCGTATTTATTCATCATTTCAAATGGGCCTAGACTCCATCGTAGGCCGACTTTGGCACCTCTGTCGATATCCTCAATACTTGACACCTTTTCTTCTAAAAGTGAACAAGCTACTATGAAAACTGTTCCGAGAAGACGTTCTTCTATTACTTCTATTTTTAAGGGGTCAATTTCTCCTTTTAGATCCCAATTTTTTTGTTTTTCAAATTGTTGTTTTAAACACTGGCTGGGGAGGTAGAATTCCCCAAGTTTATTTCCTAATCCTACGGTAGAATGATATGCTATGGGGATGCCTGTTATATTCATGAGCTCAAACGGCCCTATACTGATCTTAAAAACCTTTTTTGCTATATCATCTATCGTCGGAATATTAGCGATACCTTCCTCAAGAAGCCGGGTGGATTCATTGAGCCATGGTACAAAAAACCGGTTTACTGTGAACCCTGGTGCATCATCTACATGAATCGCTATCTTACTGATTAAAATGGAAAAAGTAGAAACAAGGGAAATCGTTTGTTGACTCGTCTTCTTTCCAGGTATGATTTCTAATAAGCGATTTTTTACAGGGTGGTAAAAGAAATGAAGCCCGATGAAACGATCAGCTCGATTTGATGAAGCAGCTAGCTCTGTAATGGAATACGATGATGTGTTCGAAGCAAAAACTGTTTTTTCTTTGCATACGGTGCTGAGGCGTTGAAAAAGATCTTTTTTTACGTTCATATCTTCGAATATTGCTTCTATGATGAGATCCGTATCTTCCACTTCATTAATGTTCGTCGTCCCTCGTATCCGGTTTAATATCTTTTCTGTTTGTTCGTTTGTAAATAATCCTCGTTTCACACCATCTGATAATGTGTTTTTAATGGTGTCTATCCCTTTCTGGACGAACGTATCTTTGATATCGACCATTATAACAGGTATGCCTTCTTGAGCGATTTTTTGTGCGATACCGCTTCCCATGGCTCCTGCGCCAATAACACCTACTTTTTGTATATTCATTTATTACTCCACCTTTATGTTAAAATAGTATTTTTGAATTACTCGACTGTTACTTTGAGCACTACTGCTGCAGCAGTGTCGCCAGCTGCGCATCCATCAAATAAACCATATCCTCCGCCTCTTATTACTAGTTCTTCGATGAGTTCTATGATGAGGCGGGCACCCGTGGGTCCTTGTGCATGACCGTAGATGAGAGAGCTCCCGTAGTTGTTCATGTCTTTCCAGTCTATGTCCATTTCTTGGCAGAAGTAGATGTCGTTGACAGCAAAGGGGTTATGTGTTTTAATAGTAGTGATATCCGCTATTGATATTCCTGCTTGTTGAAGCGCAGTTTTCGCAGCGGGGATGATAGCTTTCGCCATGTACCCTTTCTTTGCTCTCCCTTCGCCGTAGGATACGACTTGGATTTCGATGTTTTTCTTTTTACTATATTTCTTTGCGTTTTCTTTATTAGACACGATAATACCGCAGTTGGCATCTGCTGGATGAGTCTGAGTCCCGTATGTTACAGTACCGTTAGGAAGAACAGGCTTGAGTGTTTGCAGGCCTTCTAGTGTAGTTGGATAGATGCCTTCATCTTCCTCCACGGTAGCCATGACTTTCCGACCTGATCGGTCTTTGACGTCAATAGGAGTAATCATATATTTCCGCTGAAACTCGTTTTTATTTTTCATAGCATCTTGATATTGTTGATAACGTAGGAACGTCATTTTGTCTTGCTCCTCTCTGGGAATACCTGCCTCTTTTGCTACGTTTTCAGCGGTCTCTATCATCGCGTTCTTAGCAAATGGATCATTACCGAAGTTATCCCATACCCAGCTTTCTTTGTCCACGGTACCACCAGGAGCCTGTGGGTTTGGGTAGACAAGAAGCGGACCATTGGAACACCGATCTGCATACATCACTAATATGTTTTGTCGAACCCTTGGTTCTACACTTAACGCAGCAAATTCAACACACTTTGCGCCAGTCGCACAGGCCTGACCAATCATCGGACCAGTGATATGCTCAGCACCGATCATCCCTGCGAGCCAGGGTGTCCCATAGAAGGCAGAAAGCTGCGGAATAGTTATACCAAGGATCAGCTCATCAAAATCCTTAGGAGACATATGATTCTCCTGTAAAAATCTCTTTCCGATGTCAGCTGCAAATGTAATTGCATGAAGGTTTTGGAAGCTCCGTTGCCACGCACAAAACGGGGTACTCCAATACCCACCATAGGGGATATACACGTTCTTGAACGCCATTATTGTCCCCCTTTTTCCTCTGCTCTAAATGAACTCATGGAAAGTAGTTCGTCCATACTAAAATCTCCATCTGTCCTGTATGAAATTAATTATATAAATCACTATCTCCAAGGGCGTCAGCGGAAGGAAATGGGACCATTTTACAACAAACTTCTTATACATTGCTTATTATACCTGATTTCCCATATAACCCTATTGCGGAGGAGGAATACAGAGATGGATTTTAGTTGGACTGAAGAGCAAGACCTCTGGAGACGAACAGTACGTGATTTTGCTCAGAAGCAGATAAAACCCCGAGTGCGAGAGATTGATACCTCTAAAAAGATCCCCGAAGAAATCATTAAAGGGATGGCACAGCTCGGGTTGCTTGCTCCCACAACAGCAAAAGAATACGGTGGTGCCGAGGTTAACTGGACCATGGCGTCTATTGCCGCGGAGGAGCTTGGGCGAGCAGATATCAGCCTTGCGATTCCGGTTCTTTATCTTGTTGAATCAGCATGGGGATTTATCTTCAGCCAATATGGTACCAAGGAGGCAAAAAAAGAATACTTACCGAAGATCACCTCCGGGAAAGCATTCTGTGGAATCGCGGTTACTGAGCCAACCGGTGGCTCAGACATAGTAGGCGCTGCTAAAACACAGGCGGTGAAAAGCGGAAATCACTGGATACTCAATGGGGAGAAGATGTTTATCAGCGGTATCACAGAATCCTCAAAATGGGGTGGTGTTCATCTCACTTTAGCCCGTACTGATCCGTCGGCGGATTATAAAGGATTTTCTTTCTTCGCAGTCCCATTAAAAGACAACCCTTCTATTGAAACGACATTACTTGAAGACATGGGACGGATGGGAATTTCAACTGGGGGGTTTGTGATGAAGGATGTGAAGCTTCCCGCGTACCATCTCATCGGGGAGCTGAATAGAGGGTTCTACTATGCTATGGAGGGGTTCTCTGCTGCACGTGTGCTCATTGGTGCTACGTGTGTTGGCGCAGCAGAGGCAGCGTTGGAACTTGGGAGAGAACATATCAAGAATCGTACCGCATTTGGACAACCACTGGGAAGCTTTGAAGGAGTACAGTTTCCCTTAGCAGAACATTATTGCAATATCGAGGGTGTGAAACTGCTCACGTATAAAGCTGCCTGGATCATGGACAAAATGTACAAAGAGAAAAAATTTAATCACCATGATGTTGCTCTCGCCGCTGCCATCAGCAAACTTCGTGCACCGATCCACGCCTTTGAGGTGATGAACGAGGTCGCAGATTGGCTTGGTGCCACGGGGTATACAAAGGAGTACCCTATAGAGATGGGTATCCGTGGTGTGAGATCATATTCTATTGGCGCTGAGGGAACTATGAATATCATGCGGATCATTATCGCACGGGAACTTCTCGGGAAGGAGTTTCTCCCATACAAATCATAAAATGAAGATTTGTTAGGAGTTGTCGTCAAAAAAATAAGTCATAAATTTCTTTTGATTCTGTGCTTTTATATTTCTATAATCCTAATCTTTTTGCTATAACTATTCGTTGTATCTCTGATGTTCCTTCGCCGATTTGACAGAGTTTCACATCTCTATAAAATCTTTCCAACGGTCGATCCTTCATATATCCATGTCCACCATGGATCTGAAGGGCCTTCACCGTTGCCCTCATCGCGATCTCCGATGCAAACAGTTTTGCCATTGCTGCTTCTTTGCTAAATGGTAGGTTGTTCTGCTCGAGGAAGGCAGCATGATAGACTAGCAAGCGTGCAGCATCAACCTCAGTCGCCATATCGGCAATCATCCACTGGATCGCCTGGAATTTCCCAATAGATTGACCAAACTGTACTCTTTGTTTCGCATACTCGATGCTTTCTTCGAGGGCGCCACGTGCGATACCCACAGCCATTGCACCAACTGCAGTACGACCACGATCAAGGATATTCATGACTCCATAAAATCCCTTATCTCTCTCTCCAAGTATATTCTCATGAGGAACCCGACAATCTTCAAATATCAGCTCAGCAGTTCTACTCCCGCGAAGCCCGAGCTTATCCTCCAACTGACCAACCTTAAAACCAGGGGTATCCTTTTCAACGATAAATGCGCTAATACCTTTTACTCCCTTGGTTTTATCGGTTTTTGCCATGACAATAGTAATGCCAGCAATGTCACCACTGGTAATGAACTGCTTCGTGCCATTGATCACCCATTCATCGCCATCAGAGACTGCAGTAGTTTGAATTGATGCGACATCGGAACCGGCATTTGGTTCGGTAATCGCCAAGGCTGCAATCGCTTCACCAGTAGTAAAATTAGGAAGATATTTCCTGCGCTGCTCTTCTGAGCCGTAATCATAAAGATAACCAATACCTAGTGTATTATGTGCTTCAACGGTAAGACCGGTAGAGCCACAATAACGAGAGATTTCTTCAAGAGCAATCATATAACTCACTCTGTCGATCCCGGCACCACCATACTCTTGAGGAACAGTCATCCCCATGAGACCTATTTTCCCCATTTTTTTATAAAGATCCCAGGAAAAAAACTCTTCTTTATCAATCTTTGAAGCTAAAGGTTTTAATTCTTTTTCAGCAAATTCTCTGACTGTTTTTTTGAATAATTTTTGCTGTTCGATAAGCTCGAAATCCATAATAATCCTCATACCCTGATAAGTCATTAGTCTTTAAATTTACGCCTTAGTGATATCGAAGATTTTTAGTAATGAAAATTGATAACGATACTGGGTGGTTTTTAAGAACATCCCTTTAAATACACAATCGGGTGTGACGAGGAATGGTTGTTATGGATTATAAACAGGATGTTCAGAAGGGTGCTGGGCAGTTGATTGGGTGGCATGACCCCGATGAAAACCGTGAGTGGATTGCTCTTAACAAATCTCGAGGTCTGATTGATAAACGTATGTCTGCGCAGGAAGCAGTGGCGAAGTTTATTACTAATGGATCGTTGCTTGCGATGGGTGGCTTTGGGCATGTGCGGGTCTCCATGGCAATTGTCTATGAAATCATTCGACAACACAAAAAACATTTGACGTTGTTCGGGAAGACTGCGGTGCATGATCTTGATGTACTTGTTGGATCTGAGTGTGTTGATAAAGTCGAGGTTGCATATGCATTTGGTCATGAGCTGCGGGGATTATCTCCCGCGTCACGGCGGGCAGTGGAGACAGGGAAATGTTCGGTGACCGGAGAGATTAGTAACGCTGGTTTTCAATGGCGTTTTCTTGCGGCGATGATGGGGTTACCGTTTATTCCAACACGAGTGATGCTGGGGACCGATACATTTACCAGAAGTTCAGCACAAATCATGGTTGATCCATTTAGTAGTAAACAAGTCTGTTTACTTCCTGCCTGTTATCCTGATGTCGCGGTGATTCATGTGCCACGATGCGATATCTATGGGAATGCACAGATCGATGGGATTACGGTTGAGGATTTCGAGCTTTCCCGTGCAGCACGTCATCTGATAGTTACTACGGAAGAGATAGTTGATAATAAGAAAATACGGCAGGAGCCTTGGAAGACGGTGATCCCGTTTTATCTGGTCAGCGCTTTGGTTGAAATGCCGTTTGGAGCGCATCCCTGTCAGATGCCGTATCAATATTTCTTCGATGAGGATCACATTGGGGAATGGCTTTCTGAGTCCACGACTGACGAAGGTGTGCAGCGGTATCTCGAAAAATATGTATATAGTGCGGGTGATTTTTCCGAGTATTTACAGCGTGTTGGTGGAAGAAAAAGGATGCAGAAGCTTGCACGGATTGAGCGATTTGAGGAGCCAATGACAGCTCCTTGGTTGAAAGGCAAGAATGAGAAAAAATCTGAAAAAGGGTCATATTCATCCACCGAACTGCTTGCGTGTGTCGCCTCGCGGATGCTTGTGGATAACAAATCCGTATTTGTGGGGACAGGTCTGCCTATGATTGCGGCGATGCTTGCACAGCGGACGCATGCACCAAACCTGCTGTTATTTTTTGAGGCAGGTGGGATTGGCCCAGAGATGCCAATGCTTCCAATATCTGTTGGTGATTCACGAACGTTCTATTCAGCTGTTGCTGCTTCTAGCATGCATGATTCCATGGCGATGGCGCAGGCTGGGTACATTGATTATGGATTCTTGGGTGGTGCCCAGATTGATAAATATGGAAATTTGAACACGACTGTGATCGGACCCTATGAGAAACCTACGGTGCGCCTTCCTGGGAGCGGTGGGGCAAATGATGTTGGGACGCTGTGCCATCAGACGATTATTCTGATGCGGCAGGATAGACATCGGTTCCTTGAGAAAATTGATTTTCTAACGACCCCTGGATATCTAAAAGGCTTTGATTCTCGGGAGAAGGCAGGTTTACCCAAAGACAGTGGACCATATCGGGTTATCTCACAGCTAGGAGTGTATGGCTTTGAACCAGAGTCAAAGCAAATGACATTGCTTTCGCTACGCCCTGGGGTGACTGTCGAGCAAGTGAGGAAAAACTCCGGCTTTGAAATCATGATCCCTGACCATGTTTCCACAACAATACCTCCATCAAAGAAGGAACTTTCCATACTGAAGAAAATCGATCCTGCTGGTATGGTAATCGGGAAATAACATCGTTTTTTATAGATTTTTTTTAAATGTCGAAAGGTTGATAATCTTATTATATGAGAACAGATTTATAATCATAGAGAGAGACTAGGAACACTGTGCGAAGATGTCGTTTGATAAAACAGGAACTGATGCTTGGAATAATTCTTTTCCTTCTTATTTCCAGTCTTATTCCGTCATTTGGGCAAAACGCAACCGAACAACCTTATCAAATCATTTCTGTGGGAGATATCCTTTATGTTGGGGGCAACGGGGAGGGGAATTATTCGAAGATTCAAGATGCTATTAATGATGCAAGTTCAGGAGATACCGTCTATGTGTATGAGGACTCTTCCCCTTATTTCGAACATGTTGTGGTAAATAAATCAATTAAACTGATTGGTGAGCATAAAAATAATACTGAAATCAACGGCTCCTTACTTGACACCTCGTTAGATACGATGTCTGTTGTAAGTAATGATGTCACTATCCGTGGTTTTCATATTACTGATAATCAAGGATTTTATTATCAGGCTGCGGTGAAGATCAAAGGGAATAATACTTTTTTTTCAGATTGTATCATCAGTAAAAATGAATGGATTGGCATTTACTTGCAAGATACATCCTTTTGCCAAATAGAAGATTGTGAATTGTACGAAAATCTTATTGCTGTTCACCTCATAAATTCAAGGAATAATACTCTGCGGAATTGTAGGTGTCATGATAATGCAGATGCAATTTCGCTTTTTTACGCATCTCATAATAATCAGCTCATTGATTGTATTTGTTCTGGAAATCATTTTGTTAACATTCACATCCAACAGTCCATGGGAAATCAAATCATGGGATGTGTCTGTCAAAATGGGTACGAGGGGATTAGCCTTGCGTATGCTCCCGCTACAAAAATGCGGGATAATTTACTGATGGATAATTACGCGAATTTTGGTATTGGTTCATCATCTGTGTTAGATTTTTATTGTGATATCGACACCTCAAATACCATCAACGGAAAACCGATTTATTACCTCATCGAACAAAACAATATTGTCATTGATGAAACAACAGAAATAGGGTTCCTTGGATTAGTCGCCTGTCAAAACATCTCTGTGAAAAACCATTATTTTTCCAATAATTTCGAAGGCATCCTCCTTGCAGGTATCACTGACTCAGCTATTGAGAACTGCAGTTTTTATAATAATGATGGTCATGGAATGTATCTTATTTCTTGCCGAAATAACACGGTGAAATCCTGTATGTTTTACAACAGTTTTTGGGATGGCATTTTTCTTTTTGATTCATCAAACAACTCGATATACAACTGCTCCTATCAAGAATCTCTTGCAGGTGTGAATCTTGATTATAGCAAACATACTATCCTGCAGGGATTGGCTATTGACAACTGCTACGTTGGTGTTTCGTTTGATTCATCTGCGAATAATATCCTCAGAGACAATGAGATGTTACAGTGCGGTTTACAAATAACGGGGGGTACTCCTGCTGAATATCGAAATGACGTTGATTTAAGCAACATTGTCAATGGGAAACCCATCTATTATTTCATTAACCAAACCAATAGAACGATTCCTTCGAACGCTGGACAAATCATCCTTATCAACTGCACCGACTGTGTCGTTTCCGAATGTAATCTGAGTGAGGCAAGTATTGGTCTTGAACTGGCTTATAGTGCAAGAAACATCATTAAAGACAATATCCTCACTAACAACAGGATTGTTGGGATTGATTTCGATGGTTCTGAAAACGACTACAACATCATCCGTAGTAACCTCCTCCAAGGGAATAACTATGGGGTTGACGTCGATTCATCGACTATGAATATTTTCCAAGATAATATATTCATAGAAAATGGTATGGGTTTATCCTTTGATACCTGCGGGGAAAATTCAATGATCGGAAACATCATCCAAGGCGGTTCCTATGGTATTTCTCTTGTCTCTTCAAAGTATAATATTTTTACGGAAAATATCATCCGTAATGTAAGTATTTTCGGCATCTATTTTCTGTCCTCTAATCACAATATTCTTGATTTTAATGTCATGATACACTGCAGCATCATGGTGTATGGGTATGATGATAATGAGTTCAGAAATGACGTTGACGTAACCAACACGGTCAACGGAAAACCCGTATACTATCTTTGCAGTCGAAAGTGGATGACAATACCAGATGACGCTGGAGAAGTTATCCTGGTGGATTCGGAGCACTGCATTATTAAGGATCTTTACCTTAATAAAGGAAGTGTCGGGGTCTTACTTGCGTACTCATCAAACAATATTATTAAAGGAAACGTTGTAAAAAACCAAAGCATGATTGCGATCGATCTTGGTTCAGCAGATAATAATAACAATATTATTCAGGGGAATCTCATCAAGGAAAATAGGTACGGCATCGACCTTGAATATTCCAACGACAACATCATCAGGAAAAATACGGTTCTTTCGAATGGTTGTGGTATCTTTCTGGCTGATACACTTAATACGTTAATTTGGAGAAATTCCATTTCAAAAAATAATTACGGGGTTAGTGCGACAAGGTCAAACGAAAGTAGAATTTTTTTAAACAACATCTATAAAAATTACGCCTATGGGCTCTCTGCGGAGGCATGTAATATTACTGCACGGTGGAACTGGTGGGGTGCTGTTACAGGCCCAGGTGCAGATGGAAACGGGGACCGTTTACATGCCACTCAAAAAGGGCTAATTGTCTATACACCTTGGCTACGATTTCCTGTTCTTTTCACAAGCACACTTTACTTTCTATTCAAGGATGAATATAAAAGAGATTTTATTGATGTTTTATTCAAAACATTGTGGCATACATCCAATGAACCACAACAAACATATGCTGTTTCTTTTGATTTGTTTGGTTTGAAAACCATGTATGAGAAAAAAGAACCTGTTCCACCTAAAACCAACATATATTGATATTTTATTCTTTGATTTCCTTTTATTTTTTTTTAATTAAAAGACAAGCTTTTTTAATTGTAAAACTATACCCTTTCAGGGGCCTAGGACCTTAAGAGGTTGAGAGTCCTGAGGGGAATCTTATAATGTCACAGAAAGTATGTATTATTGGCGGAGCAACCACACCATTTGATTATGGTGCGACTGGTTTTGAAAGCATCGAAGGTGGAGCAGCAGAATGTGTAAAAGAGACACAGCAAGACGTCCCGGAGTTTTCGCTCCGTGACCTTGATTTGATGATCTATTCTCATTTTTCGGTTCATTTCGGCCATCAGCTTGCACCGGAATGGATCATTCATGATCATCTCGGACTTGTTGGCCTACCGCATTACCGCGTGGAAAATGGAGGAAATACAGGTGGCTCAGCATTGTATGCCGCCGCACTAGCGGTCATGTCTGGGCATCATAATGTCGTAGGCGTCGTCGGCTGGGAGACAATGGATTCAGTGTCACAGTCACAAGGTAGCGAGTTCATTGCGATGGCCTCTGATATCAGATATGAGCTTATGGTGGGGGGCATCTACCCCATTTACTATGCAGCTATGGCAAACAAATGGATGAAGGATAACAAGGTCACCGAGGAAGATGTTGCCCTTATTGCTGCGAAAAACAAAAACAATGCTATGGACAATCCTAAGGCGCAATGGTACCGTAATGACCATAAGTACATTACGGTTGATGATGTGATGAATTCTCGTTTGATATCTTATCCGATCAAAAAATTGGACTGCTGTCTGATGAGCCGAGGTGTTGCATTTCTGCTGGTCTGCTCAGAAGACTATGCAAAGAAAGTCAACCCGGATCATTATGTCACAATTGACGGTGTAGGTCTTTCCAGTTGCACCATCCGTGCTGGTGACCGCTTGAATAACCCTGGATGGAACGAACGCTACGGCCCAGGTTATCCAGAGATGACCGAGTTTGCTGCTTGTCGGAATTCCGCGGAACAAGCATATAAGATGGCTGACATCAAAGATCCACCCAAAGACATTGATTTTGGTGAGATTCATGACGCGTTCTCTACCTCAGAGGCGCAAATCTACAAGGCTTTAGGTCTTGCCAATGAAAACACGATCGCGAAGTTCATACGTGACGAGCGTACAAGCATGTATGGGGATATCCCAATGAACCCGGGGGGTGGACTGCTTGGCTATGGTCATCCGGTTGGTGCCACGGGTATTATGAGTACTATTGAATGCTATTATCAGCTTGCTGGGATGATCCCAAAGAAACATTTGAGTAAAAAAACAGAGGTTCCTGATCCGCAATGTGGTATAGTAAATAGTCATGCTGGGACTGGGACGAGTATTTCGAATTTTATCCTGAGGAGGAAGTAGACTATGATGAAATCTTTTTTAGTAACAAAAAATAAAGACAAATTCGCAGATCCGCCGAAATTCAATGAGAGAAAAGACTATCGTCCTGCAGATGTCAAAGAGACGGGCTTGTCATTCGTTGGTCATGAGATATCAGAAGACCGCACTGTGATAAATCAATTCCTTCATTATGATCAACTCTACACGATCCGACATGGTTGGAACAGCAGGTTCTTTATTGGACTGCTTGATGGCAAAATCATGGGAACCCGTTGTCCGAAATGCGGTGATTCTTGGGTGCCTGTTCGTACCCATTGTTGGAATTTGAACTGTAAGTTACAAAAGACCGAATGGGTAGAGATGCCACTTACCGCAAAGGTACACACCTGGACGATCGCCGGGTGGAGTGGGCGATCCTCGCTGAAACGACTACCTATTATTCTGGTGTATGCCTCCATTGGAACAAGTAAGGTAGCCATGGCAAACGAACTGCATGGAATAAACCCCTGGGACGTGGAATTCGGTATGCCTCTTAAAATCGTGTTTAAACCAAAAGAACAGCGTGTTGGAGCGGTGATTGACTTTCATTTTGAGCCGGTGGATTTCTGGAAACCATCCCCAATGAACGAGGAGAAACAACGAATAAAAGACTTGGTAACTCCCGTATACGAATGGGTAAAAACCCTTAAGTAAGCAGAGGAATTAAAAAGAACACAACCCTTTTGTTTCCAACAAATCACTAAGGTTTCATTTTTTCTTTTACGAATTCAACTAGCTCTTCCTTTGTAAAAGGCTTTGGTAGAAAATCTTGAACATTACTGGGTAGTTTTTTTAAGGCAGGTTTCATCGAGAACAACGCGGATGAGTACACGCTTCCGGGCATTCTGGTATTTACAAGGATTAAATCAAAGGTTTCTTCGTTTTCATCTTTGAGATAATCTAGTGCTTCTCTGCTGTTTCGTGCCGTTATCACCTCAACATCATCTTTTTCTAAGAGTGTTTTAGCCTTTCTGAGAAGCGAGAGTTCCTCATCAACAATCATGATCGTTTTTATTGTCACACCAACAAAAATGGAAACGGATTTCATACTTAAAATCTTTTGATGCGACATCAGGAAAGTTTAAATCAACCAGGTCTTTACCTTTTTCTCATATGCTAACAAGAGACGAAGCGTTGCAGTTTCTTTATAAAAATTTACGAACAGAAAATCTAATAAAACACTCCTTTGCTGTGGAAGCAATCCTTGAAGATATGGCAAAAAAACTAGGCGAGGACCCTCAGCTCTGGGGACTGACTGGATTATTGCATGATTTGGATTATGATTTTACAAAAAACGAGCCGGAGAAACATTCAAAAATAACCGTCCAAGTATTGTCTGCATTGCTGCCTTTAGAGGCAATTAACGCAATCAAAGCCCACAATTATCAGTACACCGCTCAGATCCCACAGACGTATTTGGATAAATCGCTGATCGCAGCGGATGCAGTCTCAGGACTTATCATTGCTGCTGCACTTGTGATGCCTTCCAAAAAACTTGCTGATGTCACGACAAAGACTTTAATAACGAAGTTTAAGGACAAATCCTTTGCTGCTGGCTGCAACCGAAAACGAATTGAACTATGTGAAGATATGGAACTAGAACTTCAGGTCTTCCTTGAGCTAAGTATAAACGCGCTTAAGAGGATTTCTGATTCATTGGAGCTTTAAACTATGACTTCACCTCAGGACAACTATTCAAAGACACATCGATCAGATGCCACATCTCAAGAAGGTGAAGAAGGATATTACCGGTTACCCTTACCAAATAGGAGGAATCGTGAGATGTTCGCGATTGCAGATCAACTGCTTGGTGGGTCTCGTATCCATGTCGTCTGTGATGATAAAAAATCTCGGATGGCTCGCATCCCCGGGAAGATGAAACGGAAGGCAAGGGTACGCGCTGGTGATCTTCTTATCATCCGACCCTGGGATATCCAAGATGAGAAAGCAGACATTGTTTTTCGCTACAGTAGGACTCAGGCAAGTAGTCTGAGCAGAAGAAAAATGCTTCCAGAGGAAATTAATGTCTTCTGATGAATTTCTTAATGATAAATGGTTAAAGAAGCTTGATCGACAATCTCAGATGATATTGGATCGGGTGGTTTTTAATCGGAAAACATTTGGCGAGGTGTTTGATAAACAAACACTTCTTCTCCTAGGTAAACTGATTTCTGATGGCCTCATCGACCAGATTGATTTCCCGATTTCTACGGGGAAGGAAGCCAATATTTTTCGGGGGACGACTCCTGAAAAAACCCTGGTTGCGATTAAGATATACCGGACTGCAACGATGACATTTAAGCATATCGCATCTTACATCGAAGGCGACCCTCGGTTTTCCTATGGATATAAAAACAGACGGGATGTCATCGAGGAATGGGCAAAAAAAGAATATAAAAACCTTGAATTGTTTCATGATGCAAAGGTACGAGCACCAACTCCTATCAAATGTGTGCGTAACGTTTTGGTAATGAGCTATATCGGTGATGCAGCCAAACCCGCGCCTTTATTAAAGGATGTGGTTCTTCACAATCCACAGAAGATCTTTGACGAAATCATACTTTTTATTGAAAGGATGTACAAGAAAAAGATCGTCCATGCTGATCTGAGTCCGTTTAATATTCTGCTGTTCCGTCAAAAACCATATATAATTGATGCTGGTCAAGCGGTTCTGCTTGACCACCCTTCTTCCCAAGAATTTTTAAAAAGAGACGTTCATAATATCGTGTCATATTTCAAGAAATACAACATCAAGGAAAATGAACGAAAAATCCTTAAGAAACTCATGAAAAAGAAACGTGATGAATCATGAGATACATCCGAATTCCAAGAGAACGTATTGGGGTGGTCATCGGTAAGGAGGGAGAAACGAAAAAAACGATTGAGAAAATTTCCCAGGTGCATCTTGAGATTGATTCTGAGGAGGGAGATGTGTCGTTTAATGAGCAAGAGGCAAAAGATCCTTTGGTTCCCTTGAAGGTTGAGGATGTGATCCGTGCAATCGGACGTGGGTTCTCCCCTGAACATGCGTTTCGTTTGTTTGGGGAAGAGACCGAACTTTTTATCTTTGATATCTATGACTATGTAGGGAAGAAGGAGTCCCATCTTATCCGCGTGAAAGCGCGGGTAATTGGTCGTGAAGGTAAAACAAAACGAGTCATAGAGGGTTTAACAGGTGCATTACTTTCGGTCTACGGTCATACTGTCGCAGTAATTGCGGATTTCGAAAGCATGGATATCGCGAAAAAAGCAATTGATATGTTGCTTGCCGGCAGCGAGCATCCTACGGTGTATCGATACCTCGAGCGAGAGATGAAGAGATATCATCTAAGCAGACGAGGACGATGAGAATAAACATGCTTGTTTATTCCTCCACGATAGTACCAGAAACTTTTAATGCTTCTAGATGGATATTGCATGTTCGCATAGGTGTCCCATGGATGATGATTTAACCATACTTGGCGTTGTTCCCTCCGACCGAAAGAAATTGGAAAACATGGGTATTACGACCCTTGAGCAGATTGCTATCATGTCTGTGTCTTCACTAGGCATGGGGTCTAGTAAAGGCACGATGCTTGTGCAGCGAGCACGTAACATCCTTGCAAATGAAAACATCCTTGACATCGTTATTACGAACGGGGATCTTATTGAGGTTACGTCAAAAAAAACTGATCGAGCGGTCGTTAAATCGATTCTGAACGCACTTGATGTCTATGTAGTTGGCTGGGGAAACGCGGCGTTGACTATTGAAGGTAACGTATTGAAACTCTCACGGAAATCAGAAGCGTTTTCCAAAGTTATTTCAAAAGCAGAAAGCCTTAGAGAAATCCTTGAATCAAAGAAGATTATGGAACGGGAAAAAAGCGGGATTTATCTGCCTGAGAATGAACTGAGACGATTTGCTAAAATACGTGGATTTGACGGGTTCTGGGAGAACGTATTTCAGGAGATTCATGGAAATGATATCTTGAAAAAGGTGATTACTGCAAGTATGTTTTCGACCTTTGAAGAGCCAGTCCACTCCCTAATAATCGGAGAACCGGGGAGTAGCAAAACGATGGCTAAGGAGATCATCACTGAGCGTTTTTCCGATATTACTACTATCGGTGCCAATACAACACGATCTGGTCTGGTGTGTCATCTTGGGACTGGTGATCTTGGGGTGCTGCCGCATGCGAATCGAAAACTTGTCTTAGTTGATGAGTTTGATAAGATCCCTGGGGAGGACATCGAGTATTGTTATGAGTTGTTGTCAAATGGAAAATGCAGTGTGCATTCCGCTAAATTGCATCAGAACATCGAAAGTAACTTTATCATGATTGCTTTTGCAAACCCCAGGTCTGAGGTGTTTGGGAAAAACGCATTAAAAGATATCGGATTATCTCCTCTTCTGATGAGTCGGTGCGCGTTGGTGGTAAAAGTACAGAACATCGGCAGAGAAGACCGGTTAAATCTGTTCAGGAAGAAATTTTATGGAACCGGTGAGCTGAAGGAAAAACATGACTATTATGATCAGTGGGTGAAACTTGCCAGACGATTCGAACCTGTCATCACTGCAACTGAGAAAAACGTACATAAGTATCTAATGTTAATGAACGACATCGTAGAAAAGCATTACAACACGACGTTGCGACGGGATCTTCGCATGTCTGATTACCTCCGCAGGATTCCTTTTGCGATAGCCCGAAGCTCGTTTAATCCTGTTGATAACAAGGTATTGCGCCAGGCAGAGACCTTGATACAGGAATCAATTGCGACATGGGGGTAAGGGAAACATGCTCGATCTCTCCATAGATCCAACGGATGTCTCTACGGTCATAAAAGAATTCATTCAGACTTACGTGGAAAGTGCAGGATGTTCAAGTGTCGTGGTTGGCTTGTCTGGCGGTGTGGATTCAGCCGTCAGTGCCATTCTATGTAAGGATGCCCTTGGTGGAAAGAACGTTCAATGTGTCTTTCTTCCTGATACAACTACACCTGATCTTGACCGTAGACATGTTAAGATCCTTGTT
>LSSI01000048.1 GCA_001595945.1 Thermoplasmatales archaeon SM1-50
GTTGTACAAACGCAGCACAAACAATTGGATATTCCAAAGGCATTAATGGCGCAACAGGCACTCAGGTGTGGTCATTTACGACATCTGGGGCTTCGGTATGGGCTCTCGAACAGATCGATGATGTGAGCGGCGATGGAATAATGGACGTTATTATCGGTGATTTTTTAGGGAACATCTATGGTCTAAATGCAGCGACAGGAGCTCAGCTTTTCTCTCTTTTTATTGGACCAGCTATTATCACGCGCTTTGAAAAAATAGGTGATGTGAATGGTGATGGCCATCCAGATATCATCCCTGCGCATAGTAGCATATCAACAACTCAGATCATTGATGGTTTCACTGGCGGTATAATCTGGTCTCATCCTGTGGCAGATCAACCATGGAACGTCGCGGCAAGTACAGATGTGAGCGGTGATGCAATCGACGATGTGTTTGTTGGGACATTGTTTCAAAGCAATTACTGTTATTTCTTAAGTGGTGTTGATGGATCAGAAATTATTTCACCAATCCCGTACGGGGAAGCTGTTGATGCAATCGCTGCTATTCCTGATGTGGTCAATGACAGCTCCATGGAGATGGTTGTCGGAGGACGAAACGGGAAGGTCGTCTGTTATTCCGGTGGGCTGAATGCCAGTTCTTCTCCTCCATCTATTACTGCTGATTTCATCGGCACTCCAACGGTAGGAACTGTACCACTATATGTTCAGTTTACAGACTTATCGACCGCACAAAACACGACGGTCACCTCATGGAAATGGGATTTTGATGACGATGGCGTTATTGATTCAACACTGAAAGATCCTGAATGGACCTATGAGACTGAGGGGATATATACAGTGTCATTGAAGGTATCTGGTCTTGGTGCTTCAGATACAGAACGAAAAGAAGACTATATCACAGTGTTACCTCCTGGGGCATTTAATGTGACTATTGGTAACATAACAGGAGGGTTCCTCCGGGTGAATGCCGAGGTTTTGAATACAGGCAGTCTTGATATCACGAACCTGAATTGGAGCATCTCTCTTTCCGGTGGGTTAATGATTCTTGGACGCAACTCAACGGGAGTGATATCGTCTTTAATAGTTGGTGAATTGACAGATATCGCAAGTCGAGCATTGTTTGGGTTAGGAAAAGTCGGTATCACCGTACAGGTTATACTTCCTGGGGCTCAGGTGATTACTAAGACCGCAGACGGTGTACTACTATTGTTCTTCCTCCTCATCCGTAGCTGATTCCCTTTCCCGCAGCTCAGCTCACTGCTATGATGGTGCTCTGAATACATGCAATACCACACAAAAACATTAAATACTAAATCTTTGGATAATAATAAAGATCAAGAGTCTTAATTAAAGAGGGATAGTATGAGAAAAATTGTAACGAAAGCAATAGTTTTTATGATCTTAGTTACTATGGTTGGGGCTAGTGGACTTGCATCAGTTAACTCACAGAATCATGCGTATTCTGTATCCGATGAGATATTCGATGATGTCTCAGTAAGAAAAAGTTATGATGAAACAGAATATATGGTTGGTTCTCGAGATTGGTCTATAGTCACATCCTATCAAATCCCTGAGGGTGCATCAGGGTTAGCCTATGATGGCACGTATCTCTACTGTGGTATCTACGGCACAAATGGTGGTCAAATCTATCGGATTAGTCCCCAGAACGGGAGTTATTCTTTGCTCTTCACTGGTCCTCAAGATGATGCCTATGGGTTGACCTACGATGGGCAGTACCTCTGGACGACTCATCACCCCAGCAACCCTGCTGTAGCACTGAAATTAGATTGGGATGGCAGCCTTCTTGCTCAGTTCAATCTCCCCGCGCAATATATCTCCGGAATCGCCTATGACAATGGCGATTTCTGGGTCTCACGGTATTACCCAGACCCTAGTCAAATTTACAAAGTTAATGGCACGGGCAGTATTATACAGCAATTCCAAGCACCAGATAATCAACCTTGGGATCTCTGTCTTGAAAACCAGTACCTCTGGATGGCTGACTACTGGGGCGATAGTCTCTATCGTATCAATCGTACGACAGGCAGCCTTGTCGAAAGCCATGATTCCGAAGGTGTTGACCCTGCAGGGATTGTCTACGACGGGCAATATCTCTGGTATTGTGACAACGGGATTAATTATAATTATGATACTTTGTACAAAGTAGATCTTCTCGGTGCCGGTACACCAGTGATTTACATTCCTGTTACTATGCATGATTATGGGCCGGTTACTATCGGAGAGTCAGCTACCTGGAATGCTACTGTTCAGAATACTGGTACTGCTCCTCTTATCATCACAGATGTTGTTATCCCTAGTTCGTCTGATATCTCCTGTCCGTTGACCTTCCCGGTCACGATTCCTGCTGGTAATCAGACAGTGATTCCATTGATTTTTACTCCTCAGACGCCAGTACCGCTGAATGTCGTGATAACTGTTCAATCTAACGACCCTCTGCATCCTGAGGTCGGAATCACTCTAATTGGCAACGGGGTGAGTCCCGGACCTGATATTCAACTTCCTGAGGAAGCACATAATTATGGTTCTATACGCATGCATGCGACGAAACGCTGGTTCATGGAAGTCCAGAATGTTGGTGATACGACCCTGACACTTTCAAGTATCACTTCTAATGATACCCAGTTCTATCTTGATGACACGGTGTCATTTCCAATAAACATTGGTGTTGTCGGATCTGTTCAAATCCCGGTTTGGTATCAGCCAGATACGGTAAATCAGACAGAAGCGACATTAACTATCACAAGCAACGACCCTGATGAGAACCCATTCTTGGTGACGGTCATGGGAGCTGGTGTTCAAACCTCCTACCCGATCGGCGATCAACTCTGGCAGTATTACATCACAACCGGCTTTGATAACAGTCCAAAGGCTATTGCTCCTATTGAGGATATCAGTGGTGATGGGATTAGTGACGTCATCGTCTGTTCTGAGGATGATTACATACGCTGTTTCAATGGTAACGCCCATGGTACCTGTGAGGTTCTCTGGGAACATGAGATTTATGCTGGATCTGTGTATTCGCAGAGAGGTTTGATTATCGTTGATGATATCGACAATGATGGTTATCAGGATGTTATCGTTGGTGCTGCGTGGGGTGGGCGGTTGATCAAAGCCCTTTCAGGGAAAACCGGTAGCACCCTATGGGTTCATGATACCCATGAATATGGCGGTGGTGGGTGGGTGTTCCAGGTCGACTGCCGTTATGACTATAATAGCGATGGGACTCTTGATGTCCTTGCTGCGACTGGTGATGACTCTACCGATACTGGTCCGAAACGGGTGTACTGTCTGAATGGTTTGACTGGGGTTTCAATCTGGGAATGTCCCTTGGGTGGCCCGGTGTTTTCTGTGATTGGTATTGAAGATTTCACTGGCGATGGAATCCCTGATGCACTTGCAGGCTGTTCCAACGAAGCCGAATCCATCGGATATGGGAGAGGGATCAATGGTGCAACAGGTTCTCAGATGTGGTCGTTCCAGGTTCCGGGAACCTCTGTCTGGGCTCTTGCACAACTTGATGATGTATCCGGCGATGGAATAAAGGACGTTATTATCGGTGATTTTGCTGGACATATCTATGCGCTAAATGCGAGTAATGGAAATCAACTCTGGACTAATTCTATCGGAAACTTCATTATAACTCAATTTGTTCTACTTGATGATATCAACAACAATGGTCATCCTGATATTGTGCCTATACAATACGGAACAATTGTATGGACCCTTGATGGATACAATGGCCAATTTATCTGGAGTCAGACGGTTGCTGATAAACCAGCAAGCATCGCTCGTTCTGAGGATATTAGTGGTGACGGAATAAATGATGTTTTTATCGGAACGCTGTATGTCAATAACTACTTTTATTTCCTGAATGGTGTGAATGGGACAATACTTGCGTCTTTTCCGATAAGTACCCCTGTTGATGCCATAGCTGCAATTCCAGACATTGTTGGTGACCGCTCCATGGAGATGGTTGTTGGAGGCAGGGATGGCAGAGTCGTGTGTTTCTCAGGCGGTCTTGGTGCGATTCCTGTGCATGCTGATTTCACCGCAGATGTGACTGTGGGGACTGTGCCTTTAACCGTCCAATTCACTGATCTATCCACAGGATATGAGACTGTGATAATCTCCTGGAAATGGGATTTCGATAACGATGGCACGATTGATTCAGAGCAACAGCATCCGACGTGGACCTACTCGGTGCCTGGGACCTATACGGTTTCCTTGACTGTTTCAGATGGGGAGTTCTCTGATACCGAGACAAAAATTGATTACATCGTTGTAATCCCTGGTTCACCTGAGATATCCATTGGCGCGATTACTGGTGGGTTGCTAAGAGTTGCTGCAGAGGTGTTTAACAATGGGACCGCAGACGCCACTGATATGAACTGGAGCATTGAACTTGCTGGTGGTCTTGTCCTTCTTGGGAAAAACAAAACCGGAACGATTGACTCCCTTCCTGTCAATGATTCTATAGAGATTACTGATAGACCGGTGTTTGGATTTGGGAGGATTACCATTACGGTCACGATCGAGGTACCTGATGAAGAACTGATTACGAAATCAGCAAGCGGTTTCCTGTTGTTCTTCATATTTCTTGGAGTCAAATAGGGTTTGTTCTGCTAACGAATAGGAAAAAATCAATATCACTCTTTTTTTTATTTTTTTTTCGTGAAAAAGAGATGGACATAGAGGAAAGTAGCTTCCTTTAATAATGAATTGTATTGTAAGTTGTAAGTAATTGGGGCTTACACAAAGACAGGGTGAAGTCCTCTCTTTTACTTATTATATAGGATACAGTTACCTATATTTCGTAATGCAATGTTGATTGGGACATAAAGCTTTGTTTTAGTATGTAGTCATAGTTAAATTTCTAAGGACATTATTTTGAAATACTATGGTCTGCCCGGACCTACATGCACATGAAGCCCTGAGCCAATATAATACGCGCTGTCTATGCCCGTATAGATCATCAGGCCGGTGAATCCCAGGCATCCTCTCCACGTGTAGTTCATGTACCAGTCGTCTTGCGGTTGCCACCCACCCGCTATGGTCTGCCCCCAGAACGACCCTGTGAGGTTTTGTTTTCCATTGACGCCGTCTGTAAAAATCCATCCCTCCGCTGGTTGCAGCCAGTCCGGATATGGGTAGTAATGGTAATTGCCAAAATACATGCTTACACCGCAATGAGAACCATTTTGTGCTAGGATGCTTTGAGTGATTTTGCTGATTTGGTTACAGACTATCCAGAGCACTGTGGCGACTTTTACTAAGATGGCGTTTCCTGTGCAATGGTCCATGATAACGTAGAGACGATGCGCGATTCTTTTAGCAAACTTTGCGACATGAGTATTGCTGGTGTTGCCTGCGATGGAGCAAAAAAAATTTTGCATCTCCCCGTCAGTTGAGGTGTCAAATAGAAGCGTATGCTGGTTCTTTATTATTCTGGATATTTTTTTATAGCGGCTTGCGCTTGTTACAAGTGTTTTAAGTTTAGGGATGCTTAGGTCGCTTGGCAGCAGAGCGTTTCTTGCTAGTGCATCGATGGTGCCGTTGAAGATCCTATGTGTCTCTAGTAAGGTGTCTGCTGTTGAAAGCTGGTTTTTTAGATCATCAAACACGCGTTGAATTTCTCTAATCTGGCCTCGTGTCACTTTAAGGCTATGCATGGTATCTTTCGTAGTTCCGTAAGTCTGTATGGTGAATGTTACAAGGTCGCTTTGGTCTGATGCGAAGACAGTTGTAAGACTTATATTTGGTGTGAAAGCAGCACCAAGTAGCAGAAGAATACTTCCAATCAACAAGGCAATTCTTCCAATGAATTTAATCATCTATATCCCCTTTATTTTATATTATTATAACGATGTCCCTGTATATTATCATTTGTAATTAAAAATATCATCCTGGCTCATGATACTTTGACAATTGTGGCAAATATCGGTCGAGAAGTCATCAGGAAGCCCTGAACCACAGATCTTACAGGTTCGAGTGATGTGTCATCATCCATATTATGTTTCTTAACTCTTTACCGCGTGAATACCAAAGATGAAAAATAATAGGATTGTCGCAATGTAGCTGTCTGTATACAATTGTGTATTATCTGTCCATACTATTATACATAGTGTTACTTTTCCCAAACATAACATAAGAACCTTAACCACAGCATCTTCATCTGGTAATAGTAGTTTTGGAATCACTTGAAACGTATCTCTCCCAAGGAGAATAAAATCTCCAGAGGACAATGTCTCCTAGCATACTCGAAATGCGGTTGATTTTCCAAATTTTTTTATTTTTTCTCTCATGCCAAACCCACCGATGATTGAAGAAAAGGAGAGTTATGTCGTCATATATGATTCCATTAAAGGGTATCTGCCTTGGTCCAGTCCACCCTAGTTGGACATAGTTCTGTCAGCAACGTCGTCTGAACTATTCCTTTACTTATTTTGGCCTTAGTGCTCATTTATTACAGTATAGCCGTCCCAATAATTTCCTGCAGAGAGATATGTATCATTACATGTGCTGCTTCCTTTATCAACAGCGTTAATGATGTTGTTTACATAGTTGTTATAATAGACATGATTACACAAGCTTGATAGAACTTCAATATTGTAATAATTATTTGTAAGAGTATTTTCAATGATGCTGTTGTTGTTCGAGAAAACACGTAGTGAGATACCAACGACCTTGTTCGAGATACGATTATCATAAATTCCCGCATCACAAAACGAGTGCAATGAAATCCCAAACCAATTGCTTGTTCGGGTCATAATCATCTGAGAGATATAGGTTTGGTTTGTTAGAATCATGATATCTGATGAGGGATACGTGCAGTGATACTGTAATGAAAACTCACTGATTGTTACCCCATAATCATAAACATAGACGACATCCCGTCCGATAACTCCAACGATGATCGTCGTATTTTTGTTTTCGCCAAGTAGACGAATTGATTTATTCACGACGATACTTTCGTTATAGGGAGACGAATCATCATATACAAAAACCGTATCGTTGTCAAAGGAAGCGTTGATAGCATCCTGAATACTTAAGTAGTTTCCTGAGCCTGAACCACCAACATAAAACCAGCTATCTCTTAAAGATGACAGAGATGGTGTCGGAATTTTTCGTGCTGTTGATGGAATGATACAGCTGCCTACGATTAAGAGGATGATTCCCATAGCAAATACTTTTTCAGAGAAATAATCTTTTTTCATTTCCCCCCATGTTCTTGATTTTATAACACTATTCTGTCTTAAAACCTTTGTTTTCTCCATTGTTTTCCTTCTTTTTGTGTCTCCTTCATCAACCTTAATAAAGAATCAATGTATTGGGGGCGTGGGATTTTCATGGATTATATTTTCAACAAGAAAATGGAGACGTTGAACAGAAAGAAACTTAAGGATTTGCAGTTGGAGCGTTTACAACAAACTGTTCATCGTGTATATGAAACCGTGCCGTTTTATACAAAAGCATTCAAGCAGTTTGATGTGACACCGGCGGATATCAAAGCACTTGATGATATCAAGAAACTGCCGTTTACGACAAAGGATGATCTGCGGAAGAACGCACCGTTTGGCATGATGACAATATCTTTGGAGAACTGTATCGAGTTGCATGCTTCCTCAGGAACAACCGGTGTACCTGTGACCGTATGCTACACTCATAATGACATGGAGGTCTGGTCTGAGGTGATGGCGCGCTGTCTGTCCATGTCCGGTCTGACGAAAAAAGACATTTTCCAAAACCCAATCCCATATGGGACGTTCACGGGTGCGTTCGGGTTTCATTATGGTGCGCAGAGAATCGGGGCGCTTGTAATTCCATCTGGTCAGGGTCAATCGGAACGGCAGATTAAGCTTATGGATTATTATGGGACGACGTTTCTCTCCGGTGTCGCATCCTATGCGATGCGCCTAGGGCAGGTCGCTGTTGAGATAGGCCTTGACCCAAAAAAACTACATGTTCGAAACGGGTTGTTTGGCGCGGAGATGTTCACCTCTGGTCTGAAGAAACGGATAATGGACAATTGGGACATGGATGTGCATGATATATATGGTCTGACTGAGATGTGCGGTCCTGGTGTATCCACAGACTGTGACCAGCATGACGGATTGCATCTCTGGGAGGATCATTTCCTTGTCGAATGCGTCGATCCAATCACTCTTGAACCAGTTGGGGTGGAAGAGGAGGGAGAAATTGTTCTTACCACGATTAGTAAGGAAGGCATGCCGCTTTTACGGTATCGGACACGTGATATCGCAATGTTCTATGATCAAGGAATGTGTTCCTGTGGTCGGACGCATGTGCGCCATTCGATGATTAAAGGTCGATCTGATGACATGGTAATCATCAGGGGGACGAACATCTACCCTGGTCAGATTGAGTCTGTGTTGATGAACAATTCACTGGTTGGGGGGAACTGGCGTATGGTGCTTAACACGGAAAATGATATTGATATGCTCACAGTGGAGGTAGAAACCAAGGAACGACTTAGCAGCACTGATACAGAGCAGCTCTCGATAAAGCTAAAAGGAGACATCCAATCTGTTATCGTATTTACCCCTCGGGTTGATGTGCTACCGCCCAACACCATCCGCGAAACTGGTTTAAAAGCAAAACGGGTTATCGATAACCGGAAGAAGGATTAGATTATGAATCCTGCTGTGAAGACACTACTTGAGAATAGGAATGGTGCGCTTGCAGAAAACGAGGTAAAGGATCTCCTGCGTACGTATGGGATACCTACAACGGTATATCAACTAGTTCAAACAGAAAAGGATCTTGAGAGACTCTCGTTGCGTTTTCCTGTCGCTTTAAAGGTCTGTTCGTCAAAGATCCTGCATAAGACCGATGTCGGGGGGGTGAGATTGAATATTCAAAAAAAGGATGAATTGAAAAAAACTTTTCAGGAGTTCCGACTGAAGTTCCCATCAGAGGATCTGCTGGTTGATCAGATGGAGGAGAAAGGTGTTGAGATTATTGTTGGCTTGGTGCAGGATCCCACGTTTGGTCTTACTGTGATGTGTGGGATTGGCGGGATCTTCACAGAGTTGTACAAGGATGTGTCTTTCCGTGTTGTCCCTATTGATGTATTTGATGCAGCGCAGATGGTCGAGGAGCTGGCGGGCAAACAACTTTTAGAAGGTTTCCGTGGAATGAAGGCCAACAAGCAGCTCGTTGTTGATGTGGTGTTGAAGGTCTCAAAACTGGGTGAGGAGCTTATCGATCATGTTGATCAAATGGATTTAAATCCAGTATTTGTGTATGAGAATCGTGTCTGTGTCGTAGATGCGAAACTTATCCTGAAATAAGAAGAATGGTGGAGTATGGTATCATGAAAATATCAAGGAATAAGAAGTATGCGATTAAGGATATTAGCCTTGCCAGTCTTGGACGCAAGGAAATCGAGATTGCGGAAAAGGAAATGCCTGGGCTTATGGCAGTGCGTGATAAGTACGGTCCGCATAAGCCGCTGAAGGGTGCACGAATCTCTGGTAGTCTGCATATGACCATTCAGACTGCGGTACTGATTGAGACGTTACGAGCGCTTGGTGCGCAGATTCGCTGGGCGAGCTGTAATATCTTTTCGACGCAGGACCACGCTGCTGCAGCGATGGTTAAGGCAGGTATCCCGGTGTTTGCGTGGAAAGGGGAGAGTCTTTCAGAGTACTGGTGGTGTACGCAGCAGGCACTCGATTTTGGCAATGGGAGAGGCCCGACGTTGATCGTAGATGATGGTGGGGATGCGACCTTGATGATGCATAAGGGTGTCGAAGTGGAGAGAAAACCGTCACTTTTAACCAAAAATTATTCCAAAGAAGGCAAGGATTTCGAGGAGTTAATGAAGCGGTTGGAACAGAGTTATAAGCGACATCCGACGTACTGGTCTGGTCTTGTTAAGGACATCCAGGGTGTGTCTGAAGAGACGACGACTGGGGTGCATCGGTTGTATCAGATGCAAGCTGCAAAGACGCTGCTGTTTCCTGCGTTTAACGTGAATGATTCGGTGACAAAGTCGAAGTTCGATAATCTCTATGGGTGTCGGGAGAGCCTGGCTGATGGAATCAAGCGGGCGACTGATATCATGGTTGCGGGAAAGACCGTGGTGGTGTGCGGATACGGTGATGTTGGCAAGGGGTGTTGTCAGTCAATGCGTGGGTTTGGCGCCCGTGTCATCGTAACTGAGATTGACCCGATTTGTGCACTACAAGCAGTCATGGAAGGCTATGAGGTAAAGACCGTGGAGGATTGTCTTGATGAAGGCAATATTTATGTGACCGCGACGGGGTGTAAGGATGTCATCACGGTGAAGCATATGCAAAGGATGCGTGATCAGTCGATCGTCTGCAACATCGGTCATTTCGACCATGAGATTCAGGTCGGGAAGCTGGATGTGGTAAAAGGCATCAGAAAGGTGAGTATTAAACCACAGGTGGATAAGTACGTGTTCCCGGATGGTCATGAAATTTTCATTCTGGCGGAGGGTCGGTTGGTGAACCTGGGCTGTGCGCATGGTCATCCAAGTTTTGTGATGAGCAATTCATTTACTAATCAGGTGCTTGCGCAGATTGCGCTTTGGAAAAAAAAGCATGCCATTGGGGTGTATATGCTACCAAAGATCCTTGATGAGGAGGTCGCTCGGTTGCATCTGGGGAAACTTGGGGTAAGGCTGACAAAATTAAGTAAGGAGCAGGCTGCGTATATTGGTGTTACGGTTGATGGTCCATATAAGTCTGAACATTATAGGTACTAAGCGATCAACAGTGTTCTACAGGGTATTATTCTAAAAAAATAAGGAGGTGAAAGGAGGATAGGAGGTGAATAATTAACCATGAATCCATTTCCTTCTTTCAATTTTTACCCATACGTCGGATAATTCGTCTTCCCGATAATCGTCGATGGCGTTACACATACATATTAGTATATCTTTCATAGTATTTAATATTGTCGATTTATATATAGACGATTGACGAATTATGAGGTTATTTGAACACATACCTTAATGAAACCTCAGCGTATTTGCTGCAACAACTATGATCACACTAATAGGAACAGGCCATATCTTCAACCTCCAAGCCGCAATCCTTTCCATCTTCGACGAAAAACAACCAGAAATCATCGGAGTCGAACTTGACCAACAACGATATCAGGCAATCCTCTTACGCAACACAGACCCCTCCTCCTATCAAAACGCGAAAAAAAACCTACCTCTCATCTACCGTATGCTCTCACAATTCCAGGAAAGTATGGCAAAACAGTACGGTGTAAGCGCAGGAGACGAGATGTTTTCTGCAATTAGCTACGCACAATCCCATCAAATCCCCATAGCCTTTATAGACACCAATGCGCAACAGCTCTTCACTCATATGTGGAAAACCATGCCATTTACTGAACGATTCCGACTACTATTCTCCGGAGTCGCCGGTCTATTTATAACAAAGAAACGGGTAGAGCAGGAACTAAAAAACTACCACAAGAACTTCGATTCCTATCTCCATGAGATTGGGAAAAAATTTCCAACAATCAAAAAAACATTAATTGACAAACGCAACTCCCACATGGCACAAAAACTACTTGCATTACACGAAACACACAAAAGGATTATCGCCTGCGTTGGTGACGGGCATGTACCCGGCATCTCACGGCTTTTAGAGGAAAAACAGGCTCCATTTGAGACCATACGACTACAGCAACTACAGAACTGGACGCTACCAGAGACCGATGGATCATCTGCACATTTCTCTATTAAATATATCCCCCTTAAATAATCAGTTTCTTAAGATGACAACGTAGAGATAATCTTCTGTAAAAACACTATTTGTTGACGCTTGCGAAAGATTTAATACCAAGGGCTAAATTACACGCAGCCAATACAAAAGCAAATGTTGGATAATTATGTACATTGTCATCGTTGGGGCTTCTGGCATTGGCAAGAGACTCACAGAACTTGCATTAAGCGAAAAACATCACAACGTCGTCGTCATAGATAAAAACGAAGAAAGATGCGAATACATTGCGCGAAAGTTTGATGCAATAGCGATAAATGCGGACGCAACTCATGAAGAAACCCTTGATGAGCTCGATGTTAAAAAAGCAGATGTACTCATAGCAACTACGACAGATGATGCAACAAATCTTCTGGTTGTCTCACTTGCAAAAAACAGGGGAGTAAAAAACCTTATCGCCGTAGTCAATCAAGAGGAGAGCAAACCACTGTACCTTGAGAAAGGTGTTAAGATAATAAACAAGCCAGATATTGTTGTTGCAGAGATGATTTATACTTCCATAAAACATCCGACCATAGAGGGATTTTTAAACGTCGATGATTACGCGGAGGTCGTCCGACTCCCGTTGCTCCCAAAATCATCATTCGACCATAAAACAATCACAGATATCTGGGTTCATTACAAAAGCCTTGTTGTGGCCATTGAACGAAAAGACAAGTTCATCATTCCAACTGATGATCTCACGCTGCATGAGGGTGATATCGTCACCATTGTCGTTGAGAAAGATCGGATAGATAAAGTTGTCAGTTTGTTCTCAGAGTAACACCATTGCGCTCATTATTCAAGAAAGATCTTTTTTTCACAAGAAAAAAGTCAGAACAATTATCTCATGTCTCTCCCTCAAAAAATATTTCGTTTTATCCCCACAAGTGACCGTAATAGCACGATGACTGGGATGATCTCCAACCGTCCAATCCACATATTGAAAATCAACATGATCTTCGCAATCGGATCCATTAAAATGGTTGTTAATCCTATAGATAATCCCACGTTTCCTTGCGCGGAGCACACCTCAAAGAAAATGTTGCCGATGGTCTGCTGTGGATAAATAAACGCCATCACAAAGAAACCCGTGATAAGCATAAGTACCCAAATAAAAGAGACGATCGCCGCTTCGTTTACGAGATCTATCGCCTCTTTCTCAGGAAGGCAGCGTCCCCCAAATTTTCTGATAAACACACGTCTTGAAAAGGAGATACTACGTTTAACCCTCCAACCCGCTCCTTTGAAAAGAAGAATTGCACGGAAAAGTTTGATGCCGCCAGCTGTTGATCCTGCAGCCCCTCCGATAATCATAGTAAGGGAGAGCAGAAGTTTTGCTGACTCTGTCCACGTGCTAATATCAACGGTGGATAATCCCGTACAGGTCAACGCAGAGACAAACTGAAACCCTGAATCACGGATAGCTAATAAGATATTATTCCCATACGGGAGATTCTGATTATTTATGTTGATAAGTGCTAAGAGGATGACGCCAATGAAAGCAATAAAAATCATCAACCGCATTTGAGGATCTGAAAAAAAACGCCGTATCCTACCTTTCAACAGGTCATAATGTGCTGCAAATGCAATTGCCCCGGCAAACATAAGCATAACAATAAAGAGTTGACAGATCGTTCCAAATCCTGCTATGCTTTTATCAGTGACGCTAAAGCCACCTGTTGCAAGAGCGGTCATCGCATGGTTGATAGATTGCCAAGGGCTCATCCCGTTTGGAAAAATATAGCAAATAAGCAGAAGACCGATGATTCCTACGATAGTGTAAAGCAGAAATATCCACCAGATCGTTCTTACTGTTGATACAATGGAAGGATGGGTTCGTTTCTCCCTGGCTTCTCCACGGTAAAGGACAAAAGAACCAACTCCTGGTCTTGCTAGAATTGAAAGTGTCAGAACAATTACACCTACTCCACCTATCCATTGGATCCAGGTTCGCCAAAACTGAAGACTATAGGGGAGTAGTTGCTCTTTATCCACCATCGTAAGCCCTGTACCTGTCCAGCCTGACATCGACTCAAAAAACGCAGATAGGGCACTCATCGTAGCGCCGCTATTCTGGTTATATGGCATCAAAAGGAAAGGAATGGCACTAATAAGGGGAATGAACAACCATCCAAGTGCAGCGGTTACCATAGCACTTTTGAAGTTTGTAACCTCAGCATGCTGAAACAAAACAAACAAGAGAAAACCAATCTGTAGAAACAAAAGACAGGTGATCAAAAGAGGGAAAATCGCATAATACTCTCTATAATAGATAGGGACAAGTAGAGGGATAAAGGACATCGCCCCAACAGCAATAAAGATATTACTTAGATCCCTTAGAACCGTTTTAAGGTCACTCATCTTTTATATCTCCAACTTCAAGTAATTGCCTACCTTGATTCATCGGTGTCGCAAAGGCATAAAAATATCTCTTTACCGAATTGTAGTAAACCGCAATATTACTCCAGTCCCTTTCAATTCTGATTGTACCCTATCTGCAAAAGCAATTATCTCAGTAGGACCTACGATTTTATTCCAATCATATAAGAAATCGTGTTCGCCAATACCCGGTTTTAACCCTAATGCCTTTAGTCTGCGCTGTATCTCTGATGCTCTTTCACCATCTGAGCTTAGATAAAGATCAACATAGGTTTCCATACTTTCACGAAGAACACAATCCGTTCCTAGATAAAAATATTGCGAAAAAGTAGAAGGCGATATTCCTCCTGGTATCATCTGGAAAAAACCATCCTTTAGATTTTAGTATTCATTAGTTTTAGTTTGCTAACTTTTAAGAATAATGCACGGATGTTCTCTTATGCTGGTATTGGGCCTGTAGCCTAGCCTGGATTGGGCGGCAGTCTCCTAAGCTGCAGATCGCGGGTTCGAATCCCGCCAGGTCCGTCTTCTACTCCAGAAGGGAGTTTTACCTCAGAGGACCTTATTTTATTATTTGTTGGTTTTTTGGGAATTTCTTGACTCGACCTGTATGGCTGTTTTTAATTATTCGTCGTTTACTAGTTCTATTTCCCAGTGTGCGTCTCCGCCTTCTACTATATCTCTTGTAAGTCCATATTCATAAAGAGTTGCGTTGCCATTCGTAAATTTGGTTGCTGCTAAAAACAATGCATCTTCAGAGCGGTCATCAGCTCCTTCCATAACTCTAACATTATGCATATTGTTTATTCCTTCAACGAAAATATGGCAGCCATCTTGATCTGTTTCATTGAAATAATGCACATCGTCGGTATCAATTACATGCCATTCTTTTTCTGGTTGTATAAAAATAAAGAACATGTGCAAAAAACCCAATGCAAAATCTCTATATTCTTGTTTCACCACAATAAAGCTTCCTGTTATATTTTGGATTGAATAATTGCAGTAAAATTCAAAAGCGGCAAAACCAAGTCCTAAACTGGGAACTCTGATTATTTCATAGTCCCCCCCTTCCAACTCATCGATTGATCCGCTTGCATTTTTTGGTGAAAATAACGGGCCACTCAATATTTTCATTTCCCATTCAATATCTATTGCAGTTCCTTCTCCATAATTACCTAAAATTAATGGAATGTTTCCTATTCCAATGAACTTTGCTATAAAAATATCAATAACCGGACAATTATCAATCGAACTTACTTCTGTTTTTGTTTTTTCATTTATAGTTCCTATTACTGGTAAAGCTGTTATTATCATTAGCATACAAACAAAAAACACTACCATTTTGTTCTTCATATATCGTTCCTACCTTCCTTTAATAAGCAAATAATAATATAATTATTTATTTAAATATTTCCTTGACAGATGTTAAAAAATAAGAGGAAATGGGATTTTTTTACTATCTATTGCCCCTCAATTAGTTCAACTTCCCAATATGCAAATTCGTTTTCTACATCGAATTTAGTAATCCATTCTTCTCCAAATGTGGCATGACCATTTGTAAATTTACATGCTCCAAAGAATAATGTTTCGCCTGTACCAAAATCAAGCACTTTGACATTGTGCATGTTGTTAATACCTAGATAGTTGAATTCAACAATTTTTTCACTACTTGACTAAATATAATTGACATTTTCAATCTCATGCCATGTCCTTTCTGGTTGTAAAATGTCCGGGAATGAATGACCAAATAAATACAGCTTGCTCGTATCTCCATTTAATACCCATTTCTTTCAACACATCAGCGACTTCTTTTTCACATTTCGTCATATTATCATAAATCGATTCTTTCATAAAACACCTCGGAAAAAGAGAAAAAAATAAGAAAGCTTTTAGTGAGATAGAACTTACAAATCAAACTCTGTTAAAATTGTAAAAGTTCGCATGGAACTTCTCCTGTTAGATTGTTCACAACCCGCCAGGTCCGTCTAAAACTTACCTGTTGATTTTGCATGACCTAAAAGTTGTTGAACAATAGTTATTCTTGCATCTGATTTAGTAATCTTAGCAATAAAAAAATTCCAATAAAACCAATTGCACCCAGTAAAAGCAGTTTTGTTAATTTGCTTCTTTGAATTGTTATTTTGAAAGGTTCAGACCAATCACTTTCATTTCCATATATGTCTTTGGCTTTTGCTTTAATATTGTACGTTCCCGGTCTTTTCCATCTATGTTTCATTAAATCTAGTTCATAACAGAATTTATTATACCAATTGCTTTGAGTTCCATCTCCCCAGTCAAGCTTATAATAGATTTGATCTTCATCGTTATCTGGATCAGTTGTTTCATTAATTCCAAATGTATATTCCTTCATTACTATTCCATCTGTGTTTCCTATTGGTGGATCTGGAGTAATTGGTGCCTTATTGCCAAGAGGTTCATATTTTGTTGGTACGTTTATCCATGAATGTTTTCCTTTTTTTAGCTCCTCTGATAAGTTAAAAACGATTACATCGTCATAATTGTGAAAATTATACAAATAAATCAGGCCTTTATTCAAATCAACAATATGTGACTCCATAGTTACATAATCCATTTTTTCTAAATGGGTTTCATTTAGGATTTCCTTGAAATAATCTACAGACAAGCAGGTCATATTTTCAAGCATGCTTACTGCCTTTTCATATCTCAAAAACGCTGTTGGATCAACCGGTAGCTCGGGATGGGAATGCAAGAAATTTGTAACAACTTGAAAATCCCCTTGTCTATATATTATATCATCACCTTCAATTATTACCGAATCTCCATTACGATCTATCCAAAAATGTTGTCCTGTTTCAAGGCCTGTTATACGAAGATAATATTTTGAATAAATATCTATTACTTCCTGAACTGTCGTACATACAGACAGACAATGAGATCTTATGTCCACTGAGTAGTAGTCATCAAGAAATATTGGAAGCTTTCTTCCATTATTTTTAATTTTAAGATAAGGAGCTTGAAATGAATCATAATATAAACCCTGATCATTCAAACCAGAATAGGGCGAGTCATAATCTTTATTCCAAGGAAAAGGCCAATCAAAATCGAAAAGAACCTTACCAAATTTCCCATCCTCTGCAGGAAAAAACCTGATATTATAATCTGCTGTGCACCAATCCTCATTACTGCCAATAAGTATATTTTCGCCATCTGTTGCCATAAATCCAGTACATGCAGATACGGAGCTTATTAATATCGAGGATGAAATGATTAGAAAGACTAAGAAAATTACGATAATTTTAATTTTCATTTATGTTTTCCTCCTCTAAAGTATTCTATATGTATTTGTTTTTATTGTATAAATGTTATTATAAAAGACTGCTCCAATATTTTATATATTAATATTTTTATTCAAATGTTAAATGAAGGAATATTATTTGAATAAAAAAACAACCCCAATTTTAATATTACTCACATGTTTTATTTTACTTTCAATATCATTTACAGGTTGCTTAGACGATGATAAACCTGAAGAACAAAAAGAAAATTCATTGAGAAATAGACAGTTAGATAACGTTTCAATATTGCCAAATTGGAAAGATGGAAATTATCATGATTATTATAAAACAACAGATTTATTGTTAAATTTTAATACTAACTATCCCGACATGGTAGATGTTGTTTCTATAGGTAAAAGTGTTTTAGGAAAAGACATTTGGTGCATTAGAATTACTAATGAAAAAAATAATAAAAATAAATTTTCCTGCCTTATTGATGGATGCATACATGGAATAGAATGGGAAGCAGGAGAAGCCTGCTTATATCTTGCTGAATATCTTCTCATTAACCATGGTAAAAATAAAACAATAACTGATATTTTGAACAATACCGAGATATACTTAATTCCCTTGGTGAACCCTGATGGGAGACAAAATGATGAAGTAGGAAATGAAAACGGTGTAGATTTAAATCGAAATTTTGATATTTATTTTGGTAGACTTCGTAGTCGTGTTTATCGTCTAGGAAAATTATTTGGTAAAATAAAGATTCCTTATATTAAAACCCAGCCTAATGATCCATCAAAATGGTGGCGTAACTGTGGCAGATATGCTTTTTCTGAACCAGAGACAAGGGCTCTTAGAGATTTTATGAAATCAATAAATTATCATGATTTTTCATTTTATGTTAATTGCCATACAGCCTGGCATAATATTATTACTCCAACTCCTTGGTCAAAATGGATTTTTAACCCCCCTTATATTATGTCTGAAAAAGAAATACAATTGTTTGACCATGTAAAAGACTGGGTTGAAGAAAACACAGAATATGAAGCAGATAGATCTGAAGAAATGACAACCGGAGGTTGCGCAGATATTTGGGCATATAAAGAATTTCGTATACCAAGCTTCACATTTGAAATACTCTCAATAGATTATGATGCATGGTATGGGGAACACAAACATGATAATCTCGTTCATTGGATGAAAACAACAATTCCTGTTTTTATGTATCTGCTCATAAATGTCGAAAAACTTCATGATTGGAAAACACCAGATATAAAACCTCCACTTTCAGATGGAGTTCCATCTATCCTATTAAGTTAGATTTTGTTCCAACAAATAACTGTAGACAAACGATAAATATATGTTCTAAATACGGTAATTTTCCTGTAAAATAATTCTAACCCGCCAGGTCCGCTGAATTTATACTAATTTTATTATCAATTACTATTTAGCTCTCGCTCTCAATCATAACGTTGTCAATCGGTTTTATATCTGAACAAAATCTTTTAGTTTACTTTTCCAATTCAATTGTAAACTACTATTTGAAGAATTTTTATCGAAAAAACCAACATAAGGTAAAACTGCTTCTCTCCATCTTTCCACACTTTCCGATACTTTATCAAAACAATGACCGCATAAGAGGTGCCCCCATCCCAATGTTGGATGGCGATAGCCTTCCAGAGAACCTAGTTCTTTGCCACATCCTTCACAATTTTTCATTTTAATCAATGAACATATAGCGTTTGAGTAAATCATAAAATGTTTTTTGAAAAAGTTCTGCAAAATGTTAAAGTATTGATTAAAAAATGTAGTTTTGCAGATTTCATGGAAAAAGTCGATATAAAAGATAGAAAAATATTATATCATCTAGATCTAAATTCAAGACAATCCTTTTCTCAAATCGGTACGAAAGTTGGTTTACATAAAGACGCAGTTGCACTTAGAGTTAAAAGACTTAAAGAAAAAGGGATAATTATACGGTTTAATACATTAATTGATACATTAAAATTGGGCTATTCTTGTATGAGATTTTATTTTAACTATCAATATACCTCACCTGAGATTAAGGAGAAAATTATTAATCATTTTGTAAATTTTAAACACACTCAGACGGTCGCATCACCAGAAGGAAGCATTGATCTTTGTGTATTTTTACTCGCAAAAAACGTTACAGAAATTCATTCTTTCTGGCAAAAAACATTAAGCAAATATAGGGATTATTTTGCAAATCAGATAATCGCTCCATTTATAGGAGAAAACATTTATACAAAATCGTTTTTAATCGGTGAAAAAGATGATAGAATAAACCAAATTGTTAGACGCGGCGGGGAGATAGTAGATTATGATGATTTAGATTTTCAGATATTGCAATTACTTGCTCGAAATTCTAGAATACCAACTATAGATATCGCCAATAAACTCAATATAACTACCGCTACAGCAAGTAAAAGAATAAAGACATTAAAAGATCTTGGAATAATACTCAGATTTCATATAACAACTAATTGGGAACTAATAGGTTACAAATGGTTTAAGGTTGATCTCTATCTTAAAGACTATAACAAAATTAATCAGATCATAAAGTATCTTGAAGGAAATCCGCATTTGGCATATATTGACAAAACTTTTGGTTATGCGGATTTAGAATTAGAGTTAATCGTTGAAAACGTAAATCAATTAAATCAAATTATTGAAGATATTTCTAGTAAATTTCCTAAAATGATTAGAAGCAATACATATTTTAGTGTTGCAAAGTCGCACAAATGGGTTGATATGCCCGAACGATAAATCATATACAGTTTTTCACTTATTCTTGGAGCCTTATATAAAAAAAAGTTTTAGTTAGTTGAACTTGCAAAACCAAACTTCTATAATTATGTAAAAGTTAACATGGAACTTCTCCTGTTGGACTGTTCACCACCCGCCAGGTCTCCTTTACCATCTTAGAGGGATTATGGTTAAAAGAAGCTTTGGTTTGGTAGAATTTAGGATATTGCTTCCAAAATCATTATTACCACCGGCTTCTTTATTGTTAAATGTTATAGGATTTTAAGGATTTTTAATGCCACCTATCTGTAAACTTGGATCACCAAGTAACACCCATTGTTGAACAGTTTTTGCATCAATTGAAAAATCCCAGCCAGCAGGTGTATTCCAATTAATAGGATATTTATCTAAATAACGTGTTATTGATTCCTTCCAAACCTCACCAAGAATATCTATTTTATTAACGCCATAACTATAGAAAAAACTATTATCTAAATAATCAGCAGCTCCTTCTTGTGAATCTTTATCCTCTTTTGTCAGTTCAAGACCACTATAACCGATGGTTGCTATGGATCCACCACCAATTTTCCTAGTCAGTTTCCAACCCCAACATTCAGGAATCCAAGTCATATAACCAAAAGATTGTTTAAAAATATTAAAAATATTCACATCAAACTCTAGATTATGGCATGAATTAACTACACAAACAGGAAGCATTTCATGATTTCTAAGTTTAGACATAGTTCTTACTGATAGACCTTCTATCCAGACACTTTTATCATCTGGTGGATGTGTACTCCAAACTGAAGGATTACCATGGCCATAAAATACAAGGAAACCACAACCCTTGTTGACTTCACGGATTACATCTTCTGATCCGTTGAATGAACCATCTGATGTAAATAATGTCGTATTTTCAAAACCAAACATATAACTTATATCGATTAGAATATTATCTTCACCTTCATAAGCAGGTGTTGGAAAAGGATAACTTCCAGGGGGATACATATCACCAGCTACTCCTACAATGCGATTAAACCATTCCTCTCCATAAGTGTTTCTTTCGTAGTTTATTATTTTATTAACCATTATTTTTACTTCAAAAATATTCCTACAAGCAAGTCTACCAACACATAGATCGGGATATAAGTCAATATCTTTATCTTGAGCTTGATCACCATTCCATTCACCATAAATACCATTATTATTTGTATCCCATGAAGAAAAACTCCCATTTTTATCAAGAATATCAGCATAATATAGTTCAGAAATAAAATATTGCTCAAAAGAGTCAGCATTATTTACATATCTAACAGGAACCTTACGGAAATTACCAACAAGTAGAACATATTTTATCTGAGTTTCATCGTATGCCTTTTTTATAAAAAGTTTTATTTTTTCAGGATTATCACGACCATACCAGATATCATCATATATCCGATCTAATGTTACAATGCTTGTTTTGATACCATTTTTATTTTTATGTTCCTTTAAAGGCTCCAGAGCTTTGATATAATTTGATGTACTAATAATCAATAGATCACAAATTGAGTTATCCAAAAAAGATTTATTTTTATTTAATAAATTTTTATTAGTTGTTTGTATATGTCCACTAGATATAGGGGCAATCATTAGAAGGATAATACAAAAGATAAAAAATTTAACAAATATCTTTTTCATTGTTTTTTTAACCCCCAACATTTAATCAAGATATAATATTTTATTATATTGTTCAATTTAAAGTTTTCCCAAAGATAAAAATGAATAAAAAAAGAAATATTTTAGTTAGAAGAACTCGCTCAAATCAAACTTCAATAAAAATGTAAAAGTTCGATTGGAACTTCTCCTGTTGGCTTGTTCACAACCCGCCAGGTCCGCTTTGGTTTTCTCCTGTAAAAAAAATCAAAACAACGCCTTTTTTAAGGGGTTTGATTTTTCAAGCTCAATCACAACTCTTTTTTCTTTCCTCTTTTTTGTTATAAACATATTTATTGTTCCATAAGGAGTTTCGATTATAACATCATTAGACTAGCTGCCATGATGAACATACCGAATATTATACCAAGTATTACACAGTGCCCGTGTCCATATTCATGTGCTGTAGGTAACAATTCATCCACTGAAATATATACCATGATTCCTGCGACAAATGCTAAAAGAAATGATAAGACCCATTCTGATAAAAACGGTAATAATATGAGAAATCCAACTACTGCACCAACAGGTTCAGAAAACCCTGATAAAAAAGAATACAAAAATGCTTTCTTTTTGTCCCCTGTTGCATAAAAAATAGGCATAGAAACAGAGATCCCTTCAGGGATATTATGGATAGCAATGGCAAAAGTAATTAATAAGCCTATTTCAGCATTTACAAGCGTTGATCCGAAAGTAGCTAGTCCTTCAGGAAAGTTATGGATAGCGATTGCTAGAGCAGTTAAAATGCCTACCCGCATAAGTTTTTCATCCACCTTTTTTTCTTTTTTATCAATCTGTGCGAAGTTATGTGGATTTTCGAATTCAGGAATTAACCAATCTATGATGCCTATGATTATTAGTCCAGCAAAAAAAGCATAGATGCCCCATAACTCGCCTACCCCTTGTAAAGCCTCTGGTAGGAGTTCTATAAAAGATACATACAACATTACACCTGCTGATAGACCAAGACTAAAGCAGAGGTAGTTTATTTTTGGTTTTTTTATAAAATAAGCAATGGCACTACCAATTCCTGTTGATAACCCTGCGATTGTTGTGAGTAAAAAGGCCATATAAAGATTTTCAGGTATCATGTATAAAAACCGATATAAATAATATATATTTTATATTTATATAATTAATCTCTAAGTGTAATCTGTTGCATAACATAACGAAAAACCTAATAAAAAAAAGAAAAAGAATATTATTTTTTAGAAATATATTAAATATTTACATATCAATACCTGAAGATTCAATTGTATCATCATCTCAAATTATTATTCCATATTTAAAAATGATTTTTTCAGGTGGAGGTATCATCCCTAATGAGTTTTTGATTAAAATTCAAGCGAAGTTATCAGTTCCTGGTGTTGATCAATATATATTAATTGGTATTCGTGGTTATCAGGATTGACATATTTTTCATTAATTATCATCAGAATCTTATTCTAATAATGTATTTATAAGATGTACCTTATTCAAATCATATGTCAGTTGACTATGAATATACTTTAAGTCGTACAAAAGAAAGACTAATTGTAAATATTGTAAATTCGTTGTTAAAAATGGGGCAAAAACTTGATCTAGGGATATACAAACTCGATCGAGAAACAATTCTAAACAATGCAATTAAAATAACAGGTTATAAAAACTTTGGAAACGAGAAATATATAGAAGTATTAGACAGGCTAGTAGATAACATTAACAAAGTAGACATAACACCACTTAGTAAATATTTCCTGAATTTTATCGCTCGAAAGACCACAATGAACCGATTATATATAGAAAACTACATAGAAAAACACCCAGAAATAGAAGACATACCAATTGAATCGCCAGTTTTTATAGTAGGTTTCCCACGAACAGGAACGACACTATTACAAAACGTACTATCATCAGGCGATGGCTATAGATCACTATACTTATGGGAGCTAGCGACACCATATCCATTACATAACGATAAAAAGAAAGATAAAAAAATGCGAATAGCAAAAATAGATATGGTTCTTAAAATGCTAAAAAGAGCAGTGCCTGAAATGACATCTGTTCATGATGTTGGAGTTAATACCAAAGAAGAATGCTGGATACTACTAGCAAATTCTCTTTACATACCACATACCGATATAGGATCAGGATTAATTGAATGGAACGACTGGCTTATTAAAATGGATCGAACGTGGGTTTATAAAGAATACAAAAGACTATTACAAATCCAAGCACATAATATGCCCACTGAAAAATTTGTATTAAAATGTCCCAGTCATCTTTTCAATCTTAAACCAATAATGAAAATATTCCCAGATGCATGCATCGTATGGACCCATAGAAATCCTATAAATAGTATAGCATCAACATCAAGTCTTATGAGCCTTGCAAGAAAGTTTTTCTTCGGATACGTAAATCAAAAACAAGTAGGAGAAATGGTAAAAAACTGTTTTTATTCAATAGTGATGGAAGCAATGAAATTACGAGGAAAAACAAACAATAATCAATTCTATGATATCAACTTTGAAATATTACAAAAAAACATATCACAGAGCGTAAAAAATATCAGAAATTACTTTGAATTACCTCATAATGGAACACATGATAAAGCAGTTCAAGATTTTTTAAATATGCCACGAAAAGATAAACCTGGAAAGCATCGATACACCCCTGAACAATTCGGTTTAGATAAAGATGAAGTAATTAATAAGTTTGGTAAATATATTGACAAATTCAACATTAAAGTATAAAAAAATTTAATAAAATTTTAAAAAGACCTATATGAAAAATAAAGTCGCCATCGTAAAATGTGATGATTATAATCAAAAAAATGTTGATTCTGCTGTCAGAGAAGCATTAAATTTAATTGGAGGAGCAGGTAAATTTATTAAAAAAAACAACAAGGTTCTTCTCAAAGTAAATCTATTGATACCTAGCCTACCAGAAAATGGAATAACCACCCATCCTGCTGTAATTAAAACATTAGGTAAAATTGTCATTGAAAACGGAGGGATACCATATATCGGTGATAGCTCAATGTGGCAGACAAACGAAGCACTAGATGTATGTGGTGTTACAAAAGTTTGTAAGGAACTATCCTGCGCAGCAGTAAACCTGGAAAGCTATCCGCCAAAAGAAATATATGATCCACAAGCAAAAATCCTAAAAAAAATGTATGTCTCTTCACTAGTAAAAGATGTAGATGTGTTAGTAACAGTTCCAAAATTAAAAGTTCATGAAATGATGCTATTTACTGGTGCAGTAAAAAACATGTTTGGAACCATACCTGGACAAAACAAAACATTAATGCATAAAAAAGCACCAAATACAAGAGAATTCAGTGAATTACTAATAGATCTATACTCAAATGTTACACCTACTTTTGCATTAATGGATGGAATAATAAACGTTGAAGGAAGCGCAGGAGTGGGATTAACACGAAAAATTGGTGTGATTTTAGCTAGTGAAAACTCAATATCCTTAGATGTCGTTGCATCATCAATAATCGGATACGCCCCAGAAATACTACCATTAAATATTGCAGCAAAAAAACGCGGATTCAGTGGAACGAATCCTGATGAAATAGAAATAGTCGGAGAAAAATTAAAAAACGTAAAAGTAGTTGAATTCAAAAAACCACCAAGTGTAATACCACGAATGTTATCAACACCATGGTTAAATAAATTAAATACGATCATTAATTTCATAAGAACAGATTCAAGACCCGTTGTAGAAAAGAAAAAATGCATAAGATGTAAAATATGTGAAAATAGATGTCCTGTAAAAGCAGTAAAGGTAGAAAAATATCCAATTTTTGATTATAATTTATGTATACACTGTTTCTGCTGTTGTGAAGGATGTAAAGTAGGAGCAATAAAAGTAAAAGCATCAATAATTAATCAAATTATAATGAAGGCCATTGATAAGATGGCATTAAAATAAAAAGAAGAAAAAAAGAGATGTTTTGCTTATATTCTTCAGACATTGAGAAATAACATTATTGATCAGATGTTTAATAAAAAATAGAGTAACTATTAGCTATAACACGTCTGCTTACGGAGAACGAGGTTAAAAATCTATTAAGAATTTATGGAATATATACTACTAGTCTTCAGGACATGAAAAGGATTGTATGCCTTTGGAAATTCTTCTGGTATTAAACAAAACTCTGATCCAGATGATGAGATTAATGATTCAGTTGCGGATGATAAAACATCTAGATTTGAAATAATTTTTATGATAGCCGCAATTTCTATAATCCTGTTTTTGAAAAGAATAAATTTTTCTAGTTATTATCTCCAATAGATAGCTGCAGGCAAACAAAAAATATACGTTTTAAATACAGTGTTTTTCCTGTTAAATCCCTCCAACCTGCCAGTTCGTTGAATTTTTTATAAAAGAAAAAAGAAAAGATTTTAGTTTGTTGAACTTGCTAAAACCAAACTTCAATATAATTGAAAAACTTCACATAGAACTTTACCTGTTTGGTTATTCCCAACCCACCAGATTCGTGTCTTTAATTAACATGATTTGCTAGATGTTTAAGTGTATTTAAATATCGTTTTCTGGATTATTTAATATTTTAACATGAAAAAATATTTTCTTAAAAAGTGTATCTTACTCCATTTTACTGGTAAAATAGTTAAGATCTCGTTTATCTAATAGATGCAAGGATGATTGAAAAATTGAACATTTGATTAATTTTTTTCAAAATTTTAATGTAATGTATTATTTACAAATAGTAAAGTTTAAATAACAATTAGTAATATATATTTTACAATAGAGTTGTTTAATATGAATGAAAAAACATATTCAACATTACGTAAAATATTAGTAACAATTGTCGGGGCTGGTGTAGCAATATCAGTAATTTTTGAAAACTTGATTATCGCATTTGCAATAATCATATTTGGAATGGCAATCATAGTAACATTAAAAAATAAAATAAGGAAAAAAATAGAAGATGAACGAGTGTACACTATTGCTCAGAAAGCATCAATGAGGACTGTCCAAATCTTTGGCTCTTGTATTGCAACCATAAGCATTCTGCTATTAGTATTTAGAAATCAATATTCAGATTTTGAACTAATTGGATCGATATTAGCATACACTGGTTGTGGATTTCTCTTAATCTATGGAGTATTCTATAGTTATTATTATAAAGAATTGAGTTGAGACTGATGAAAAATAAAATTAAAGTTTTCAGAGCAATGCATGACTTCACACAGGAAGCACTTGCAGACAGATTAAGAGTCACAAGACAAACTATATTAGCAATTGAGAAAGGCAAATATGACCCATCATTAGAACTGGCTTTTAAAATCGCAGAAGTCTTTAATGTAAAAATTGAAGATATTTTTCTATACACTGAAAATCAAGATTAACAGGAGAAACCTTGAATTTTTACCAATAAAACGATGTTCAAATTTCGTTTGTATAATGCGTAGTTTGGTATATCTGACCACAACCCAAAATATCTTTTGTATTCTATACTCTGATAAAGAATATCTATTTTTAGAGGAGTAGATATTCTTCAGTAAGAATTGAGAATCAATTGTATATTTCATACGGTTCTATATCTTCTGCATAGCCAATAAAACAGAATTTTGCATACCATGGTCCATGGGGAATATCATAATGTTGGAAAATTCCAAATCCATTAAATTTTATTACATCCATTTTTTTAGGAAGGTCATTTTTCCAAAATATCTCTCCAGTTTCAATGAATTTGACAAATAGAATATAACTTGTATTCATTGTATATGGTCCAAAATCTTGATTATTTTGTATAAATATATCACCTATAATATGTCCAAATTCATAAATAAAATATTTTTGAGATTTACCTGTAATAACAATTCCTGGACATTTGCCAATTCCAAAAATGAAATACTGTTTATATGTTAATTCTTGTTCAGTCATTTCAATTTCGTAGTTTCTGTTACTATTAATTAATGTCTCTCCGTTTACAGAAGTGAATAGCAATATTCCCACTATAATAATCACTGATTCAAATACATAAATTTTCTTTTTTTTATTCTTCATATTCATCACAGTGCAGATATTAGGCGAAAAATATTTAATCTAAATAGTAATTTTTATAATAAAATATGTTATATATGCCCTATATGGATCATAATAGTTTAATAATATCAAAAGAGGTTGATGCTTATTTAAAGAGAAAACCTTATGTTCAAGAAGCAATTGAAAAAGAAATTGTTAATTATAGTGCTTTATCAAGAAAAATCGCAAAAGATATTGGTGAAGTTAGCTTTGAAGCAGTTAAATCTGCATTAATCCGTAACTCGAAACAAATAATAAGAGATAAAAAAGAAAGAGAAAAAAAGGTCATCAAACTATTAAATCAAGCAAACTTTTATATCATGAACAAAATTGCCACAATTCATCATAATTCACCGATAGATATTGAGTCGATTGCAAATTCAAAAACACCAAGCGGGTGCATGTATTTTACAAAAGAAAATATTGCCTTAAAAAGTAAATATAAAAAAATAGAATACGGTTTTGCAATCATACATATCAAAAATCCAAAAGAAATTGAAGAAACACCAGGCGTAACAGCATTCCTACTATCCACTTTGGCATCTGAAAATATAAACATTTATCACATTATGGATTGTAGAGAAGATACTTTTCTCGTGATAAAAGAATACGAAGCACCACTTGCATTTGAAACATTAGCTAAAAGTTTAAAAATTTCATAGTATCAATTGATTATTCATAATAGAAAAAAATTAAAAATTTTTGCAGGTTACTATAAAAAATATTGAAATATATTTGTAATACAAGCAGAATCAATAAAATATGTATTATTTCTTAAATTTGAGATATTTTTTACCAGAATCTAGAATATCTTTGGTATACTAAAAAAGAAAAAAGAAAGAATTTTAATGAGATAGAACTTGTTAAAATCAAACTTCTATAAAAGTGTGAAAGTTAAAGTGGAAATCCTCCCGTCGAGGTGTTCACAACCTGCCAGGTCCATTATTATTTTTTGTATATTAATTTATTAAAGAAAAAATAGGGATTTTTGTTTTATACAACCAACGCACAAATAAGAAGAAAAAATGAGGGGGGGAGGGTAGTATTTGTTGCTCTGACTATCTTTGTGGTCCTGAGTTTGAGAATTCTGATCAAGATTCTGTTGTTGCTTATCTTGATATGAACTCACTATTCCTGTGACTTTTTTGTTCGATGCTTTGACTGGTACATAAATGTAAAACTGGTGGATTATCATCTATTTCCTCATATTCATCAATTGCGAGATGCATATATTCGATATATCCATCGATGTTACTTTCTTCAAAATTGGATATAGCAGTCCGTTCATATTCTAGAGCATTTAAGAAAAATTCTTTTTGAGAAGATGATAAATCAATTCCAACATATTGACTATAGTAATCCCATGCTTCCTTTGCTAAAGTAATTGATTCATCTACTTTCTCCTCTGAACTTAAAATACTATGATCTGGTGCTTTTTCCCATCTATCATAATTAATAATAAATTTTGCATTGGGATTTGATGTTCCCCAATATGCAATAACACCAGCATATGGATGTTGGCCATGAACAACACTAGACTCTGTCTCATCCTTGGGATATGCACAAAAAGCAACGGTATAATGTTGATTTGGATAAGGCATTATTCCAATAGTTGATTCAGATCGAACCCAGCCATAAGGACTAGCATAATATTCAATAATATAATGCGTTGGGTATACCATAAGTACTCTCGCAGGAATACCATTTGCCCTCAAAAGTGCAGCTGCAAGATTAGCTTTACCAGTGCAGACGGCAAAATGCCATCTCAATGTTGAAAGTGCATCCTGTGAAAAACCACCTGCATATATTATTATTTTGCCGGTAAAAAATGTAATTCGCTTTGCAATTTTAATAACATTATCACTAAAACCCTGTAATAAACGAGTAATGAATCTTATTCTCCAATGATCTGATTGTATAAAATCTGTTGGTAAAAGCCATTCTTTCACAGATTCTGGCAGATCTCCCTGTGAAATTTTTTTCAGATAAGCTGGCAAATCCTCATAACTATTGCTCTTAACAAGATTTGAAATAGACCAATAAATTTTCACTTCTTCTCCGGCATCCATACCATTTATATTAATGTTCAACAATGTGTTATTACCAGAATAATCATGATCAATTTTAAATCCAGCTATTTTACCTGAAGGCTCACTCCAAACATTATATAAAATTAGTGGAGACTGATCATCATGAACTATTGGAATATGACAATATTCATTAAATGATCCAACAGACTCTTCAGCATATGCCCCATAGCACACTGTCCAATTTTGTAAAAATATTTCTACTTCAGAAACTTCTGTTTTGGTGCTATTGATATAATGAGATTCTTGACTATACTGATTATTTTCCGACAATTCTCCCTCAAACAAATCTAAATTCAATAAAATAGAATTATCTTGCCTTGAAAAAATTGAATTACTTATTATTTGTTTCCCAACATGAAATTCCGAATCTTCTTTTTGCATATAATCTAAATCACGATATTTACAAGCTAGTTCCTCTTTTGTTAACTCTGTCATATATATATTAGCAACATTTCCTTCAATATTAAAGTCTTCAAAATTTTCATATATATAATTAGGATAAACTATTGCATAAAATGGCAAAATAAACATAATAACTGAAAAAAAACCTGCCATCAAATTTTTCTTCTTAATCATTTTTTTTACCACCCTTTCAAATATTACCCCATCTATATAATTTTATTAATAATACCATATAAACTTTATCAAATATTTTGTATTTTTTTTATAAAATCCATTCAAAAAATGTAAGTATTATACCCACTATGTTTTTTGTAAATAATTAAAAGAAAGATAAAGGAATTTTTTTAATTAAGGCATCATCGGTCCGTTATACACATCTTTGACAAATGGATCCACTCGTATACCATAGTTTCTTGCCCAACTCTTCATCTGCTGAACTGCATAGTCACCATCATCTTCAAAATTATCAAAGTTTTGATTATCCCATCCATCCATTTGATAATAGGTAAAAACGCCATTTTTCATAGTAGCATCCCCATCATAAGAAAATCGCCTATTACTTGCAAAAGCACCTACTTTGTTATTATCTACAAGACCTTTAAAATCACCTATCTGACATGCATCAAAAGCAAAGTATATATGTGGACTATCTGAGCTATCGAATTTTTGTTCAAGCCAACCATGTGTCATATAATAGAGATCATGTGATATTACACATGAGCCATATCCCGGATAACTTACTCCATGACCTGAGTACGTTAAAACAACATAGTCATTTCCATCTTCATCTACTAATAAATCATTAACTGCTGCATCAATGTTATTTGCTGTTGCTTGATTATCTGTTAATAGTGTAACGGTATATCCTTCTCCTTGGAGGAAATTCTTCCAGTCCATTGCATCATCATCACAATATTGTAAGTCATTGCCCGTTCCTTCATAATCAGATATGCCTATTACCAATGCATATTTCTCAACGGGATTCGCCCCATTGTCAACTGTTACGGTGATGCTATCTGAGTCAGTGAGACCTCCACTATCTGATGCTTCAGCATAAAGAGTATGACCTCCATCTGAATAGCTCGTTGTATCCCAACTATACGAATTTGAATTTGCAACAAAACCCCCGTCAATATATATATCAGCGGTTAATGTACCATCTTCTGCATCAATTGCATCTACAGTAATTGGAATGGTACCTGATACAGTTGCACCATCACTAGGAGTGGTGATGGTTACAACTGGTGGAGTATTTCCACCCCCATTATTCACCGTTACAACAACATTATCAGTATTTCCTTTCGCAGAAGCCTCAATTGTATGAGCGCCATTTGAATAACTAGTTGTATCCCAATTATAAGTTAGACCGTTTCCCACTACACCCCCATCAATTTTTATTGTTGGATTTTCATTAGAATCAATTTCAATTATGACAGTTCCACTCACGGTTTGACCATCAGTTGGATATATAATAATTACATAAACACCTGGTTTTCCTTTTGAATTCGGTGTTCTCTGGAAACCATGTTCAGTAAATATAGGAATGACTTTACGAGTTTCAATGAATTTTTTTGCTTGAAATGTGTTTCCAGCTGTTTCATTTTCCCCCACTATCCCTGGTAACATGCTTATGATAAACATGCCTACTATCAAAACTATCCAAACTTTCTTCATAATATTTCCTCAATTTTGTTTATATACTAATTATAACACATGAACAAATCTAATTTAAAGTTTTTTAAAGTTTTGTAATAAGTAGTATACCTGGCAGAATTTATTAAGTGTATAATAATTGAAGATTTAACAAAAAACAGTTTAGTGAGAAAAATTTTGCTAAAAAATCAAACTTCAATAAAATTATAAAACTTCATGTGGAACTTCCCCTGTTAAGTTGTGTACAACACGCCAGGTACGCTGAAATTTCCCTCTAGAAATAATCATATTTTAAAAAATAATTATCATTTAAGTGAGATCTATACTAACCCATGTTTATGTAATCTCTTGATGTTTTTATCGTAGTTATACCAACGTTTCGGCCAATCAGGATTATGCTGTTCCAATTCTTTCAATACATATTGGCGGATCCAACTTGTTCGGATATTTTCTTCTGGTTTATTTCCGATCTTTTTTGCAATATCTCGTGCGATTTTAACATTTGCTCCAGTTTTAATAGCACTAACAACAATTTTTTCTTTTATGAAAGGTTCTATTCTTCCATCTTTTTTAATGACTTTTTGAGGCATAAAATTTCCTCGCTTCACATTAGTTCATCACAAAATCATACGTATAATGTATTACAGTTCTCTTTAATAACTATATCTTATTTTTTATAAATTTTTTTAGAATTCCTCTATAAAATTCCTATTAATTATCAATATATTTCTTTTTTTTTAAACATATAAAAAGTAGATGAAAAGTATATTATTTATGCTTGAAACTAAGATAAATTCTTGTGCACTTATGTTATAAAAAGAAAAAAAGAGATTTAGTAGGAAGCACATACTGAAATCAAACTTCAATAAAAGCGTAAAAGTTCACCAAAAACTTCTTCTGTTTAGTTGTTTACAGCCCGCCAGTCTCATCTACAAGACGCCATGTTCTCAATCTACTAGGGAGTTTTTAGTCCAATTGAAGCGGCTATTATTGACTAAGGATCTCATAATCTTTTATGATAACATTCTCCCCAACAAAGATTTATATATCTATTATGCTTTATTTTTTTAAAAGGAAGGAAAGATATGCAAAATAAATGTAATAAAAAAGGAGTAATTTTTATTATTTTGTTATTTATCATATCAACTCTCGCTCCAGTTATACATTCAACCTATGCCATTACATACAATAGTGTTGTTCAATATAACGGAGATATTACATATGATGTCTATTTTGGAACAACCAGTCCACCGACAAAAGTTCTGAGTAATCAAACCGAAACATCATATAATCCTGGAGCTTTGGAACATGACATGACATATTATTGGCAAATTATTGCGTGGGATGACCAAGGGAACTCAGCAGATGGTCCTATTTGGAGTTTCTCTACAGGTGAAAATCAAATGCCTGTTGCTATTATAGTTGCTCCATCTACTGGTGATAAAAAGGTAGACATTATATTTGATGGTTCAACCAGTTATGACCCTGATGGGTATATTGTCGAATATTTATGGGTTTTTAGTGATGGTGGAACTGGAAATGGATCAATTGTGACTCATCAATTCATAAGTAGTGGAATATTTACAGTAACATTACAGGTTAAAGATGATGATGGAGGAGTTGATCAAACGGTTCATGAAATATTTATCAATAATCATGCTCCAATTGCCTCTATCGTTGTTGATACTCAATATATAGAACCTGGGGATACAGTAACTTTTGATGGTACAGATAGTTACGATCCTGATGGTGATAATTTAAGCTACCTCTGGGAGCTTAGTGATGGTACAATTATTGGGACTGAAGCAGTAATATCATATACATTTACTATGTCAGGTGTTTTTATAGTTACTTTAACGGTAACTGATGATGATCCAGTTAATCCTATGTCTGATTCTTCTTCTGTTATGATTTATGTAAATGCTCCACCTATTGCGGATTTGGGTTTTGAATATTTAACCATACCTTTGGGGATACCATGGACTTTTAATGGTTCTAATTCTTATGATCCTGATGGATATATTGTCAACTATACTTGGGATTTTGATAATGGTGATGTTGGATATGGAATGAGCATTGACTACATGTACTGGATATCTGGAACTTTTCTTGTCACCCTAACGGTTATGGATGATAACGGAGCGATTGATGATGATTCCGGGGTTGTTTTTGTTTTATCACCTTTACTTATATATCCACTACATAGTAGCGATAATATTACTAAAATGACTTTCAAAACAGCCTCACCGATTAATATAATTAGGAAGGTAAATTCTCCAGAAAAAAAACTGCAATTACAACTGTTTCCACCACGTCCCCCCTCAAATCCTTTTCCTGAAGATGGAGCAATTAATGTATCGACAGATGTTGTTCTTAGCTGGGAGTGTAGTGAGGATAACCCGCCAGATACTCCAATTGTTACTGGAGAAACCGATGGAAAAATTGGAGTAGAATATATGTATTGTATTAATCCTGTTGTTGATCCAGATGGTGATAGACTATGGGTCTTCTGGGATTGGGGCGATGGTCATAATGAAGAATGGCTTGGACCATATGATTCCGGTGATCAAGCATGTGCCAATCACAGTTGGGATAAAAAAGGAACTTATACAATTAAAGTTAGGCTAAAAGATGATTATGGTGCGTTAAGCGATTGGGGATCTCTTCAGGTTAATATGCCAATAATTACGATTTCATACAATCCATTTTTAATGCGATTGCTGGAGAAATTTGAAAATGCTTTTTCAATAAGGCGATATATTGTTGAACATGATGTGCAGTACTTTAGACTTACATGAAGCGAAAAAGTCTGGGAAAACCTATTATGAAGTAAATCTCCCAATTAAAATAGAAAAAATGAAGATTTTTGTACGAAGAATTTGCGCAAATCAAAATTCAAAAATATTTTAAAAATTCACATGGAACTTCCCCGGTTAGCTTATTCTCAATCTACCAAATCCATTGAAATTTTTTTTGACTATTAAAAAACATTTGTCAATAATTATTCCATTATATATATGTGAATTTTTTATTTAGAATAAAAAAATTAAAATGTTAATTTTTAAGATAAGAGAAATAAAAATAATGTGTTTATAAATAGTAGTATTTTTTATTGTTTAGTATGTTCTTTGAAAAAATCCCATATCATATCTGTTGCACTGATTTCCTGAGTTGGTTCTGGTCCACCTTGCCAGCCTTTTTTTCCACCTGGCCATGAGTGTGTTCCATCAACTATTGTTACTAATTTTACCTCAGTATTATTTAACCCATCGTGATAAGTATCAATTATTATGTTTCCAGATTCACTAATATTTCGCTCTGGTGTTGTGTTGCATTCGTTATGTTCCACCCAAAATAAAATTGATTCATTTGTACTCATCCAACTATACACATGTGCATTTCCTACTTGTGGTCTTCCACCATCATAAGGTACACGAGTATCATTCATACCATTGAAAGCTATTACTGATACAGGATTATTAGGTTCGGGTATTTGCCATATTTCATCATCAATTGTTGCTTGTCCACCAATTTGTGCAGCAACAGGGGCAATTGCTGCAAAGATATCAGAAAGTTCTGCACCTACACGATATGCCAAAATCCCACCATTAGAAATTCCTGTTGCATAGACCATTTTTGGATTTATTGAATACTCATTTTTAATATGTTCATAAAGAGATCTTATAAAACCAACATCATCAACATTGTTTTCAAGTGCGTAACCACAGCAGAAACCACAATTCCAGGTTAATAGAAATTTATTTAATCTACCTGTTCCAAAGGGATATACAACAATGAATTTTTCTTCATATGCCTTTTTTGTAAAATTTGTAGTATCCTCAATGTTATTGCCATTTCCACCTCCACCATGAAATACAAATACTAAGGGATAGGAATTTGAGGGATCATATGAAGATGGTAGATCAATCCTGTATGGGAGACAAATATTAAAAAAACGTTTTTTGCCGTCATGCATTATGTAATCAGTATTTGATATACAACCAGTTAAAATGATTGATAAACAGAAAAATGTTGCTAAGAAAAAGGCAAATAATATTTTTTTCATAATAATCGTTATTATTAATCAAAATGTATTTAAATAATTATCCCAAATTTTGTAATAACATATAGTTGTATAGAAATAAAAAGAAAAAAGAAAGGAGTTAAATTAATAGAACTTACAAAAATCAAACTTCAATAAAATTATAAAAGTTCGAATGAAACTTATCATGATAGATTATTCTTAATCCGCCAGGTTTGCTTCAAAGAAAATGCTGTAAAACACTTATGACTCTTTGTTATAGATTTCCTATAATAGGATTTAGAAGACAAGAAGAGCGATAAATAATCATATCAAACAGTTATGCAAAAAGACCAATGAAATCGATGTGTTTCTTGGTGCAAAGCTTCTTAAAATCTCTGGACTTTCAGGCATCGGAAGTTTTCTACCTGTTGGTCTATCCAAGGTAGATGTTCCATCACATAAATACATCATCATCACATTTTGGAACGACAAGTAATCACATGACAAGTCGCATGCACTGAAATTCTTCAAGGACATTTATGAGAGATTTTTTTCATATTCTACCTGCATTCTTTATGAAGAATTCTATGATATATTGAAATAATATATTTGAACTCTTAAGCAGGAATTAATTCTTATTCTACACGATGGTTTTATTTCAAAAACTAATGAGTGTTCTCTTTTTACCTGTTGACTTTGTCTGAAGTGAACCAAAGAATATTAAGAGGAGGAAATCTATACGGAGTGTGATTATTTGAAAAAAAGATGATGAGGTGGTGGAAATAATGAAATTACAAGAAATGGATTCAAAATATGATACAAAACATGTCAAAACAGGTATCCCAGGGTTTGATGATCTTTTTGAATGCGGGATACCAAAGGGTTCTTCTGTGATTATTGCTGGTGGTACTGGGTCTGGGAAGACAAATTTCTGTCTTCAAGTTCTTGCACATCATGCTTCTCATGGGAAAAAATGTTACTTCATGGGGTTTGAGGAATCAGAGCAGCACTTACTTGACCATATGAATGATTTCGGATGGGACCCTGAGGGGCTTATCAGCTCAGGGAATCTTAAAATCAAACGGTTTTTAACAAGCGAGATTTATTATTATGATAAAAAAGGTGGAAGCGATATACAAGTCATGATGACAAAAGAAGTCGATCCGTTGCTGATGGAGTTAGAACCTTTATCTATCGCGGATTCCGTTGGGTTTAAACCTGATTTCATTGTCCTTGACTCACTGACAGCAATCGCTTCGACATTCCAAGGAAAAGAACAGTCATATCGTTTCTATGTCGAACGGTTGTTCCGGTTCTTTGAAAAAATAGGTGCGACGACATTTCTTGTGACAGAGACACAGCAGATTCCAGAGGTGTTTTCACCAACAGGCGTTGAAGAGTTCTTAGCTGATGGAGTCATTGTGATTTATAATATCCGACGCCAAAACATACGGGAGAACGCTATTGAGGTTCTGAAAATGCGTGGTGCGAAACATCAGAAAAAGATTGTTGCCATGAGTATCACCAGCAAAGGAATCGTTGTCAACCCGAACAAAGAAGTCTACTCTGAAATAGAATAATAAACCCCTCCCATATGGTTGTTGGGGACTTTGATGAAGGAAGGGGTCGCCATAGAGGAAGTCAATTATTCTAATGCTCCAGGATAGAGATAGTGACTTAAGATCTGTTCTTGGGTAAGAGCTTTGGAATAAATCGCTACTTCATCAATATACCCGCAGTAAAACCGTCCGAAATATAAATCATCTTTTGTCAGGTTAATTTTCTGATTCGGATAGCTTATTTGACTTACTAGATTGCCATCGATGTAGAGCCGAATGTTCATTCCATCATACGTTAGTGCGAAATGATTCCAGTCACTGCCAAGCGAAATCCTGTACGATACCGTAACATTGTTTATACTTCCTGTAACCTTGGTTGTGTTTGCGTACAGCATAAAAGAATCACCTTTGTAAATTCCTCGAGAATGCTGTCCTATCAGGATTGTAATAAGGTACCCGGTATGCGCGATTGGTCCTGTGAAACTGATCGCGTACAAATGTTCATTTATCCTAAGAATAACCGGATAGTGACATGTTTCTCCATCAGGTACTTTGAATTGTTTCCTGTCATCAAGTAGTGGACCGACTGACCCATTCTTCTCTATTCTGAGTTGTGCGACAAACCCTTTCGCAGAAGCCTGTGTGACAGAACCTGTTGAATACGCGATGACGTATGTAAACTCCTCAGCGCCATGAATAATACATGGATTAAAGCATTTAAATGAATCATCAAATACCATTGTTTTACCGGTGATCGTAAGGGAACCATTAGATGAGACATTAAAGGTTTTAACCTGTCCATAATCGAATTTGTTTCTGTAGGCCACTGCAAAAACATTCTGTGTTACATTTATCAGACAGGGTTCGTAGGCAGCGAGAGAGTCAAATGGAATCATCCATCCCGTCTCGTCAATATCACCAGTGACACTGATATTGATTGTTTTTAATATACCCTGATTCGACTGACCACGATAACCCAGAGCATAAGTGCTGCCGGCAATATATATAAGAGAAGGCTCGCGGGAATATGTCTTTGAGGAGGCAGGATCGAACGTGATTGATTTTCCTGTATAGGTTATGTTTCCGCTTCCTGAGATGTCCACTGTTTTTATAATGCCTCCTGTGCTTGGTGACCAGTAGGCGATTGCACAGAGGTTCTCCGTTATCATCTGGAGACCGGGGCTGTTTGGTTTATTGGGGTCAGATGGTTCTGGAAATACGAACTTTGTCATATGCTGTATAGTACCATTCGCTGATATATTGATAGTATGTAAATTAACAAAATATTTCTCATCGATAAACGAAACAAGATGTATTTCTTTTGTCACCTGGACGATAATTGGTTGACAAACATTAGACCCAGTTGATTTTCCCAGGTATATCGTCTGAATATAATCAATACTTCCCTCCTTAGAGATTTTGACTGTTGAGAGTTTACAACCTTTTTGATAATCTTCACTTACAATCGCATAAATGTCGCCGTTAACATGAATGATATATGGGGTGTACCCAAAATTTCCGTCTACCCCCATGATATCGATCATGAATTCAGGAACTTGCGGTTTCATCCATGCCTCAACAGTTATTGATTTACTGATGTTCAAACTCCAGGATGTTTTTACTCTGACCGCATCGTTGAACCCATCAAAAAACCCAGCATTGTTACTTGCTCCATCTGTCGTGATTTCCGCTCCATATAATGCTATCCCATGATTGTTGTTTCCAGAGCTATCTATCACTTCATTTGGGATCATCTGCCAGATTGGTTCATCGAAATGCCATAATCCTCCTTTGCCTCGTGCAGGGAGCCTGAAGCCATCTTGAAGGATCCCCCAGAAAACAATTGAATTGGTTTTTGTATCTACTATCGTCGCCTCTGCTTGTATCCCTGTGATGTCCTCGACGGGGAGAATAATCCTATCCCCAATGTCCCACTCTTGGTACCCTAAATTTCCTGATATGAATTCATCGTAGGAAAATATCCTTTTGTCATATCCTGCCAACGTCAGAATAATCTTTGTATCTGGACTAAGTGATTCTCCTCTCTGTATTTCGAAGACAGGAGACCCTTGCTCCATTTTTCCTATGACTGTCACATTGGCGATGTCTTGTGGTCCTTGCATATCCAAGAACTGTGTAGCGAGCACTGAGACTGAGGTGACCGCTATCGCTAGCAGAAGCATTTCACCGATAACTTCAGAAATAGCGTTCTTATTTCCCAAAGATCGTAGTTTCATTTCTCATTCCTCACGTTCATTTATTTTGACTGTTTTATAGAAAAAGGTTTTTTTCAGAGTTTATATAACTTTCTATTTAAAAATTCCTCGATATGTTCTCCTGGGGAGTTATTCAATCCAACCAGGGCCTATCTGTGCTTGTATGTCAATCATTCTAAAAAATACATTGACGTTGCGAGAGGAGAGCGAGAAATCAATGGTTAGTGACTGTCCGGTATTTTCAAAAAAGTAATCAGTTCGAGATCCATTTTGATTCAGACCAGCCTGAATCATGGTATAATTCAAAAACACGCTCCACGCGTTCGAAGTGGAGGTGGTAATGGTGAGCGTACGAACCTTGGTAAAGTTTATATCTAACGTAACATCATGGAATTCGGTTTGTATCGGATAGGTTCCATACCCTGACGCGATGATTTTCTGACCAACGGTGGAGATATTCACCACATCAAATAAGATATCGATTGTTTCACCATCAGCATCAACAACAAAGCTAGGGCGGATCATCATCAGGTTCCCTTGAATTTGACTCACGATCATCGCACCGGCTTCATAAGCGTAGGTTTGATCAAGGAAATATGCATTCGCTGAGGAATAGGTAATCGTATTAATAGGGAAACTAGCTGTCAGAATACTACCTGCTTCTGTGGCGTTATTTATCGTTATAGAACAGGCGTTCTGAATAATTTCCAGCGTTCCATAGGACCGGATCGATAACAAATACGGGAGTTCTTTACTCCCAAGTGTAATGGACGTTGCTATCGGAATCCCCTTTGTTTCATCAGCTGCCTGGTCTGCAATGACCGAGGAAAGAGATGCAAACTGTTCTGCGACCTTATCCATGTGTTCCGCCTCACGTTGCTCCATGATTTTTGGCACATAGACAGTTTGAACCAGTGACAGGACTGCGACAATAATTCCGGTTAACAATATCGCCGTAACAACACCTACGACTGCATCATTTGTCATTCTTCTGCTTTTTTTCATTTCGTTCCACTCATTCAATATAATTTCTCTTTTCTCATTCCTCTCCTATGTTTCATGCTGAAGCACGGTCGTCAAAAGAATCGTATTAGTCTCCGGATGCACAACAGTCACTTGGATATAATGGTCAGGACTGATTTCAGATGATAAAAATCGGACTTCTTCACCAAAATTCCATTTATTGTCACCGTTAGTATCAACAAAGCTCCATTCATTGAAAAGAGACATCTCCCGGAGATTCCTCTGATACGAAGAGGGTCCGATTGTTACGATGACATTTATCGTGTTATCAAGAGAAACTCCATGATAATGTGTGATGATAACCGCATTGTCTTGCATGTCAAGAGTTCCAATAAGATTTACCGATGGGGGAGGCGACCCAAAGGAAAAGGAGAAAACAATATAATTTAAAACCGCGAATAATGCAATAGTCATCCCTAACAGGAGAACAACCCCAACAACTTCAGAGGCTGCATCTTTTGAGCGTTTTTTCTTCCACATATATCTTCCTTATTATATTAGAACATCAACTTAAATATGAGAATTGAAATGATTCCAAGCACGCAGCTATAACGTATTCCTGAGGAGAGTCTCCCATCCATCATAAAGCCACTTAACATCCCAGCGCCGATACTCTGAACAAAGACAAACGAGAATAAAGAATATTTCAACTCTATCGGATCAACCGTATTAAACATGATTCCTGCCATGCGGCCCACTTGTTTTCCCTGTAATTCAAAAAAGGATTGGAAAATAGTCAAGTTCATGATAATAATAATTGCCAAAAAGACAAAGAAACAAACCAGGATCACGACCGTGTAAATTGACATAGAGGCTTTTCTCTGGTTCTCCAGTCGATTCACCTGACCAACCTCTAAGGCCGCAGCTCTAAATATCTTTGGCGTATTCCCGCCCATGACCAGTCCTTTGTTTAGGCTTATGACTATCCGATGAACGATTGCTGATTTCATTCTCTCTGCAAAATCCATAAGGATATCTTTTACCGAAATATTCCATGACAGCTGAGATTTCATTTTCTTGATTTCTGAGGAGAGCCGTCCATAGTGCGATTTTGAGGCAACTTTGATCGAATCAAAGATTGTCGCACCTGTCGATAGTGAATCGCTGACCTCAATGAGAAAATTAGGTAATCGATATTGAATCTGCTTCTTTTTTTGTCCCTGGAGATAATTATAAACCCCAATAGGACCAATGAGAATTAGGGTCGCAATAAAAACAAAATCGATCTTCGGATAAAACGTAAATTGGATATACCCAAAGTAATCCAACATCGTAAGACTTGCGTAGAGAAGTACTATTATATCCAAAGAAATGAATAATATAATCAAAGGTATTTTGTTCTCTTTGAGATATTCTCGTACCGTAAGTTGTTTTTTGGAGTATATCCTGTTTAAATCCTCAAGACTGGTTGACCGAACCATGAAATAAAAACCAGCATAGATTAGAGGCATGATGAGCAGTGAAAAAATAATCAGAATTGCGTTGGAACTGACAGAGGAACCACCGAAAAACCCAAAGACAGTAAGTATAATAACAAGAAAGATTGGGAACGCTATCGCGCATACAACAAAAATCTCTGCGATGATTCCAAGCAAATCAAGGTCTTTTTTACGTTCAACGAAATCATCATCCATCAATTTGTCGACAGCATTCTGTAGGTAGATGTACAGTTCGCTACCCGATTGGATAGTACCAATGATTCCTTGAAGGAAATCCTGAAATTTTTTTGAGGGTGACGTCTCGATAGCATGTTTTAATGCAGTGACACTATCGACATTCATAACATTGATTTCTTTGGCGATTTTTTTTGTTTCAACCTGTAATTCCCCGTATAAGCTTATCGAAGCAAGCGTTGTGAATATCTCCGAAGGAGAGATACCAGCAACCGCCATTGAGTTGATAAAATTTATCGCATAGGGTAAAAACAGGTCGATTTGATACGCCCGTTTTTTTATACGATACGTCGGAAGATAGAGAAAGTACACGCCAAGACAGGTGACGACAAGTACCGGTAGGAGAAGAATGAGAAGGATGGTAAGAAACGATGGAAGCAGGTAGTAGAGAACCCCCACGATGCTTACGGTGGCGATGCACCCAAAGATAAGAGAAAAGAGTGTTGTCGCATAATACTGTGTATAATCTATGAGGATACCTGCTTTTTCCAACTCAAGATTACGTTCTACGAGTTCTTCTTCTGGTATTTTTGATAGTGTTTTTTTAAATAATCGTTGTGTGAAATCCGAATAAGCTTGTGATGTCATGCTAATTCCCTTTTCACTTTTTGAAGTATTTTATCCGGGTCTTTCATATAGATTGCAACGATATTACCGACATCGGTGTATGACCGAATATCATTCTTTTTCATCCAGTCAAGGACCTTCACGCGGTTCTGAAGTTCTTTTTGGAGGTCCTCCTCGTTCCATCCGTTTTCAAGTCTGATTTGGTAAAGCAACCTGCTAGCACCACTACTTTGGTATCGGTCATCGTTTTCTCCAACCCATTCGAATGGGGTCATTGTGACAAGACGATTTGTTCCTGGGTCTAACTCTATGATTTCTGTGACATTGGTGATGCGTCTTACTGGTGCTCCTTTGACGGTGACGGAGTTTAAAAA
>LSSI01000049.1 GCA_001595945.1 Thermoplasmatales archaeon SM1-50
CGGTTCTACCATGCTGGGTAACGTCTTTACTGACATACTCCAGTCCATCCATGTTTGAGATGAAATAAAACGACGGCTTCGTTTTCCAAGAATTACCTGCTCTCATGAGCCTCTCAAGACACCCTCGATGGCGAATCCTAAGGACCTCAAGCTCAAGACCTTGGTTTTCCAAAGGACTGATACTGTCATCGATGCTTACTAGTTCCTCGTCTGTCTTCTGTAATTTCTCTGTCTTAGCGAAGTACCCATAATAAACAAAAGCACTTGATAGGATGAGGATGGTGACAAATATGATTGCACCTGTTATTATTACTGTTTTTTTCATCATCTGAGTATCCTGTGGAATTTTCAGGTTTAATCTAGATATATTATATATTAAATATATTATATATTAATAATTCTCTTAATCGAAGGAGATGAACGTTTGGCTATTAATATTTTATCCATCCGAAAACATTAAAATATTTCGCGAGATTTTCAACAATCATAAGGAGACGAAAAAATAAAAAAGCCTTTATTCTTGGTCTCTTTATTCTCTTTGTCCAATAAAATTTAAATAAGACTGCATATATCAATGAAAGTTCGAAGAAATTTCGTTCCTTTTTTTACTATCGTTTTTTGTAGACATAACACTCAACGTGATAAAAGGATCATACAGTAGTATCCTTAACGGGTAAAAACCATATAGTTACAAGATGTAGAAACACAGTGACACTTGTATCGTCTTCCAATAAATATCACAAAAAAAGAATTTTTCACATTTTAAAGGATTTTTTTAGAACAGAATTCTAATTTATTCACAAAGATATCACATATGCTGTGAGGAAAAATCTATCGTATAAATCGTTCAAATATCAAAGAATGATTACCTGTTAGAAATCAAAGAATTATCGTATCCCTATATAGCTTAAGTCTTTCAATAGAAATAAAATCTGTATTCATTTTCCCTTCTTGATGTGACAGTAGTGTATAGAAAAAACATGAATAGGACCGACAGACAGAGGGGAGACGACTGGGTATAAGATTTCTATTAGGTTCTTGGATGCATATGCACCTACCCTGCTATAATTATAAGTATTGCCTCTAATACTTCTATGGGATGTACCATGACAAAACTTATCCAAAAAGGCGAAATGCCTGTCATCTATGAAATACTTGGGTATACAGTTATATTAGTAACACTTATTGGAATTGTAACAATCTCGATACTACGTTCAGGATCATTTCTGTAAAGGAATGATTTTAGAAAAATACATATTTATTAGTCTATCTCTAAGGGTATCATCAAAAAGAAATTCTTTTTCTGCATCTATTGAGCTGGGAAATATCATTATTTTCCTCCTTTTATAGGAAAGTTTTTTGACCCAGTTCAATAATCAAAACTCCATGGTTATATTTTTAAAGAAAGAATTGTTATTCTTCATGAAGAAGTTTAAATGGGAAAGAAATTCGCTGTCGTAGGAACCATCGTCATTCTTGCTTGTATCGGATTAAGCGGATGTAATCAAATTAGCAATCTATTTCTTTCCGATGAGGATAAATTAGTTGGAGAATGGAAAAATGATGATATCTGGATTGATGTACCAAAGGTCATCATATTTTCTCTTAATAATACATTTATCGTAAAAGGAAAAATAGGAACAGTGGATTTCTCCCTAACTGATGGGATATGGGATATGAATAATGGGATACTCACTGTTGAAATAGTAGATTATCTCACTCCCCCAAAAAGCTATACCTATAAATTCTCAGAGGAAAATAAAATACTTACACTAACTGATCGTGATACTGACAAGTCATATATATTACAAAAACAAATAAGTAGTACATAGCGATCCCTCCTCCGATTATAACCTTAACCTCATTTCTTATCACAAGGGGATTTATTTGGAATTTTCTAAACATTTTCTCATAGTATATATTAAGTAAACATCAATGTCCGTTTATGATGATTGATGAAAACAAACGTATGAAGCAACTAGCAGTTCTGACAGCATTGAATTGTTCTGGTTGTGGAAAAAATTTCAGTAAGAACGAAAAACCGGTAAGTTACGACTTCAAACGGTATTACTGTTTCTGCTGTAATGACGAACGATAACCTGATGTCATAAAAAGAGCAACGTACCAGATTGTTTGAAAAATATCACATATTTTTTTAAAAATCTAACAAAATGTTTATTATAACCATATGTAAATGTTTTAACCGTCATTACATTTTTTATAAGAGATTGGCACCCATGAGTTATTTTTTTTCTCCCTCTATACTCTTTATGGTTCCTCTGATACCGGGACAAACGCAGGTTTTGCGGTTGGGATTTTTGCTGTATTTTTTTCCATTATTTTCGTTGTCTTATAAAGGAACTCCAACTCTGCAAGTGTTGGACACCAACTATGATCTTTTGACCAATGGCTTTTGCCCTCGCTTTTAAATTTTACAATCACTAACGGGCTCCCCTCACTATCCTTTATGATCTCGATACTATAATATCCTAAATCCTTTTTGGTAGTCTCTCCCATATAATACTATATTAGACTTTCGTTATTAATAAAGATATGTTGGTATAATAACGATTTGACCTTTTTCATCTAAAAAAATACTATTACCATATTTGCCTACTCTATATGCAGGAAATCGTGACTAATTCAAAGCATATGTTACCCTATCCAAAAAGAATTACCTGAAAAAAATAGAAGAAAAGGGAGTTAATACCCCAAGAGATATTGTAGGATAGGAAAGACTCACAGGAACCGTTTGAACAATTCTAGTAAAAGAGATTCTGAATAAAGGTGCTGTTTTTTCGGCATTGTTATCTCAAGATATCTCCCCAGTCGCTCACCGTACCAGCGTTATTTTTCGATTTCTCTTTGATAATGTAATCACCCTTCTTTAGAAATATATACTTCACGATGACGACCTCGCCAGACGCGTTAGCTCCTATCCATTCTGCTGCAGGGCTATCGTCTCCTATTCAATCCAGTGATACACTTCATCTGCATTAAGATCATCTGTTTAGAAGTTAAAGGGATATTCAACATGTATTTTCTTATCTATCTTCCCTCCCATCAACGATTTATTGGTTTGAATATTCTCCCAACCATAGGTTATAAAAGTCACATCATCGTCAGGTTCCTCAGATCAATTTGCTCGATTGTTAACGGAGTAATAGATGGTGCTGTTGGCAGAGGCATTTCCTATCTCCATCTCCCACGTATATTAATTATCGTTTATATGTTCTGTGGAGAACACAAGGTAATGTATGTTGCTTGGAGATATAGCGATATCTGGAAAGTTAAATTCTATCCAGCTCAAATTTTCTGTAATGACTTGCTCAGCAGATACGCTTATTGAGGTGTGATCCGTATCATTTAGAGCATCGCGATTAGTAACGCTATAATCATAGATGGTTGCGATGTTCTTCCTAAGCATCAATTCAACCCTTGTAAGTATTGATTTGTTCGGGGTGAAAGTCAGTACAAAGATATAATTCAGATGATCCCACAAAGTAATAAGACCTGTTTGTTCAAACCCGAACAATGAAGAAAAAACTTTATTAACTATATGTCTATTTGTTTTTTTGTGGGGTCTGGATTATTCTGTTTTACGAGGCTACTTTTCTCCTAGTTTATCCATCCTCTCCTCACCTCCTCACAGACCCCACAATTAAAAATAAACATTTTTCTCAGATGCCTTTATTATCCTACATTTGTTAATACAAATGGGTTGAATATTGAACTATGATGTGTGGTTTATAAAAAATGTAAGAAGAATGAAATAGTAAAAAAACATGGTACGTTACTATGTTTTTTTATCTTCTTCAATCATTCTGTCAACAGTATTTTGAATCTCAACAAGCTTTTGCAAACGTTCTTCTTTAGATTTTTTCATTTGATGAATTGTGTTACGATCCGCGTTAAGTTTCTGTTGCATTTTTTCTAATTTCTTTGACATTTTTCGATTATTTATATAGAGGTATATTCCAATAGAAATAACAAGTATGATGGTTACCCAAAATAGGATAATAATAAAATCCCATGCTTCCATCTCACTCAGCTCCAATTTTTGTAATAAATTTTATTTATATTAATTCTTTTGCACGAGATCCTTGATTAAAAAGCCAATTACTCGGGAAATTGGACAACCATATTTTTTAACATCTACATCGTTGGTAAAATTTTTAGGTATTTTCTGCAGATCAATTTGTTTTATTAATGGTTTAATATTTGGGGAGGAAAGGGGAAGTTCGGAGGCAAAACAAAAGTTTTTACCTTCCCTCCGTCTAGGGGGACAATATGAACAAAGATACCGTTCCTCCTACTCCGCATTAAGAACAAAGACTCTCTCCATATTAATAATTTTCTATAGTAATTATGTGCAATTGTCGATAATTGATGTAATTTTCTATGATTTCTCCCCAAAATTAAAGCCGAATGTATATCTATGAAAAAAAACAAAATAGTATACATGGGGAGTCATTACAGATAAAACATTGCCGTTTATTTGTAAAAAATAACCTTTTAAGTACTATTCCTCAGCGAATAACCTCCCGTCTCATTCTTATTTTTAAAAACCTATACCTCTGAAATTTGTATACTTTGGAAAAATAACAACATAGCTTTAAATAGCATCATTATCCAAATCAAAAAGCAGGTGAAAGAAATGACCAAACAAAAAAATTATAGAAAAGAAACATATAAAGAAAAAAACCCATATAAAAAGAAGACAAAGAGTATAAGAAGGAAATATTACTAGTAAAAACAAAAAAAACATTTTTTTATTTTTTTTAGATCATCACCAATCGTATAAACTACAGCACCAACACGCCTTTTTTAAAAAATCAATGATTTATTTCATGAAAATCAAATGAGACAAAAACCACTAATAATTTTTTAAATTATTCTATACCATCGATTGTGCAGCAATGTATTTAAGAAGCAACGCATGAGATTTTTATAATCATACGAAGATGATATTGAACGGTTGTTATCTATTTTTCAATATTTTTTTATATAATGAATGTTTGTAAGGACATCATGGAAATGGTATCAATCCCAGAGGTCGAGGAAACATTGCAATCTTGGAAAAAAAAGAAAAAACAAAAACAAAAAAAGAAAGAACCTGAAGATAAAGAAAAAAACGATGTATAGCATTTTAAAAGGTAATCCAAGAAAAAATAATTAACGATAGTTGTTTTCGATTATATACTGAACAAATCCAATGCACTTTTTAAGAAAATTCAGGTGTTTTCTTAGTTATTATTAACACAACAAACAAGGTTGTCTTTAGAGAAGAGCCGCAGAGAATAATTCAAACATATTAAACAAATGAACTGGGGATTCAAACGCATTCTGCGTATGAGACGCAAACGATAGAAGAATATTACCTGTCTCTGGACAGAGAACCCATTGATATGGAGTTGAATACCAGTGAAATATCTGCAGAATAAAAAATCGGACATCTGTTTTTCCTGTATACACATCACGCAACACTGTCATGGTCGTCTGCAAATCAAGTTTCCCATACTGTGCCTCCACCCCTTTACTAAGGGCGATATAATGCATAAAAGGGCCAGCAGCAGAAAGCGACGTCCCACTCAACGGATTTATTTTAAATAAAAAGGAACACAAGGGGAAAGGGCTTGGATTATACATACTTCGTTGTGTCTCACTAAGTTTTGAATCAACAAAAAGATTCGCACGTCGTACAACATAAGGAATCCGCCAAAAAGGAGCACGATCCTCTGATGCGGTATCCCAGTAACCGACATAGGAAAGTTGTGCAGTGGTCTCAATAGCACAAGCCGCAGGAATTTTTCCATCGGAAACAATGAAATTATACCCAAGGGTCCTGTTCTGAGTAAGTATATGTATAGCTTCCTCTAATGTCGCGGCACAGTCAAGCGCTATCCGTACCCGAAAACCAACCCCAATACCCTGATACGTCTCATCAGCAGTCCATGAGGAAAGCATCCCTGGGATAATTCCCATCTCATTAATCCCATCCGAACAAGTGACGTCTCCAGCAAGAGATGGTGAAACTGATTTAAAAAATCCATCGGGTTTGCGGACAATCAGCAGCTGATGTTCCACAAGATATGCTCCAGTTTCTGGATCTTGAATATTGATAGGGAAATCATGACTTCTCGCATGATACATTGTTCCATTATGTGTCGCAGGACCCCAAGCAGCAAAACTTCCACAATTAATAACAAAATAAGGACCAACATTCAAAACAGCGATATCCTCTAAAGAAAGACCTGTTGCATCAGCTACACCCTGCATCTCTTGGATATAACGAAAAGGAATAAAGGGCTGCATAAGTACCCATGATTCCAATAAATCCTCATAAAAAAACCCTCGTTTATTGAACCAATGAAGAAAGGCGTTATTATTGACCAAGATTTCATCCTTTAATAGAGAACCATGCTGAAATCCCATCTCATAGTATGATCCAATAAGATGCAGGATCTGTACCCCATCACGTTCTTCAAGCCATCCTTCATCGGGAGAATCAGAGTCTAAAGTAATACTAACGGCATAGGACCGCAGAAAAAAAACACTGATAATTAACACAAGTAATATCAACACCTCAAAACGTTTATGGATGAAGCTTACCTGCATCATACAGATGAAAGCACAACTAAATTATATAAATATTTTCATATTTTATATACCATTTGAAAGTAAATCCACACAAAACAATCAGGGTACATTAGAATAATTATTTCTACGGATATGTTTTTGAAGATAGAATCAATAGGTTGATTCTGAGTTATTTGAATTTTGGCAGGTAACATTTTGTAGTATCATCAAGTGAAAAACAACATGGACACAGGGGCTGAAAAATGTAAAAAAAACAAATAGTAATGCTTGGAATTGCGCTTCTATTTATAACAGTTGAACAATGCGGATATACACAAAAAGAGCTGCCATCTAATTAAAGTGAAACAATACCAAGAACAGAATGACTGTAATATAAATGGGATTACGTTAGCAGTTATTTTAATTATATTTTTACTTATTTATTTTTATATTCTTCAAATAAAAAGGGAATACCTATTAAAATAATTCCAATCGTCACCGAAACAGAAAAGACAAATAAGGGGATTAGATATTCAGTAAGCATCACAGATAGAAAACCCAACAAAATCAGTAGTAATCCACCGAATATGAAAATAATCTTACCAGCTTTCATATCAAACACATCGTTTTTCTTTTTCTTTATATAGGGAGATGGGTAATAAATCTATGCAAGTGTTATCAGGAAACGATATCTAACTAGCACATCAAGGTTTAAAGGATATGTTTTTAAAGAAGAAAATATTTCAAAAAGTATAAAGTTAAGGATTGAACGGAGTATGGTAAAAAGCTCTAAAGAAAAAATACATGAGGATGAGATAAAGATCCTTGAAAAGCTTACAAAAAACTCAAACGAAAGCATCGACATGATTGCGAAACACTGCGGCTTCTCAAGACAAAAGGTATGGAGATTTATCAAGCAATTGGAAATGAGTCATATGATCTGGGGGTACACCGCCATTGTTGATGTAGAAAAACAGAATCTTCAAAAATACATGATGTTTTTCAAACGTTCCATGCAAACGTTTGATAAAAAATCCTCTGAGGAAATCAACTTAGATTCAATCTTAAATGATTACTTAAAAATCGGTATTAGAATTGAGAGTAGTTACTACATTCATGGTGAATATGACTGGGTTATTATCTTTATAGCAAAAAATTTAATACAGGCAAAAAAATTTGTCAGTTTAATAACGTCAAAATATCCTGGTTTAATAGAAAAAATACATCTTGCACGGGTTCTATATTCTCCCCGTGTCCATCACATTATTAACCCTCATCCGCTAAGAGCAAAAGACATACCCTGAAAACCATTTTAGTGCATAGGTAAACAAAAAACAAAAGACCATTCTTTTTAGCAAGAGTTATTCCTTAAAGATCCTAAATAATTTCTTTCACCAAATTACTAATAGGGAGTAGCACTGATGTAAATCATCTTCTTACACATCGAAATATTATTAGGTATGAATTCTTGGACTACTATTTATTTTATTAAGGCAAATAAACACACCATCAAAGCCAGAGAACATTGTCTAATGGATTTTACATTCTGACTCCGACCACGAAGAACAAGAACTTAAAGCCGCGGGCTGTTTGCGTCACCACACTACCCTCTGATGCTTCTACAGTTACGGTGATCTCCAGGCGGCCGAACCCCAGTGGAATTCGATCTGTTATTATCGTAATTCTGGATTGCCGTGGAAGACTATCCATCGTTCCAGTGGAACGAAGATCAATCCGTTTAAGGAGTCCACCTTTCACCGACACTGTCCATATGACTGTCGTGGCATCCATATCACCAATATTTCTAATATCTACAGAGATCTTGTTCAATCTTCCCTTGATATTTTCAATTACCAGCTGTGGAGCTCCTTCTGGTTCATTGGTGTTTTCATCAGATTGTGTTGTGCCTGGATTTAGGGTAAATGATGGAATGGGGCCATTAAATACGAGATAGCCGGACCAGTATAATATACCAAGTAGAATTACACCAACGATGAAGATAGTGGCCGCGATAAATCGTTTTTTCATATTCGATCCTACATGCTCTTATTTTATTTTAATACAACATACGTATATTTAAATTTGTGGACTGATCATATATCTGGAGTTTGTAAGGGAAAAAGACTCTTTTTATGAGATACACCAGTTTAAGATTGAATTCCAAAGTAAAAAGAATAACTTGTGCGATTGACTAATATATCTCTATCCTACTTAGATAACGACTGGGAATTATTTTTGTAATCATTGTTTATTTTCCTTTGCGATACCTGTTGGTATCTCATTTCAATATTAACGATATCTATCCTTATGGAGATGGTTAGATAAATACAGGAGGAGTCTATGAAGTATTATTGTAACCATGAAGAATTGAATTCTGATGTTTTTAGAAATATATTTCTTATGAATAATGAAACGAATAATAACCGGATACGCTACTTGGGAAGATCAGCAGATCTATCTACAAACTCTCTTAATTTATCAAAAGATTTGAAATATGCCTGTATTCCTGGTTCCTTGAACGTTCTAAGGCAACGTCGACATCGATAAACCAGATACCTTGTTTTTCTTTTATAAATATTTGCACTCCAGCATTTTGGACAACAAAAATAAAAATATTTTTGGGACTTTTTAGCTGGGTTACTATACAAGGTTTCTATATAATCTTTCACCATGTTTCTCAAGAACTATAATATTATATCATTCTTAATAAAAGAGTCGATTTTAAAGGATTCGTAATTAAAACGTAATAAATGACCAAATGATTTAGTCAAAAATATCTTTCGTTTCTGAATCAGGAAACTTTGCAATCAAAGGTAGTTCAAATGTGTACAGACAATCAGAGCATTGCCAAGTTGGATGTTCGTTTTCAACTCGATTAATAAACTTTGATTGGCATCTTGGACACACGTCAAAGGTTATTTTTTGCTGTCTCATTATTTCAACACTGTTTTTTATAATACTGTTCTTTCTTATAAAAGCTTCTCTATAATTGTAGCTGTGATTCAGAGCTATTGATAAAAACCTTAAAAATGAAGAGCAAAGGGTTGTAAGCTCAGGGTAGAACTCAACCCTAAGGTGTATCGACTTAAGAACAAATGATGTTTTGTTGAATATTATTTAAAATTCATGGATAATGCTCTTCCCGTCATCAAGGATCTTTTATTCTTTTTAAAATAAAATGAAGGGCCGCCTCGGTTGATATGTCTATAAGCATTATTGAGAGTTTATTTGGCTAATCTGCCTTTTCATATAACGCAAGAACAGGGATACAAGTCAACCTCATCCATGGTTGTAAATATGCATAAGCGATTTAAATTTCAGTTCCCAAACTAGGGGTCGATACTTCAAAGATTGCTGCTTTAATGTTACCCTCAATTGCCTCTATCATTTTGTTACGAACAACCTGCGTTCGTTGTAGTGCATCTTTAGGAAGAGGATTTATTATTTGTTAAAGTTTTTGAATAGCTTCTTCATATGTTTTACCTAATTGTATGTTCGGTAATTACGTCAAACCCTTGTTATTTTATCATGGTAATAAAAATTCATGAACATAATGGCGTTCTTTCCTGTCTTTTAATCCTTGAATAATCGCTCTATAGAAAATCCGTTTCATAGAAAAAGAATAATGATCTGAAAAATTTAAAATTTATTGGAGTATACTACAGAAGAGATACCACCGTAAAATCCAACTTTAAAATCTACGACAGAACATATGTCTACCTCATTTATGATATTTTTCTATTAAGTGGTGTCCGTATTGATGTAATTCACTATTATTTCCCATGCAGCAATATACCTTTATATAATTTGAGAAAACAAATTGATTACGAAATCCAATCCCATAAGGGCAAGGATGACAAGGACGATAATAATCAGAATCCAGAGCGCAAACTTTACAAGCTTCCAAGCAACAAAAGCAATCACAATCAATGCAATAAGTGCAAGCCATATCGGAATTACCATGTGCTCTCACCTCATTTCTTTGTCAATAATAATGAGGCTCCTTGATCAGTGGTCAGAATCAGCTGATTAGATTCAGGGAAACGATAGTTAAACGTAACTCCTGTATCTCCTGACGAAAACGTTATTTTCTTATCTGCAACAGAATAATTAAACGTTCCAGTTAAGGAAACGAATCCAAGAGGACCAGTCCCGGTGATCGTCACTGTACCATCTGATTCAAATGTCATCGATGTGCTCCCATCTTGATTAAACCAGGTTCCAATAAATTTACTTTTTTCATCCAAGCACCCACTTAAACTACCGACGCAAAGCATTATAAAAATTCCTATTCCTATGAAGAGGTTCTTCATATTTCCTTTCACCTCATTCATCATCTCTACAACCATATATATAGATTTGTAGCCGTTCATTTTTTGAAAAAAACTAAAACACTGGTTTTATTGCATACAAAAGAATCATTCAAAAAAATAAATTAAAAGGAAAGAAAAAAGCCTAGAGATACTGAATTATCTAATATCAAAAAAAAAAAAAACTTTAGATGACATTAATGAGAAAACCACATCTCGCTTTTCATTCGGTTCTTTTTTTAAAATTTGTGTCAGGTCAGAGCAAAACCATTAAGCTAAACAGAAAAATACAGGCCAAACGTAAACAATACACCTCAAAATCCACAATAGAAAAAAAATTACACAAATGTATGACAGCAAAAAAAGACATGAAGATGGAGAGATCTATGAATTTCTGCTGCCATACATTTGGGTTATTGAGGGAGGAATTAAGTGTGAATGGCGATTGCATATTATCAATTGAAAATCAAGTCTACGAAAACCAATGGGCAACTCCATGAAAGAGGTGTTAAGTAGTTTATCTGCTATAATCTTCTTACTCCCTATTATGATGAAATGAAGGAAGATAATATAAAATCCAATGGTCGCTCTTTCCTACATTCTACTAAAAAAACATGGTTTTTTTTATGTTTGTCGGACACAAATACATAAGGAAAACATCTTTCATATAATAAAAGATTTCATTGATAAAAAAAACTCATTTTCTGTCATACCGGATTCATAACTTTCCTTCCAAATGGTTCGTCTCTTATCTCCCATTATTAAAAGGATAATGTGTTGTGTAAACGTGACATGTACACTCCATGAAAAAGAAAAAATTCGATATATCTAATGGTGGTATCCTTTACTTTTTCCTAAAGTTAAAATCTGTATGAAATCAGATCCGACCACAGAGTAACAATCCTCTGTTTTTTTAAGGGATCCAGTAAGCTTAAGACAAAGGGTTTCATCGGGATGTTTGAAGAGTTTTAGGACATGAATGACCTGTTCGATGCGGAATTTGAGCAAAAGATCTAGATACTGGTTCGCTCCATTCTCATACCACCAAAACGGGGTTTTTACGATATTTTTTCCCCCACCCAAAGAAAGCCGTAGGGTTTTAGGATTAATTGTCTCGACGTCAAATGTGTTTGTACCAAAGATGGTAACATAAAGATACCCTTTTTCCTTGGTATGAATAGTACCTGGTTTGATGTCCACATAAATCGACAACGGAGGACGTTGGTCTACGGTAAAAAGTATTGATTCGTCGGAGATGTAGGTGTGTTTTTGTGTTTTCACAAAGAGTTTCGCATAATAAGTCCCTGGTTTACAGGTCGTATACGAAAGGACATACTCAAGGGTTAAATCATTAGCTCCATATCCATAGCCATACCCATAGCCATACCGATATCTATAGACGTTCTTTCCTGTTCTTTCGTCATACCCATAATAGTGTCCCCCGCTTTGATATGGAAGGTTTTCGGTGTTTGTCAGAGATACGACGGTGAATGATTCTGAAGGGGCATCAAAAATCTCAGTTCCATCAATCAAGAAGCACACAGATGCGACCTTATGATGATTTTCACTGTTGTAAATAACATAAGTAAGGTATTTGACTGGAATCGCCTCAGCAGCTCGTATAGTAAGCGTGACATCATCAAAACTAATGATTGCCCCTGCAATCACTAAAGTGCTATCCGGGGTTCCTGGGGAGAGCGCAATCGCAGATGCTGACGGCAGTAAAACCGAAAAAACAAGGAGTACTAAGAATAATGACACGACAATACCAATACCTTTTCGCAATAGACTTTTACTCATTTTCCTTCCACACCCCGATTAAAAAGGTCAATAAAAGTATCTTATTATAATATATAATTTTTATGGAATATCTTTAAGAGACTGATGTTAGATGAAGAACATTTATCAAACAAAGAATATTTTTGAAAACAGTTCACCAAGGAACAAACACATCAATTGATAAAAAGAAATGAATAATCACAATATTCTGCTAATCTTTTTTTTACGTTTTTAATCGGTAACCCAAGTCTTCCTTTCTGTTTCTGTTCCCTTCCTATCAAAATCAATCTTGGGTTAATCTTTCTTGCAGCTTTTTGGACTTCTTTTTGAAACACTCCGGTAACGAGGTTCACTTGTATGCCTTTTTGTCTCATGAGATCTATAAATTCTTGTCCCTTTTGTATGAGTTCTTCTTTTGTTTTCTTCCCAGATCGTTTTCCTGTCGAATCGACAATTACAGGATCTTCTAGGTCAACAACATAAATCATGTGAAGTTTTTTTTCGAATAGTTCAGATAACTGTTGGCCAAAAATCTGTATTTTTTGATTTGGCGCTAGATTTGAACATACTGCCAGCAAGGTGTCCGTATCAGCACCTGATTCAATCCAGATCGGGAGCGATATCTCATCGATCAGTCGATAATCAATAAGGCATGCTCTACCATACCCCATTATGATTAAATCATAATGGTTTGTTTCTATTTCATTTTTGATGACCTCACTAAATTCCCCTTCGAGATATTTTGTTTGCAGCGGTATCTCTCGCTTTTTGAAGAATCCTTTAGCATCTCGGAAAACAATCTGCTCTGCCTGTGCAAGGTGCTTAGAGCGTATATTATGTTGTGCCTCCTCTCGTTCGTAAAATGAGAGGTGAGCATCAGAAAGCCTGTCAAAATCATCTAATATTCTTTTCTCTGTAATATATATTGAGGTGACGGTACTATGAAACGCTTTTGCCAGAAACGCGCTGATTTGGAATACCGCAGGTGGATAAAACTCTGAGGAGATAGGAACTAAAATAGAACGAAACAAAGGTTTATTTTCATAGTCATCAAAAGGCTTACGCGTCATAATCCCAACACTCCTTTCCAATAAAAAACAGCTATAAGAAAAATCATTATAATACAGATGATATTTGAAAAAAATCCAGCGCGTAATAAATCCCGGGTAGAGAAATAACCAGAGGAATACATAATGGCATTCCCTGGAGTTGAGATCACAAGCATAAAAGCCAAGCCCCCGCTTAGTGCAATAAGCATGGCAGCTAATAGTGAACTGATCCCTGGTACTTGTGTCGCAACACCAAGACCAATGGGAAGAAGGATAGATACAGCCGCAACGTTAGACATAAACGCTGTAAGAAGAATTGAAAGTACTATCAGACCTATAATCACTAGATACATATGATCCCCTGCGACATTAGAGATAGAATGCGCAATCCATGCCCCAGCACCTGTTTTTTGTAGACCAAATCCTAGGGTAATCGCTCCTCCATACAGTAAGATAATACCCCAAGGCACTCGTTTTTCAATATCCTTCCAAGTGATAGCCCCTGAAAAAAACAATAAAACACTTCCAAGCAAAGCAACAATCGCAAGTCCAAAGTATTGAGATGAGGAAAAGAAGACCCATAAAAGCACAGTAATGGTCACTATCGCGATGACAATCCATTCAGATCTACCAAGCTTTCCTTCTGTATTGACTTGATAACGTATCTCTTCTTTGGCTTTTTCAGTGTCCTTAATTTCTATTGGAAACGAGAATTGAAGGATCATCCATACAACAGGGAATGTAAGAAACACGACAGGCATTGCATATACCATCCATTCAAAAAATGACACAGTAATAGGGGGGTTCATGTTAGAAAGGATCGTCACAGTAAGAGGATTTCGCGCACCGCCGACCAATGTGCCAAGACTGCCAATCGAACAACCATAAGCCACAGAAAGCATGGTCACTTTCCCAAAATTACTCTTCCGAGGAGTCACTTTCATGGCAATGAGTATTGATGTGACGATTGGCAGGAACAAGACAGCAACACCATGTTCGGGAATAATAAATGTGAGGAACACACAGGAGGTCATGATACCAAAGCTAAGCATTTTTGGTTTTTTCGCAAAATAGGTTAAGAGCCGTAACGCGATACGTCGGTGTAACCCATATTTTTCAATGGCTCCTGCTATGATGAATGCCCCTATCAAGAAGAAAATCGCTTGATTGCCAAATGAAGCAAAGACATCCTGCGCTTGCATCGTTCCCATAATAGGTTGCATAACGATTATAAGAAGCCCTGTTGCGGCTAAAGGGATCGCTTCAGTAATCCAAAGTATTGCTCCCATAAACATAATGCCTATCATGATTTGTCCACTGCGTGATAATCCCTCAGGGGTTGGAAGAAAATATAAAACGATAATAATTGAGAATGCGAAAAGAGAATGTAATAGTTTACGTAACCACATAGGCTTTTTTTTCTGAACTGCTTTGTTCTTTAGTTTACTCACAAGATTCTCCTCAATTTTATCACATTCTTGTCTGAGACTATTATTTCTTATACCTCACCCTCAAAATGAAAATAAAAAACTAGTATAAATATCCTATTGCTCTAAGATACCTTGTTTTAATAAAGGAAGAAAATGTCTCTACCAAATGTAGAGAGAAAAAAAAGAACAAGCTGTCCACCTAAGAAACAGAACAAAATGATTTATTTTAGGTTTTCAAACAAAAACAAAAGTAGAAAAAAAAGAATCATCGGTTATGGTACTTCAGATAAATGATATCCCAACGGGAACCAACAGACAAATCTCATATTCGTGACACCGCTGTCTACATGAATATCGATGTTAAAAGAACAACATATATAATCGTGCTACGTTTATCTTTAAAACGTGTTACTATGCAAACCATAACCCGATTTGGTGTCTCAATAGAACCTGATCTCTTAGAAAAGTTTGATCGTACGATGAAAAAGAAACGATATTCCAATCGTTCCGAAGCCATACGTGATATCATCAGGCAACATCTTATCAACGAACATGTAAAAGATCCAAATGCAAACGTCATTGGAACTTTGACAATGGTCTACGATCATCATTCAGGTCCACTGGTGGATCGGCTGCTTGAAATCCAACACGACCATTACCAAGAGATCCTGACCACGACCCACATACATATTGATCATGACACCTGCTTAGAAGTCTTGGTGCTAAAAGGAAAAACACGAAACATCAAAAAACTCGCTGATACTATCAAATCAATGAAAGGAATAAAACATGGGGAGCTTGTAGTCACACAACAGACGAGCTAAATAAAACAGCACTCCAGAACTCTTTTTGTTATTCCTGGAATATATTTCATATAATACGAAAGAATGGGTTAAATATTGTTGATTAGTAAATAAGTATTGCACTCTTTACGTGATTGTAGGTACCCCTATCGTCAACTATATCATTGTTGCGATGCGGTTTCATCGTTACGAATCAAAATAACCTCAATATTTATACTGTTTTAAGTCCCAACAGCAGAAAAAATGCAGAGTGCCGCAGGAGGGAGTATCGACTTAGAGTGACATCCATTCAGGAGGAAAAAAAAAGTCAAAATTATATTTCAGGACATTATAATCATCTTCGTATAAATAAAGATATTTATTAATTAATTATATAGAGTTGGTAGGTAGATTCGGACTCGTATTTACCAGTAAAAATAATGATTTTATATCCATTAATTTAAGTCGGGGGGGCGAAAGTGTATCCTAAGCTCAGCGTTCCCTCCATTAAACAGTCTGAAATCCTATAGGTTTATCCTCATGTTTTTGTATAAATCAAAATAAAAAAAAGAAAAATGAATCTAAATGTTGGAATTGTTATTGTCTTAGGTTGTTCTACAATAGTTATGATACGATAAAAAATGA
>LSSI01000050.1 GCA_001595945.1 Thermoplasmatales archaeon SM1-50
TTCTGCTGAGGTAGCAAAGCTCGGTTTACCGCGCCGGCCTTGAGAGCCGGTTCTCCGTAAGGGGAGCGGGAGTTCAAATCTCCCCCTCAGCGCTACTCTCTTTGGGCGTGTGGCCTAGCCTGGATAAGGCACCGGCCTTCTAAGTCGGTAATCGCGGGTTCGAATCCCGCCACGTCCGCTCCATTAATATTCTCCAAATAGTCCTTCCATTCCATTCATACAAATTAAAACAATGTAATTTTAAATAGATATAGATTGGCAACTTCTCTCCTATGCTATGTTCCTATCGGTCATCATTACTTGGATGTCTTCGTTGATTTTTTTAATACTCGTCATTCCGACTCTTTTGGATATTTGGAGGTTTCTATCTTAAATTCTTTCAGATGACGTACCTTTATTACTACGGAGGCAAAATATAGTGTATCGGGTATCTACTCTGGATGTTTCTTCTGCTGTAATTGTTTTTTTGGTGTTTTCTGACGCTTGTTTTCTACGTACTTATGAAATCTCCGAAAAAATAATGGTTCTTTTCGTTTCGTTGAATTTATATGGGATGACATTAAGGAAAAAAGGAAAAACTACTATCTATTAGATATTCGTATAAGAGTTCTTCCTTTTGTATGCTGATAAGATTCTTGTTTTCTCAGAAGATTTTCCAGACTGTTATTTGATTACTCGTCGTATTTTCCCAATCATAGTATGCGATGATTTTTATGGTATGTCTTAAAAAGGAAAACTTGTTCCATGTCCAACTATAGGGTTCTTCTGTGTCAGTGTATTGCAATCTGTCGTCTCTGTAAAACTCGACTTTTTGTATGACTCCTATAACCCCGTTGACTTGTGCTTCAACATTGATCTTTCCAATAATTAACGTAAATGGGCATGCTCCCTTGTCTGTTCCGAAGAAATATAGGTGTTTTTCTAAAGGAGTGGTGAAGATGACGCCAGGGTGAACGAATTCTTTCCCAGAAGTCCGATAGTCGATACCGTTCTCTGAGTGACCAACGTACCGCTCTGATGAAAAAATATCAACCGTCCTATCCCAATGCTCATGCACACCAAGGCTTGTTGATAGATACGTACCGTCATGTTCTGGGTCATACACATCCATAGGGGGGACAGCGGCTTGATGCAAGTAATTCTGTGAGCCCTCAATGGGGTTTGTCCCTTCGGTTAACAGGAAATCATACATCACTGAATCAAGAGCCACCGGGTCTTGTGAAAAGAACAAACTATTCGTCCAATCATCATTAAACGGGTACATCAGAAACTTCGCAATCGTCTTATGGTCCACCTTTGTCCCAAATGTCCCATCTCCAAGATACAACAGCGTTTTTCCTCCTAGGTGCTCATAAGCGAATAAATCCACCTGCGGTGCAGCATTCCCCATGGTCAAACCAGATATATGATATGGGTGAAGGTCTGAAACTGGTTCGATAAACGACCCAAATAAGTTTTTCCCAGATAACGTCACTCCCATGTTTATCGGGTGTCTCTTTAGTAAGGGGATGTTAATGAGATATTTCGCATCTGCAACACAGGTTGGAAGCGTTCGAATGACTCCATCGGAGAAATACATAGACATCATGCTAGGTATTACCTGCTCACGGCCTGATGCTCCACCTAACGAATCGACATAATGGATCTGTGAGAATTCTTTAATTAACGGATCAGCAGGGTAGTGCTGATAATAGATTCTATTATAGAGATAATTTGTTATCGGTCGTGAGGCGTCAAATACTATGATGTCCTGCTGGGCAACACCAACAACGTTGACAAGTTGAAGAAGCAAGGCTTTAACCACGTATGGGCTTGCGTCCCGGTCATTATCCTCTTTGATATAAGGATCTCCAATACCACCAAGGGCGTTGTTTAAATTCATCTTAATCGCGATTTTCTCACCAGATTGATAGCTTAAGTTACCGTTCCCATGGACTTCATTGAAATAAGAAAACATAGCGTCCCATGCATCAGAATCAGTTGATGTTTCTGTAAGCTTTTGAATGCCTATCGAGAACATCTGATTAATGACATCTTGGTCGTTGTTCTGCTGTTCCCACCAGTACCCTGAGAGGTTTTTTTCCGTTGCGTTAGGATTCCACACCCAAACAACTCTACCTGGGCTTACTCCAACTCCGGTCCCCATAGGTTGTTTTGGAATAGGCTCCCAGGATGCTGCAGATGGCTGATCCGCTTGAAAAAAATTCGTGGCAAACACAGCGCCCGTGATAGTGAATAATACAATAAAACCAGTAAGCACTGTTGGGAGTGTTTTTGCGAATTTTGTCTTTACATTTCGTATCCATATCACAAGACCAGTGAACAAAACACTCCAGAACGCGATATAGCCTAGTGAAACAGATAGAGCGACCTGTTGGCAGGGATATTGAGCTCGTTGCGGTTTAGGAACCACCCTGATGAGAAACCAAACAATTGCAATAATTCCAGCGATATGGAACCATATTCCCTTCCACCCGCGCATTTTCTTCCATAATCGTGTTTTTTTATGATTCATGTGCTTCTTCATGATTTATCCCCTTACAAAAACAGTAGCCTCTAGCCTATAAAAATGTTTGCTCATTGATAAATCAACAATGTGTCTTTCAATTTGGAGTTTTACTTAGAATCGCTGCCGTTTTAATCTTTTAATCCATTTAAGTTTCGTTGTTCCGGTCAATAATCGATCGGTTTTAAACACCCATACAACGATGCTGATGGTAATTAATGCGAAGATACCGACATACACGATGCCTCCAATAACAAGTATATAATCATCAAACAGCAACGCCCGTGATGCCATCATAGGGTGGGAAAATGGAATTGCAAATGTAAATACCTTAACCGCTAACGGCAGTGTGTCAAAATCAGCAAACATCGTAATAAACATTGGAATTAACGCAAGCATGGTAATCGGGAAGGTGAGGGTTTGTGCGCTTTTATAGTTCTTTGCAAAGGTCCCAAGAAGCATACAGAGTGAAAGACCAGCGATAAGAGCAAGGAACAATGAGATGCCTATCCAGAGGAAATCCACCGTAGTTAATACAAGACCATAGGTCGCGAGGTTTACCCCACCTGACACCTCAAAACCTTTGAAATAAAACTGCATCCCCATCATGTAGATTATAGCAAGAATCAATCCAATGACTGCTGCCGCGATAATTTTCCCAGTGACTATGCTTGTTCGTTTCACGGGTAAGGTGAGTAAGGTCTCAAGGGTTTTGTTTTCCTTTTCTAGCGCCATAGAGGTGATGACGATACCACCAGCCATAATAATAATCATCATCATGACAAGGGGGATAAGCATCGATTGTGATGCCAGCATCCCTGCTATCGTGTTTGGTGAAAGTCCAGCGAACTGACGGTTTTTATAAGAAGTAGTTTCAACCCGAATTGTTGGTGAAAGGGCAAACGAGGCATTAACGGTTGTGTTCTGTTCTATGAGCTGTTTTGATAAATTGATGTTAATGTAGGAAAGTAACACTTCAAGAGCACCTGAGGAGATAGAATCCATTAGACCTGTTCCTTTCATAATCCAGTTTACTTCAATGGTGCCTTGTTGTTCTTGCATTATCCGCTCTGTAAAATTCTTTGGGATTATAACGACAGCAACTCCTTCGTGCTGCCTCACAATCTCAATTCCGTTATGTAAATCAGTAATAGACGTCGAGTTAAACACTGATTTTGCATTCTTATGCAGGAGTGTCGAAGCCATTGCTCCATAACCAATGTTATCCTCGGTGATGATACCAATAATGGGTGGTTCTGATGATTGTTCCTGCAGACCCTGTATGCTGGTCCCCATAGTAGCAAAAATCAAGGCGACAACGATGATAGGAATAAAAGTCGCTGGTGTGAGGAGCTCACGAATTTCTTTTTTTGTGATGTTTCCTAGTCCGCTCATTTGGGCACCGTCCGAACGAAGACTTCTTCTATGTTCCGCGCCTGATATTTCTCCATTAATGTTTTTGGTTTACCTGTTTCGATAATGTTTCCCTCAGCTATTAACGCGATTCGGTCGCAGAGGTATTCCACCTCAAGCATGTTATGCGAGGAGAGAAGCACAGTTGTCCCAGATTGGGCTGTGGATTTGACCAGTTTACGTATTTCCTGAGCGTTAATAACATCAAGACCGGAGGTGGGTTCATCAAGGATAGCAAGTTTTGGATTTGTCATCAACGCTCTTCCGACTAAGAGGCGGCGCATCATACCTTTACTATAGGTATCCACTCGGTCATCGATGCGTGCTCCAAGATCCGTGATTTCGATTCCTTTTTGTACCATTGCAAATACGTCTTTTCGGTCAAAAAAGTTAGCGATAAACTGGAGATACGCTCTTCCGCTGAGATTCTTATATGCCCCCGCATCTTCAGGAAGATAGCTAATGAGCTTTCTGATTTCAGAAGCCTCTTTATTAAGGTCGTAACCCAGGATAGTTACGGAACCGCCATTGATGGAAAGTAAGGTCGCAAGAACCCGTAGCGTCGTGGTTTTTCCCGCGCCGTTCGGTCCAATAAGGCCAAAAATCTCCCCTTCTGATATTGAAAAAGAAATCCCTTTTACTGCGTCCATTGACCCATATTTCTTCACTAATTTTTTCACTTCAACTGCTGCCATGCCAATCTCAAAGTGTAATAGTTTTTTATTTAATAGACATTGCCCTTTTTTTGATAGAAACCCTGAAAACAATGCGCTTTATTACATCTAGAAACTTGCACGACGCGTTTATGGACGAAAAAGAAAATAAAAAAACTGTTCGCACCTTTGCTGTGGCTTCGTTTCTTAATGACTTTAGCTCTGACATCATCAACTCGGTATGGCCGCTGTTTCTGACAACGGTACTCGGCGCAAATATGGCAGTCGTAGGATTTATCAATGGACTTGGTGACGCGCTTGTTTCTGTTTCCCAAGCGGTCTCTGGGTATATTTCAGATAAAATCCGACGTCGGAAGGTCTTTGTTTGAGCTGGGTATCTCTGTGGGGCAACCTCACGGATCGGAATACGTTCTCAGTAGTTTGACTGCATATCATCCCCTTTTGGATTCTTGACCGAGTCGGGAAAATGCGAGGAGCACAACGTGAAGCCCTCATCGCTGACATATCAACAGATCAAAATCGAGGAAGGAATTTTGGGGTGCTTCGGGCGATAGATAATCTGGGGGCGGTCTTTGGGATTGTTTTCTGTATCGTTTGCTTCAGGTTGCTTAACATCGGATATCGAGAGTTATTTTTCTTTGCAGCACCATCTTCTGTTATTGGAGCAATTGTCGTAATCATTTTCATTAGGGAAAAGAAACTGGAGACAAAAAAATATTCAAAGAACTTTTTTTAAGGATTTGAACAAGGACTTTAAGATGTTTCTTTTATTAAGCACATTGTTTACGCTGGGATCTTTTAGCTACTCTTTCTTACTTATCTACGCAAGGCAATTTGGTTTCGAAGTTATTGTGGTCCCTGTTCTTTATCTTATCTTCACCGTTTTCACTGCCTTGTTTTCCTACCCTTTTGGAAAACTTGCAGATAGAATCCAAAGAAAACCCGTAATGCTGATATCGTATTGGTTCTGGGGGACATCTGTCTGATATTTCTCTTCTTCCAAAGCTACTGATTCATCGTTTTTACTTTTGTCTTCTATGAGCTGCATCGAGCTGCATTAGAGCCTGTGCAAAAAACATTGGTCGCAGAGCTTGCATCATCTCCCTATCTGGCAAGCAGTCTTGATGGGTTTCAAATGGTTATTGATTTATGTGTGTTTCCTGCTTCACTTCTCACCGGCGTCCTTTGGGAATATTTAGGTATTACAACTCCATTTTACCTCCCCTTTGGACTTACCATGGTATCCTCGTTCCTTCTGTTGTTTTTTGTAAAGAAAAAAAAATCGGCGAATTTGAATGAAGTTCACCATTGATGTTTTTCTTACGAACAAATCTTTAAGTAAAAAGAATCCTTTTACACGAGTGAGAAGCACTATGCAAAACCAGGTCGAAACCCTAAATAGACATATTGAGTTTTTACGATCACTTGACACTGAGGAATTTTATGAGAAAGATGAAGAGGAGGTCAGACAGTTTGTTCAGAGCACTCTACAGGAGCTAGTTGAATTAGGCAGTCAAGCAACCCATGATCTTCTCGAGCTGCTTCAAACCGAATTTACCTGGAGTTGTTTTTTTGCAATAACCATCTTCCGTCAGACCAGAGACCCACAAGCGGTTCCTCCACTTATTAACTTTTTAGAGAAAGAATCCGATGATTCTATGGCTAATGAAGAAGCAATGTTTGCACTTCAAGATATTGGAGATCCATCTATAGTCCCTCTTATTGAAAACTTGGAGGCTTTATTTGAAAACAAAAAATACAATTCCTATTTAGTTGGTGCATTAACAGGGATTATCGGGTTGATACCCTATGAGTTCATGAGTAAAATCACCAAAGATTTTATCAGCAGACTTTCCCGTTATAAAGGATGGTTCCATATTGAAGATTTTACCTATAATTTTGTAAAACAACAGCGAAAAGAAGCAATACCCCTATTAAGACAAATCCTAGAGATGAAAGGGATTACAGGAACAGAAAAACGTGGGCTTGAGGATACCATCAGAGCACTTGAAGACCCTGAGGGGTATGAAAAGGAATTAAAAGAAACAGTAAACGAGCTTTCCCAGGCAGCAAAACAGGATTCCTTATAAAAAATAAACACATCATACTATCGAAGATCAAATCATGTCCTCCTATCAAATATTTTATTTATTTTCAGATAGAGAGCACTAAATCTATATAATGGCAACAATATTTCTCCTTCCGGAGGCAATATTATCAGTTCTCAGAAACCCTCACTCAGAACAATTGCAAATAAAACATTTGATGAATGGGAAAAATATGTTATTCAAAGTTCAACGGGAAAAAGGATTCTTGCGGCGTTCTATCGTTCTTCCGTCTATCGCTCCTTTTCAAGGATTATAACTAATTTTCTTGATGACAAACTCATTGAGGAAATAAAACGCAATCCCCTCCCCAAACACATCGCCATCATCATGGACGGAAATCGGAGATTTGCTAAGGAACTTGGGTTGTCCTGGGAAGCAGGTCACATATTTGGAAGAGAAAAACTCGAAGAAGTATTGGATTGGTGTTTCGATCTTGATATAAAGGTGTTAACGATTTATGCATTCTCAACAGAGAATTTTGCCAGAAGTGAAAAAGAAGTCAAAATACTAATGACATTGCTTAAAAATGAATTAGACACGGTAAAGGAAGATTCCCGTATTCATCAAAATAAAGTCCGCATACAGATTCTCGGTCGCCTTGATTCATTACCCAAAAACATCCAGCAGTCGGCAAAAACCATCATGACAATGACCAAATCATACAAAACATATTTTTTGAACATCGCGCTTGCCTATGGCGGTCGAGAGGAAATCATTCACGCCATGCAACAAATGGGAAACGACATAAAAAAAGGGAAACTAAAGGTCAAGGAAATTTCCACGGATACTGTATCATCCTATCTATATACACGCGGTTTACCTGACCCGGATCTTATCCTTCGGACTTCTGGGGAAGAACGTATCTCGAATTTTTTGTTATGGCAGCTTGCTTATTCTGAACTCTACTTCTCGGACGTCTACTGGCCTGCATTTCGAAAACGTGATTTTCTACAGGCAATTCGTACCTATCAAAACAGAAAACGACGGTTCGGGAAATAAACAAAATCTTCTTTAGTTACTCGGTGCTCTCTTCGTCATCGAGAAGAGATTCATCATTTTCAACTTCTTCTGCAATCCGTGACAGCTTAGCAAATTGACAAGAAAAAAAATACAAGATAAGCCCAAGACCAATGAAAAGGATTGCAAACGCAAGCAGGATACCAATAACATCTTCATCTAATTGAAGGGGGTGGAGTATAGCCTCAACTGCGTACATAATAAAAATGATGCATCCGATGATAATGAAAAATTTACAGAGAAAACCAGTCTTAAAATCGTTATGTGCTGAAAAAAAATGTTTTTTACCCATTGAGGTTTCCTGTTCCGCCGGAGAGTTTTAAGGCGTTTTCAACCTTGCTTTGTAACTCGGTGAGTTTCTCTCTGCTTCGTCCTTCTTGTTTTTCCAACGTGGTTTTTCGTAGCTGCAGGGATTCTTTGGTTGATATCAGTTCTTTTGTAATATCACTTTTTCCTTTGGTTTTTATCAGTAGGGCACCGATGCTTTTGTAAATGGGTGTTTTCTCAGTCACCGTCCCAATTTCCTTTAATGCCTCTTCTGTTTCTTTAAGCTGAATCTCAACCTGTTGTCGTTGCTGTGTAATCATCTGTAGCTGTGCTCGAGCCTGCTGTAATCTATTGATTTGATCCTGGAGTTGGGGAGAGAGTTCTTCGCCTGGCATTCTGTTTTGCTCCTTTCGGTGGTAATATCCATCTCCTTCTTAAATATATTCATTCATAATAAGCTTTTTACCAAAAACATGTATATATTTATAATAGAAAATATTATATAGAAAGATAAGAATATGAACATACAGAAGAACTTTCTTCAGAACAGGGGACTAACCTATGAATAAAAATGATAAAATTATCGCAGTAATCGGAGTCATCGTTCTTGTTGTTGCTGCTATTGGTGTATACACATGGCAACCTTCTGGAATTGCCGAAGACCTTTCATCTATCGATACGTATCTTTCCATTACCAGTAGTTTTTCTGAAATTCCTCATGCTATTGCTGTCTCAGATGGAAATCCCTTTTTCCCTTTGATAGCAACCCCGCTTGCAGTTCATTATGATGCAGAAGCAAATCAAGAGGTTATTCCATTGTATGTTCAGAATTTTACAAATCCCTCGCGAGCGATAACAAGAGCCATGAACGAACAAATAGGTATACCAGTTGATGTTATTTTAGATGATAGACAAACCGCGGAAGCATGGTCGATCTATGTAGCAACGAAATATTGGAGTAAAAGCGATGCAGCACTCCTAATTCAAAATGATGAAATGGGGTATACCTTAGGGGTCATGGCGACACCTCTTGCTTCTTATCTTTCTATCCCTGTTTTTATCACTAACGGAACAACTACTTCAGTACAATCAGCACTCGATAATCTTGGAGTAAAAATGACCATCGTCTGTGGCGATACTGTTAAAGGATTTGGAAAAGTATTAAGATTTACCGATATTGATAATATCGTCGATGCTTCAGCAAGTTTGATTGAACAGAAATTTGAAGAGGTTAAATATCTAACGATTACAAATCCCAAAGATGCTTGGCCACCAGAAATCCTTGAAAGTACAAAATATACACTAGGACCAAAAACAATGAATACTATGGCGACAACAGAGCTGTTAATCGCACTTAGAGGCGGTGATTCTCTGATTGATACGTACACGATTCCAGAGGATTACAAATACGCACTTATCAAATTCAAAGGAATCAATATGAATCCAGAAAACGTCGATGATTTAGGCGATAATGTTATTTTCTTCTCAGGTCCGATGCTTGATGATATCCCTGCTCAACTTCAAAAATTTGAGGCATATGCCGGTGGTACTGCGATGGGTGGCATCCCTGTCCGGGATTCAACTGGAAGAATAATTGAGGACATCACCTACAATGAGGCAGTGGTCTATGACAGAGGTGGAGTGACATACCAGGTCCTTGCAACCCCGCAATGGCTTGCTACGAATCAAGGCCAGGTGAAAGTTGAGGTTACCATCGAAAAACTCAATGATTCCATCTATCCCACTATGAAAGGGCTTTCTTCCATTGCTCCCTATTTGACCGCCTACCACAAAGGACTTATTTACGGCAAACCGGAATTTGCGTTCGCGGCGAATGACGACACTCTTTACCTTGGCGAACCCTGCCCAGGATTCTACATGCCAAGGCGTAATCCAAAACTAGTCCCTTCATCAAATGCTCATGTCTTCTGGATCCATGAGCAGATTAATGAACTGCTTGCAAAACTTGCAGATATCACATTTGAAAAACAGCAGGACCTTGAGATTCTTCGTGATTATTACAAAGATAACCCTCTCTATATCGCGCTTGTTGGGGATGGGACGGTATTACCTCAAATTATTTATAATTCCTCAATAGAACCTGTATCTGTTGAGCGAACGAGCTATTTCTGGGGGGGTGGTATCCCAAGTGACTTTATCTATGGAAATATAGACCCAAACCCAGGTGACTGGTCAAACCGTGCAAAGGACCTTTATAGCGATAACGAGAATCATTTTCCCTATCAAGAAAACATCATCGGTCGGATTACTGGGTGGGATGTGCAGGATGCATCAGCCTTGGTAGCACGTACGATATACTATAGCAAAATTATAGATGACCTTGGGGAATGGAAACGTACCGCTGTTGTTCAGCTTGGTGGTGGGAATGATTTCCAAAAACCATTTTTAAGATATAAAATCTTTGGGGAAATCCTTGGTGTCGTCGCCCATGGCGATCCAATGAAGGTCACCACTGGTGCTTCGGTCTTTAATGGCCTTGCAATAACAGACACGGTCGAATCCCTAGGGTTTGATACTACCTATGTGAGAGAGAATGAGGCAGGATTCCAAGGTTATAGTAATGAGGCGATTCAAAAACTCAAAACCGCGAATCTTTTAAATCGATTTTTGATGTCAAAACGTCAGATACGAAATTCAATTGGTGAGCAGATGGTTCAAGGTAAAACATTGCAGGAAAATTCGAATTTTATTCTGGCAAATGCACATGGACAACAGCATCTCTTCACTATGGGAGATGTCGGTGTAAATAGCCTTGGCCTTGGGCTTCCTAACGGAATTCTTAATAAAATATTGCAACAAGTTTCATCTATTTTTGGATATGGGCCGGGATACGCGCTTGCAGACCATATGTATTATAGCCCACGAAACGTTGAGAACATGAACCTTGGCCCATCTTTCCTATGGATTGAGAGCTGTATCTGTGGTAAATTCGATGGGGTTTACCCCCCGCAGAGTATCACGCAAACATACCTGCATGCTGGGTGTAATGCGATCGTCGCTTCGACAACCACCTCAAACATCCCAGGGGGATATTTAGAACCAAAGAACACACTCTATGATTTCCCTGGACAAGCACTCATTCGTTCGATTCAATGGGCAATCAAAGCCCGACAGGGGATTTACCCTGAGCAGCATTTCGGATTTAAGGTGTACTTAGATACCCTTAATCAACTTAAACAAGGGAGCAGAAGTATAGGCGAGGCGTTTAGGAACGCACGAAACGTCTATTTACCAGAAGATGCCGATTGGGAAGTGTGGTGGTCTCCTCCTCTTGTCTATACCGGTGTTCAAGAATTTGACGTCCTATATCAAAACGATCTTCTAAAACAAACTGCAGCAGCATCAGGATTAGACCCACGTCTTGACAACAAGTTCCAGACATTCTTCGAGTACCATGTCTTTGGTGATCCTGCATTTATCCCCTACATACCTGATTAATACATCATCGCACTTTTTTTTAAAAAGTATGGTGGCAGGCGTATCTTCTTTAAAAGTCTTGAGCTATGGTCATGCGATAAGAAACGAACTATAAGTTATTACCATCGATGTTCTACTTATAATTCCAACAATTTTGCTTATACAAATATTTAGATTAGAAATCTTAAACATAGTAATTTCTCTGTTCCTCCTTTTTTGATAGTCACACATCTGATTCCTTTTAGGATTTTACTGCCTATTGGAATTATCCAATTCGATAAGGGTACAATTTCTGTTGTCGGGTCAGCTAAATTTCAACAGATAACATTGAAAGAACCCTCATCCAAGTTAAACTTCTTGGTTTTAGCGAGATTACTACCACTATACCATCTAGCAATATCACAGATAGTTTCTATTTTGTATCGAGATTCTCTCTTTTTGCACCATTACAAGACAATGTTTAGAATTACATCAAAATACTCCTTACCCCTAATCTGTTTTCAAAACTTGTAAAATAAACAAAGGAACGCATATCGGTTTCTTTTTAAGATTACGTTTTTTCTTTTTCTATAAGATGATACCCGCCACTCTCATTTTATTATAATTCTGCGGGTGTCTCTCAAAGAAGCTATGGACTGGTGCAAGGATAGTGTTGATATTGTTCGCAGTTGCATTCTTCAAATCCAGCGGATGTAACCCTGCGATAAATGCATCTGCAAGAGCCTCATAGGTTGTAAACTCAAGATTACCCCCGAATTTCTCAGGGCGTTGAATCAAAAAAGGTTTCCCATCAAGATCTGGAAATATGACGAATTTACATATCTCAAGGACAGGGTTTCCCTCGACCTGCTTCTCAGGGCAGTATGCCTTACTTAATTTCATTTTCACCTCGTCAGGAGTATCATGTATCGATATCATACTCTCAGGTTTGCTTTTGCTCATCTTCGCTTCGATGGGGTTCATCCGGCCACCTGCCTGCAAGCTAGTCAGCAACGGCGTATGGATTGCAACCGGTATGGGCTGCTCAATCTTTTTTGCTACATCCCGTGCAAGCATATGAGCATGGCGTTGATCAGTGCCTCCATATGCGACATCTAAATTCAGATAGAAAATATCGGACACCTGCATCGCTGGGTAAAAGAGCTTTGAGAGGTCCTTTTCCGCTTCTTCCTCCCCGCGTCCCATGATGTCCATTGCTCGTTTCACCCTGGCAACTGATGTTGCTTTTGCAGTCCTAAGCACCAACTCCCAGTATTTCGCATCGTTTACATAATCACTCGCGTACACAAACCGAATCTTACTAGTGTCAACTCCCATCGCTGCGAAACAATCCTGCATATATCTCCCGCATAGTTTGATTCTCTCTAGGTCTCCTCCGAGTTTATCATTGATGTACGCATGCCAATCTGCAAGCAGAACCGTAAAATCAAATCCACAGGTCAGAAAATCCTTTATCTTATTGGTACAAATCTTCCATCCAAGATGGACTACTCCTGACGGCTCAAAACCGATATATGCTTTTGGGCTTGGTTTGGTAAGTACTGCTCTAAGTTCTTCAATGGTTACAACTTCTTCTGTGTTTACGATTAGTCTTTCAAGTTTCTCCATTCCTTTTCACCGTTTTCTATCGTGTGAGTTTCTTAATCACCTGATCAACGATTTTGTCAGAGACACCAAGGTAATTCCGGGGATTCATAACTTCCTCAAGTTCTTTTTTCTTTAGTAGTTTTGTTAACTTTGGATGTTCAAGGAGGACAGAGAGGAGGTGTCTATTCTCGATGATTGCTTTCAAGGAACAGGTTCTAACCAGTTCATGGGCATCACCCCGACCTACGCCTTTCTCCACTATTTTTGTCATGACCGCCTCAGCCATTGGGAGTCCTTTTGAGTTCTCCAGGTTCTCACGCATCCGTTCTGAATATACTTGTAGGTTCTTATACACCTTGTTCATTTGAAAAACGATCCAATCCGTTATAATCAGCGAATGAGGCAGAATGAATCGTTCTGAAGATGAGTTACAGAGATCTCGCTCATGCCACTGGATTGCGTTCTCATAGGCTGGGATGATAAAGCTTCGTACGACTCTTGCCAGACCGCAGACCTGCTCACAGAGGATCGGGTTTCGCTTCTGTGGCATAGTCGAAGAACCAATCTGTTTTTTCGCCTCGAAAACCTCAGAGACCTCACCGATCTCGCTACGCTGCAGGTTTCGGATTTCCGTTGCGAACTTCTCCATGCTACTAGCGATGTTCGCCAACACTGATACCAGTTCGATGTAGCGGTCACGACCCACGATTTGTGTTGCTGCTTCCTCAGTCCCAAGCTTAAGGTCATTCATAACTCGTTCCTGGATTTTCAATGCATACCTCCCCATAGCCGCACCAGAACCAACCGCACCAGACATCTTCCCGACCAGCAGGCGTGATTTACATTCATGGAGACGTTCCAGATGCCGATCGACCTCCATCGCGTAGACTGCCATCTTTAACCCAAAAGTGATTGGGATGGAATACTGTCCATGTGTCCGACCTGCCATGATTGTGTTTTTGTATTCCTTCGCAAGACCGACAAGCGTCACCCGGAGATCTCGCACTTGTGCTTTTACAAGATCAGTTGCAGCAGCAAACTGTAAGGCATTTGCGGTATCGACGATGTCATAGCTGGTCGCACCTAGATGAACATATTTCCCCGCATCACCTTTACAGACCTCACTTAGTGCTTTGGTGACCGCCATGATGTCATGCTTGGTTTCTTTTTCTATATCATTTACCCGTTTTACTGTTACGTATTTCACGGAGGCTTTCTTTGAAATCTCATCAGCAGCCTTCTTAGATATATTGCCGACAGCCGCATGCGCACGCGCAAGAGCAGCTTCGACATCCAGAAGATATTGTAGTTTACTTGTCTCTCCAAAAATGTCTTTAATGTCTTTTCTTCCATAACGGAAATCAAGGGGACAAACAGGGTTTTCCATAAGGCTTCTTACCTAGAATCATCTATGAGTTAATGTCTTTTTTGGGAAGGTTCTTTATGAGATCCCTTCTATTAAAACAGAGAGCTCCCCTGCGATTTCCTGAATGCGATGATAATGACGCTGCAGCTTCTCAACAAGCTGCCGTAGCTGGGCTACGGTCCCAATCAAGAGAATATCAGCGGGGCTTTTTTTCAACTCAAAGGCATCCCAAGGGATCGCCACCTCGCCGCCAAGAGAAAGCATATCCTGTTTGACGATGATTGCATCTTGCAATACCACCTTTTTAAATTTAATAACTTTCAGCACTGCTTTGGGAGCCATGATGTCAACGCTTTTAGGAGCACTTCCAATTCTTTGGATTTCTTTTCTAGCTGTGGCAAGAGAGTTGATCGAAATAAACTGTGGAGTATGTGATACCATCATAGAAGGAAACAGAATTGGTCTTATAAGAACCTATGCACATATCCTGTTTATGAAAGGGACATACCTCATTGTTATGAAACTTCACAAAGACATGTCAATTAAAGTAGGAAAACACGATATGATTGGTTTTATGAAAGGTTATTATGCCTACGTTGGTTCTGCACTAAATGGATTAGAACAGCGAATACAACGACATTGTAGAACCGATAAAAAGATGCATTGGCATATCGATTATCTTCTTATGTATGCATGGGTCGTTGAAATTTTCTATAAACAAAATACCCGAAGAGAAGAATGTAATATCGCTCGAATATTTGAAAGAACTTTCGTAAGTATTCCTGGCTTTGGGTGCAGCGATTGTTCCTGTAGAAGTCATTTATTCCACGGGTCGTTAAAAAAAATATCGCAGCTAGCATCTGACCTTCGTATGAAAACCTATCTAGCCTAAGCAAACCCTTAAAATCTTCTTATCTATGGGTATAATCATGGTTTCTGTTATTTATTCGACGACCGATTCCGTTGAGACTGCAAAAACCATCGCGCGCTTCCTCGTCAAAGAAAAGCTTGTCGCTTGTGTTCATATCCTTCCGAAGATAGAGTCGATCTATCGATGGCAAGGAAACATCGAGGAGACTCATGAATGTGTTCTGCTTGCAAAGACCTCTGAGCGAAACATCCAGAAAACGATAGAGACAATCCGCTCCCTGCACTCATATGAAGTCCCTGAGATCATCGTATTTCCTCCGGTTGGTGGATTAAAGGAATATCTTATATATGTTGACGAGGAGACCGTATGAAACTTATCTCACTAGTTTCAAGTGGGATTGATTCCCCGGTAGCAACCTACCTACTTTCCAAGTACGCAGACGAGATCATTTTACTGCATGTAGACAACCGACCGTTTACTGACGACCGTGAGATTGAAAAATTCGTAACACTTACAAAATACCTAAAAATCTTTATTCCATCAAAACTCACGGCAGTGCTAATTCCCCATGGGAAGACACTTCAAACTTACAAAATACGATGTGACAATAAATATACCTGTGTCATATGCAAACGGATGATGCTGCGGTATGCAGAGGCGATTGCGAAAAAAGAAAACGCGGGAGCAATCATAATGGGGGACACCCTTGGTCAGGTTGCATCACAAACGCTTCGGAACATTCGCGTTGTAGAACAGGCAATAAAACTACCGGTTCTTAGACCTTTGATTGGGTTTGATAAGGAAGACACAATTCAGTTTGCAAAAAAGATAGGGACCTTTGAAATCTCAATAGCACCCGCAGGAGCATGTGAGGCGGTACCGGTGAAACCGTCTACACAAGCCCATCTTGAGCGGATCCATATTGAGGAACAGAAAATCAATGTGGAGGAACTTATTTGGTACGCAATCACGCATGTAGAAACCATTACCCCTTAACACATCATAGTCAAAATGATTGATAATGCAGACGGAAGAAAACGATTTTTTTTAAAAAAATCAAAAAATTTAAGAACCAATGAATTATACTACATTTTGTAGCAAAATTTTTTCGCTATACTATATATTGTATCGGTGGTGATGGGAGATGAATTGCCCCTATTGCAATCATATTGAGACCAAAGTCACAGACTCGCGCGACACAGGCGGGTCCATCCGACGACGACGAGAATGTCTCAGTTGCAATAAACGATTCACGACCTACGAATACATCGAAAT
>LSSI01000051.1 GCA_001595945.1 Thermoplasmatales archaeon SM1-50
GATCGATACGCTATCGATCAGATCCTCCCATATCTTATACTTGCACCAAAAGGGTCTTCTTGCCTCATTAGAGAGATAAGTAATCATACCAAAACAAACATGTGGCTGATTAAACAGTTTTTACCAGTAGATTTTAAACTGACATCACAACAGAACGTTATCCTCCTTCAAGTCAATTGAAAGAGAAACCTGAAATAAGTTGCTAGTTTTGTTGATTCGTAGGATTAAGAAATATTTATATGATAAAAGTGCAATATTTAAGAGAAAATCTACCAACCTAGGGGGACTTGTAGATATCTGTTTTTATAGATTTTACAACATGTTATTTATTCAGATTAAAACTACTGGGGGAATTTTTATGAATTTTAAAGATCAAATCAAGCGGCTGACATAAAAATTTACAGGTGTCGTTTGATATAGGAATGTTTTATTTTTAAAGGCAAAACTATACATCTTGCTATTGTGGACCATAAAGTAAATTTATTTTAAAAAGTAGATAATTAATAACATAAGAATCAAAAAATGCCTACGAAATGAATCAAATAGGTTTTTAACTTGTTGATTTTATTCATTTCAAATCTCTTTTTTTTAAAAAATTTGTAGTGAGAATCACGAAAATTTCGTAAAATTCCCCTTAATTTAATTTTATAACAAAATTTATATACTTACTAATATAATATAAATTTAAGGTTTGATGATGGGGGGCGATCCCTATTTTTCCCATCTCTCCTCACCACCTCCTCCCGGCCTCCCCATCTTCACCTTAAAACACCTATATCGTTTTGCCGGAGTTTTTCAGATAGATTTATATCCTCTTTTTTTCTGTATATAAATCGAATGCCTAAGGGAGTTACATGAGAAATAAATCTAAACCAATTCATATGACCTGCGTTGTCATGATTGTTCTTTTCGTAGTTGTATTAATAGAACCTTGCAACCTAGGCATCAAGCAACATGATCATCAATCAATACCTCAAGAACCACCAACACCACCACAACAACCACCAATTGGTCCAGGTGGATCGAATTATACTCATAGTAGCGTACGGAAATCATTCCATGGGTATGGTGCAAGAGGGTTCTGGATTTTCGAACCAACAGACCCAACACCTGCATTGGCACCTTTAATTGTGTTTAATCATGGATGGAGTGCGATTTTTCCTATCTACTATAAGGGATGGATAGAACATCTGGTCAAGCGCGGAAATATCGTCGTTTATCCACGGTATCAACTTGGTTTTATCATTGGTACACGGTTTGCGACTCAAAATGCGATTCATGCGGTAAAAAAAGCGATTAATCTACTCCAGGATGGATCTCATGTGACACCGGATCTTGATAAATTCGCAATTGTTGGGCATTCACTTGGTGGGGGGATTACTGCGGAGATGGCAGTCTTTGCCATTGAAGAAGGGCTTCCTTGCCCAAGAGCAGTTATGCCAGTACAACCCTTCGTTCGTTTTGATACCATGATAAAAGATTTTCAGGGTATTCCTGCAACTACATTGTTGTTGGTCATCGTTGGGGAGGATGATACCATAGTAGGAAATAATTCAGGAAAATTGATTTTCTCCTCATCAATAGAGGTTCCTTTTGAGAACAAGGATTTTATCATCCAACGGACAGACCGATATGGAGATCCGTCGCTTGTTGCAGATCATATAGCTCCTGTTTGCATACCAAATAGTCCTTCTGTCGATGCCATGGATTATTATTCTACTTGGAAGCTTTTTGATGCGCTTACAGATTACGCGTTTTATGGTATTAACCAAGAATACTGTCTTGGAGACACACCAGAACAACGGTTTATGGGTTACTGGAGCGATGGGACGGCAGTCAAGGAACTCACTGTGACAGATACTCCTTGAATTTTTTCTTTTTTATCATACTAAGTATTTTTGCGTTTTGTCGTTTTCCCGAGAAATTTTTATATATGTTCACTGGCAACAGATATCATGCTATTATTTATCAATAGCAGGATATGAGAGAGATGACGAAAAGGAAATATAAAACAAAAAAACCAAAAACAAAAGCAAAAACCATGTACGAAGAGGTTGTCACAGTTCAGGATGATCTTTTTGACAGATGCGTACGAAAGGGACTTATAGAAAAAACATCCTGTGGCTATTACTTCACCCCTGAATTCTTCGAAACACTCGAAATCTACGATGATGATTGAGGAAGACACTTCCCCAACATCTTTTTTTTCCCAGACTATCGTACTAAATTTTCCTCTGTTGTAGTTTTTGTCGTGTATAAGGCAACAAACCACCTGCATCACGGATCGCAAGGATCTCATTTGGAAGCCTAGGAAATGAAAAGGTGCTCGAACCAACCGAGATCGTCCCTTTAACGATATTTAACCAAACTTGATCCCCAACCTTATATGATCTCACTGCCTCAGGACATTCAATCAACAATAAACCCTGATTGATAGAAGACCTGTAGAAAATCCGCGCGAAGCTTTCTGCAACCACCGCAATGATACCCACTGCTCGAAGTCCAAGAACCGGTTGTTCACGTGAACTCCCGCATCCGAAATTCTTACCTGCAAAGATTACATCTCCCTCTTTGACATTTTTTGCAAATGAGGGGTCCAAATCCTCAAGTAAATGTGGTTTTATCTCCTCAGCAGTATTACATGTATAGGTGTATTTTCCAGGAAATAGCATATCCGTGTTGATATTATCCCCATACTTCCAGACGGTCATTACCGCTTCACCTTCCGAGGATCTGTAATCTTCCCATTGATAGCAGATAGAGCGACCGTTGCAGGGCTAGCCAGATAAATCTCTGCTTCACTACACCCCATTCGACCTTTGAAATTCCTATTTGACGTGCTCAAACATCGTTCACCAGGTGCAAGTACACCCTGATGAGCCCCGAGACACGGACCACAACCAGGTGGAAGAATAGTACCGCCAGCCTCTAAAAAAATACTGATAAGACCTTTTTTCAACGACTCAAGGTACACCGAACGAGAAGAAGGAAGAATAAGCAACCGCACATTTCGATGAACCTTCTTCCCTTTTAAAATCTTAGCAGCAATCTCGAAATCAGAGACTCTCCCATTTGTACATGTACCAAGCAGACATTGCTGGATTTCTACTCCAGTGACCTCCCTTACTGGCTTTATTTTATCAACGCTATGCGGGACCGCAACCACTGGCTCGATTTCCGAAAGAGAATAGGTAAGTTCTTTCTCATATATTGCGTCGACATCAGGATTAAGAGGCTTGTATTTTAATTTTGAAACACCAATCGAGGTGAGATACTGCATCGTTACATTATCAACCGGAAATACCGCATTTTTCGCCCCCATTTCTACCCCCATATTCGCCATTGTAAAACGCTCATCAACAGAAAATCGTGCAATGGCTCCATGGAACTCAACAGAACAATAATCTGCACCTGATGCAGAGACATCCCCAATAATTGAAAGGATGACATCTTTTGCAGTCACCCATCGATGTAACTGTCCTTTCAGGGTTATTTTGATGCTCTCTGGAACTTTAAGCCACGTTTCGCCTATCAGCAACAGTGCCGCTGCCTCTGTTCGATCAATCCCTGAAGAAAACGCACCAACTGCACCATAGGAACAGGTGTGAGAATCACTCCCAAGCAGAAGGGTTCCTGGTAGCGCTAAGCCTTTCTCAACGATGATTTGATGACAGACACCGTACCCAACATCAAAAAAATATTTAATCTTATAGGTTCTGACGAACTCTCGGATTTGTTTATGCTGCAATGCGTTTTTTTCACCAGCTGCAGGAATAACATGATCAAGGACAATAACAGGAAGACTCCTCTTAAAAACACCATATTGCTGTAATTCAGGTTTAATCTTTGAAATAATTGGTGCTGCGTTGTCATGCATCAGCAGATGATCTGGTTTTACGGTCACGATCTGACCTGGTTCGACCTTTTTTTCCCCAGCGTATTTCGCAAGGATTTTCTCTGCAAACGTCATGATCATGTTTTTTCACCGTCCTAGCAGACCACCACGGAGATAGATTTCTGTTTGTACATTGGAAAACGGTTTTGCTTGAAATGTTTTTCCCTGAGTTTTATCGGTTATCGCCCCGGTCGAAAAATCAATGGAGAGAATGTCTTTATCCTGAATTTTTTTGCTGATGTCCAAAGCAACCAGAATGGGCAACCCGCTGTTGATTGCGTTTCGCTCATAGATAGCACCAAACGATTCGGCGACAATCACACTGATACCCAGTGCTTTAAAACAATCAACCGCCTGCTGCCGGGAACTTCCACATCCGAAGTTCTTCCCAACCACAACGATATCACCCCGTTTGGCTTTTATCGCAAACTGCTCGTATCCTTTCAAATTTCCAAACGTATACTGTCCCATCTCAGCCAAATTCGAAATCGCGAGATGACGGTTATGATAGATCATATCGGTATCAATATTGTCTTGTGCAATAACCCAGACTCTCCCTTCCACAGTCAACGGATTCAGTTGTTTTTCAATCTTCTGAACTGAGGAAGGTCTCACCATTGTTGCCACGATCTTCACTGGAGAAGGTTTCTTTGGGATCGCATCAACAGTGGTAATATAGCCAGCAACCAACGATGCGGCAACGGTTTGCGGGGATGCAAGATAAATGTCACCTTTTCCTTGTTTTCCAACAAAATTTCGGTTCCCTGATGAAATCGTTACCTCTCCTTTCCCAGTTTGACCAATCTGTCCTGCGGCACACCCTGCGCATCCAGCAGAACCAACCAACGCACCCGCGTCCTTGAAAACTTTTACTAATCCTTCGTTAAGAGAGGCATTCCAAATCATATCAGTTGCAGGTACAATCTTTAGGACTCGTCCTGGTGCGATCGTTTTATCCTTTAAAATCGCGGCAGCTGCTCGCATATCCTCCATACGACCATTTGTGCAAGACCCAATAAAACCAGAATCAATAGGAACACCTTGCACCTCTGTAACACTTACAACATCCTCAGGATGACCAGGACGTGAGATCTGGGGACTAAGCGCTGAAATATCGATTTCCAAGATCCGTTCATAGTATGCATCACCATCTGCATGGATTGGTTTAATTGTTATTCCAAAGTTTTTACGGTAATATTCCATGATTTTCTTATCAGTGGGAAACAGAATAATGATCCCACCCATTTCCGTAGCCATTGACGCTATTGTTACTCGTCCATCTAACGATAATGAATCAACATAGTCTCCGTATATCTCAGTCGCATACCCAAGTAGCCCGTTGGCTCCTACCTCTTTGTTTATTCTGAGCGCAACATCCTTAGGTGTCGCCGTGCTGGATGGTGTTCCTTTCAGAATGACTTTTATGGTGGGAGGGACCTTAAACCAGGTTTTCCCATAAGCAAATGCATGCGCTATATCAATATCGCCCATACCTTGACCAAACGCTCCAATAGCACCAAGGAGGTTCGCGTGTGAATCTGTGGATACGAATGTATCCGCTGGGAAAACCAATCCTTCTTCGAAAGCAAGATGCGTGCCGATACCGCTGTTAATATCATAGATTTTGATATTTTGTTTTCGTGCAAACACCCGACAAATCTGCTGATTCTCTGCATATTTCTGGTCACACCCACCAGGGTTACAATCAAAGGTAAAAAATGTATGCTTTGGGTCCTGAACTGAGAGATGGTGTTCCTCTAGGTGTTTGACAACGTTCGCACCTCCAAAATCACGGGCGACTCTGACATCAATCATAACATCGATAATATCATCGATATGCGCAGTCGTGTTCGAATGAGCCTCAAAAATTTTTTGGATAATGGTTTTCCCCATACTGTTTCGCTTCCCATAGCAATTTTTATTCTATATGGTTTCCTGATGATACATCGCATCATTTGAGAGTATGAAAACATTGTGGTTTGTTCCCTATTGATACTTTTAAATACGCATTGGATAATAGTAATCTTAGGTCTCATACGAAATTCATAATTACTAAAATTAAGATACTTATCTCGTTAATCCCTGTACTTGACTCGTATAGGATTAATTCTGGTATTATTAACATGCGTCTAATGAATAAATGAATACTTTGATTAATAATTCAATGATTCAATGTTAAAATATAAGTAGCCTTTAGTTTTGTCTAATAATTTAATAACAAATTATTTATAGGAGATAGTATTAGATATATATGTACAAAATATTAAGGGATAAAAAAGATTTAGGAAGAGGTGTATTGCTTACGAAAAAAATGGTAGTGGTTATAATAATACTAATGACATGCTTAAGCATGTCAGGTATTGGTGCCGCTTTTACGAATTTTTCAAAACAAAACAAAACAAACACTGTTTTACCAACTAATACAAACGATATAAAAACAACCACAGAAACAATGGAAAACCTTAAAAAATCAATGTATTCATATTTGAATACAGACGAAAACCCTTTCCTTACACCAAAAGACTCCATTCAAAGTAGTTTTAATGTTCCATGGATCTGCCCCACAAGCAGTATTTTCGAATGGTGGGTCCGAGTGAAATACAACAATGAGACATTTCAAAAACAGTTGGATGTCTCCATTTATGATTTTCAACAAAAATTTCTCAAACATCCATATTATTCTGAAGACGTCTTTTTTGATATCGATAGCGACCCGCTCGATGATTTAAAGGTATCATTTGGATTTTACTGGGAGACGATATTAAATTCAAAAACAAACATCGAACACAAATCACTTGAATCCTTAATCCGAGTCCGGCAGATCAATGGAGGTCCCTCAGATCTCTACGCAGGACTGGAAGTGTGGTCTGAAATCCATGTAAACTGGGGGCTCATAGACGAGTACGGCTCAAATATATACCTCTCATCCGAGACGAATTATTTTCATAACCAACGGACAACTCAACAACCCATAAAAACATGCATTGCTTTTCGTACACTATTACAACAAAAAATTCGACAGAACACACCTATCGGCTTTATTCTTTTGCAAAGAATCCTTGGCGGAAATTTAGCAAACACTCAAGGTAGTGCTCTTGAGGAACACCTCATAGAAAACCCAGTGCCATCACCAGCTGATGATGATTATTTCTCTGTAGCTGTGGGTTATCGCACTGCTCCTGGTGAGGAGATCCCTCTCTATACCGAAAAAAGATTTTCCTTTGCCAAAGAAGATATTTTCAGCCCGATAATATTCCAACAAATCATGAAAACTGAGCCAAGCGGACTTACGCCCCTGCAACTATTATACGGTTTCCGTGCATATGAAGGAAGCACCAACACCCTGAAATATGATATCGCGTTTTCAGTAGAATTTAGCCCCTTTGTCACATTAAAAACCCAATTCATACCCTTGGGAGGCTATATCTATTATCATTTCGATACAGAAAGTCAGTATCCTAGTCAAATAAAAATTACTTATAGATCAGAAATACTTACCGGAAACGGAGATGGAGTGAGTCTCTCTCTAATTTTTGATGAAATTGATTCAACCATGGGACAAGCAGGGAAATGGATGAGTTTTGGTCTTCGAAAAAACCCTCATGGCTTTGACTATCAGGCAAATGAGATATTCAATGTTGCCGTCGTCGTCGATTCACCCTGGTTTAGTCAGAAAGTACGACTCAACGGTCTTCCAAAAACACTTTCCTATGAATGGAAGATATTTGATGATTTTGAAGTTAGCTTTATCCAAGGTAAATTATTTTATGTCAATGTCCGTGGATACGCAGATATTTCCATGAGTAGTTCAATAAAAGAAATCATCGTTTACTACCCAAAATTAAGAGATCCAAATGATGAAGATGTCCCATTTCTTAAGGTAAACAATATCCCTAGCTCCAGGAAAGTGGAAGCAAAAGCAACTTTAGAGATACAAAATGGAAGTATGTTGCGAATCGATGCCAATGGCTATGTTGATCTTACCAAAAGTGGACCATTAGGTGATATCACCATCTTTTACCCAAAAGCAACACCTGAAGACCCGGATGTTGTTCTTATGAGAGTTCCCGCTGGGACAATCAACAGTCAACGAGTCAGTGCTGAAGCCACCCTCTATGTCGATGCTGATAATTTCAGCAATGTGCAGAACTATATCTATGGAAAAATCCAACGCCAAGCAGATTCGAATTTCAATGAATTGAATTTTTACCTCCCCAATGTAACCGTCCCCCTAGTACAGATAACTGACATCCCTGCTAACGCGTACGCGACTGGGACATTTTGGTGGAATCAGCTTAAAGGTTACGGCAGAGCGCAACGATCATCAGCATCACAACAACCGGACCCTGTTCATTTCAATCTCGTATTTGACACCCTTACGTTTACTGATGTTTTTAGCATCGGTGATGGACATATTCAAACAGATTTCAAGATAGCGGAGAACGGCTACTTTAAATTCGACACCTCCCACGAGGTCCTTGGCAACATGTTTTCCGTTGGGAATTCTGCTACGGGTAATTCATTGAGCATAGGTGCTAGTACTGTGTCGGCTCAGAATTTTGAAGCATCATGGGGGCTGAACACCACCGGTGAAGAGCCACAGATAGACAGCTTAGCGCTTTCCGGTTCCCTTAACGCATTAAATGATTTCGTAATTGCTATCGCTCTTGATGGAGAAGTTGTTGACTTTACCGGTGATTGGTGCTTAGGTGCATCCGGTGGTTTTAGCATCGATGTCCAACAGAACACGGATATGAGAATTGATCTTATCCATCTTACAAATTACAGCGGTAGACTTGATCTAAATGGATATGTTGTTTTAAGCAACACACTCCATTACGATATGAGCTGGAAATGGAAACAAGGCACAAGTCTTGAGGACCCCGGATATTTCAAAATTAACGAAGGGACCAATCAACCGAATCTAAAAGAGATAGCCTTTGATTTCGTTTATAAAGATGAATCTAGTGTGGACCGTTGGGGTGCGGATCTCACCTTAGCCAATTTCGCCTTGTATATCTGTGTCAAATGGTATTGGCAAAGCGGTTTACATATCTGGCCTGTTATTCAAGTAAGTGGGCAATTAAATCTTGATATGTTATTGAATTATAATTGGTACCATATATGGCCCTAAGGAGCGTTTATAAAAAAGGTGTTTGATGATGAAAAAAATAAAGACCAAGAAAAAATATGGGAGGCTGGTCATTACCGTATTTCTCGGAATGCTGCTAATGATATCTGCAGTCCAAGCACTTGTTCAAGTTAAAAAAACAAGTGATAATAATATCGCTGGGATAGTATCCACTGAGCCATTGCCACTTCTCGAGGATAGTTACTATACATGGGAGGATCTATTCAATGACGAAACAAAAGTTGATCCTACGATGTCATTGAATTATGAAATCACTGGTGGTGTCGCACAAATGAAGAATACGTATCCTCTCTGGACCGACCCTACATGGACAAGGATGAAGCAAATAACGATAACCAATAATGCTGGTCAAGTATTGAATAACTACGCTCTTCATCTATCAATCTCCTATGATTCCGATATGAGGTCTGACTATGGAGACATACGATTCAAACATGAAAATAGTGGCAATATTTTTTGTAATTATTGGATAGAAAGCTATAATACAAGCACCGCACATGTGTGGGTGAAGATTCCATACGCACCGACAGGTATTAGTAGGATGTATCTCTTTTACGGCAATCCATCTGCAACAAGTCAAAGTAATTTCTATAATGTGTTTACTGTCTGGGATGAAAAATGGGCAAACGATGAACAGATCTCATATCATGGAAACAACGAAGGAGCGTGGGACTCAGATGTTTGTTTTGGCAATGATGAATTTCTCGTTCTCTGGGAGGAAGGACAACCATTGTGGCCACCATATACCTGGGGGTACAGACAAGAAATCAGAGCATCAATGTATGATTTAAATGGAGAAAGGATAGTTTTTGATCAGTTAGTCTATCAAGACAGTACTTTATTCTATAGGAATGAAAACCCATCAGTTGCTTATGGTGGGGGGAAGTTCTTCGTCGCCTGGGAACACTATGACACTGTGTCAAATCCCGATCCCACAACCATGGATATTAAGGCTAGAACCGTTGTAAGAAACGGTAATCAATTGCAACTTGGTTCTGTTATCACGGTCTGTAGCGCAGTGAATTGCCAAGCAGACCCAAATGTGCAATATGATTCAGTAAACCATCGGTTCAGTGTTGTCTGGGAGGATGCACGTAGTGGCATGAGTAATTATAACATCTATGGACGTTTGTACGATACAAACGGCAACCCTATAGGCGGAGAAAAAAACATATGCACGGCAGCAAATAGCCAATGTGAACCCTGGGTTGCCTTTGACCCAAGTCATGAACAGTATATGATCGTGTGGGAGGAAGGTCTTGATGCGGAAAATGGACCCTTTAGTATAAAGGCAGGACTCTTTGATAGAAATCTTACTCAAATTGGCAACACTCTTATAATTGCAACAGGCAGCTCGAGTATTGATTATAATTTCCCCTGTGTCGAGTTTTCACCGTATACCCAACGATACCTTATCACCTACAACAGTGGCAAAATCGACGTTGGTGATTGGTGGGGAGACATCTATGGTATAATATTTGATGATGCGGGAACGGTTGTTATTCCATCATTCCAAATCCGATCTGGGGAGTTTGTAAGGACTGATATTGTCCCATATCTATCCTCTTCGTTTTTTGTGTCATTCAACAGCAAAGGAGCTGTCAGTAACGAAGGTCTTATTTGGGGAAAATTGATTTCTTCTGATGGAGTGATCTTCGCCGGTGACATACAATTATCCGCCAGTACGTCAGCGAAAGCTGACTGGGCCAATATGGCGGTTGGAAACGGAAAAATCTTTGTTGCATGGGAAGACCTTCGTATCTATTATCCTTATCCATGGGATGATTGGAATCCAGATGCATTCGGAAACATTTGGAATTTGAACATCCCAAGTGGCTCCGAGATGACTTATACCTTCGGCGAAGAAAAAACATTGATACTTGAGGCACATATAATGTCTATACCGATCAACCCGGAAAATCTCCTCTCATGGGTCGATTTCTCTGCAACTTACCAAGGGACTATTACTTTTGATGTAATGAATGTATCAGGGGATTCTGTTCTAATTCAGGGGATAAGCCCAGGGCAATCTCTTGAAATGTTAGATCCAGTTGCTATACGTCTGAAAGCCCATTTCACAAGAAACAACCCCTCCACTACACCAACACTTGACAGCTGGCAGGTGAGGTACATCGGTTTCGATGAGGTACCACCTGTTACTGTGCTTGAAAATATCTCAGGTACACAAGGCCTAGGTGGATGGTATACCAGTCAAGGGGTTATCGTTTGGCTTGAATCCTATGATCTTCCACAAGGTACCGGAAGTGGTGTCAATCATACATATTACACTCTAAATGATGGTCCAACAAACGAATATAATACAGCAAATGGTATCTCCCTTGTCGCCACTCAGCAGTCCAACTGGATGGGAATCTGGAATGTGACATTTTGGTCTGTTGACTGCGCAGGAAATATTGAGGATAAAACAGATCCAGAGAATACCATACAGATAAAAATCGATGCAGAACGTCCTTATGTTGAAATAACGGAACCTGTCGATGAACAACAAGTCAACCTGCCATTCTGGGTCAAGGCAAACGCATCAGACAATGCAGTGGTTTCCCGTGTAGAATTCGACATTGAGCCATTTGGACAGCACCCGGGTCTTCCATTTGTTGATACAGAGCCACCCTATGAATGGTTCTGTAATGTTTCTTACATCAGGCAACATCTGTCCGAATCAGATGGTTCTCATACCCTTGGAGTGAATAAGATGATCCGTGCTAGGGTCTTTGATCAGTCTGGACAAATCTGGACCCATGAGGTATGGGTATACATTCAAAATTTTGATAGTTTTGGGAAGAGATTCCTTATCGGATTTCTCAAAGATAGGAGTATCTCTGAATCTGAGATTTCGTTTACAACTCGGTGTATATTCTCCTTAACACTTGACACGTTCATTCCTGCGTTGTATTTATCAAACGAGCAGTTTATCATCTCCCAGTCCAATAAACTTGGGTACATCGGACCATTGTTCATAATGGGCTTCTTTGATACAGAAGTTGCCGAGTAATCAAGGCTAGAATAACCACATTCGGAACTAGTAATTTGACATATTATTGACTAATATCTTAATACAATCTTGATGCTGTTAATATCAAAAAGGGGTTCTGTAACCGTAATATTTATATAGAAGTGTTTATATGCTGTTTTTACTTTTCAACAAAATTGAAAGGAGGCAAAATAATATGATGGCTGGAGGACAGCAACCAATTATCATCCTAAAAGAAGGAACAAAACGAGAAAAAGGAAAAGGCGCACAACTCAACAACATAATGGCTGCACGAGCAATCTCAGATGCAGTCAAATCAACCTTAGGACCAAAAGGTATGGACAAGATGTTAGTCGACTCCATGGGTGATGTCGTCATCACCAATGATGGAGCAACCATCCTTAAGGAAATCGACGTGGAACACCCTGCAGCAAAGATGATTGTTGAAGTAGCTAAATCACAAGATGAAGAATGCGGAGATGGAACAACATCAGCAGTGATTCTCACCGGAGAGTTGTTAAAATACGCTGGAGAACTCATTGAACAGAACATACACCCAACAGTGATCTGCGGTGGCTATAAACTTGCAGCAAACAAAGCGATTTCTGATCTAGGTAAATTGGCAATACCAATAAAAACCGGTGATAAAAAAACATTAAAAAACATCGCGATGACGTCCATGGCAAGTAAAGGTGCCAGTGCAGAAAAAGAATTGCTTGCTGATGTCGTCGTCGACGCAGTAACCAGTATCGCCGAACAAATTGGCACGAAAACCATCGTGGATATGGACAACATCCAAATCCAGAAAAAACAAGGTGGAAGTATCAGAGATACCCGTATAATAAAAGGAATTATCCTTGACAAAGAACGCGTCCATGAAGGTATGCCTAAACAATTAAAAAACGCGAAAATCGCACTCGTAAACGCTGCATTAGAGATTAAGAAAACAGAAGTTGACGCTCGCATCCAAATCCAGGACCCAACCCAACTACAAGCGTTTTTAGACGAAGAAGAAGCCATGCTTAAAAAAATGGTCGACAAAGTCAAGAATAGTGGAGCAAATGTCTTAATCTGCCAGAAAGGCATTGACGACCTTGCGCAGCATTTCCTCTCAAAAGAGGGTATTTACGCGGTCAGAAGAGCGAAGAAAAGCGACATGGATAAGCTAGCAAAGGCAATGGGTGCCATCGTTGTCGCAAACCTTGACGAACTTTCACCAAAAGACCTTGGCTTTGCTGGTAAAGTTGAAGAACAGAAGATTGGTGATGACAAGATGACGTTCGTCACTGATTGTAAAAATCCAAAAGCAGTCAGCATTCTTATCCGTGGCAGTACTGAACACATTGTTGATGAACTTGAACGTGGCATGCATGATGCTTTATTCGTCGTCAAAGTCGCCCTTGAAGACGGGAAAATGACCCCGGGTGGTGGTGCAGCAGCAACAGAGATAGCGATGTCTTTACGTGAATACGCAACCACGGTTGGTGGACGTGAACAAATGGCGATAGAAGCCTTCGCAAACGCAATGGAGATAGTACCAAAAACCCTTGCGGAAAACGCAGGTCTTGACCCCATCGACATGATGATTGAAGTACGGACTGCACATAAGAAAGGAAAAAAAACCGCTGGCGTTGATGTCTTAAGTGGGAAAGTCGGTGATATGATACGAAACAATGTCATTGAGCCACTCCGTGTCAGTATCCAAGAGGTTCAATCCTCAACAGAAGCTGCAAATATGATTCTTCGCATTGACGATATCATTGCCTCGAAGAGTGGAGGCGCTGGAATGCCCCCTGGTGGCGGTGGTATGCCCGGTGGTATGCCTCCAGGCGGGATGGACGAGTACTAAACAACCACCCCCTTTCTTTCTTTTTTGGTAAATCTATGCCAACAAAAAAACCTACTAATATGAAGAAACCATCACAAGATTTATTACAAAATAAAATAAAAAAATTAGAGGAAACGATACAACAACTTAAAGCTGAAATACAAGATAAAAACAACAAATATCTCCGCAGCCTTGCCGATTATCAGAACTATCAAAAACGCATGGAAAAAGAATTACTATGTCGGGAAGAGGAGCTTAAGAAACGCTATCTGCTTGAATTGCTTGACTTCCATGAGCTGCTTAAAAGAGCATTGGAGGATACTGATTCCAAAGAAGGATTAAAACTTCTAATTTCACATTTCGAAAAATTCTTTGAAAAAGAATGCGTTACCTATATTGAGTGTAAGGGAAAACCCTTTGACCATACGTATCATCATGCTGTTTCCCTTGTGGAAAAAGATGATTGTATCGATGACACGGTGCTTGATGAGGTAAAAAAAGGTTATATGATCGGGGATAAACTCCTTAGACCATCTCAAGTGATCGTAGGAAAAAAGAAACCATTAAAACAATAGGAGGTGTTAATTTATGAGTAAGATCATTGGAATTGATCTTGGAACAACAAATTCTGAAGTAGCATATGTCGAAGCAGGTAAACCTGTTGTAATTAAAAGTGCAGAAGGACAACCGTATTTTCCCTCTGTTGTTGGATTTACAAAAACTGGGGAGATGCTTGTCGGTGAGGCAGCAAAGAGACAAGCGGTCACTAACCCTGAAGGGACCGTACAGCGCATTAAACGGAAAATGGGGACAAGCGAGAAAATCAAGATACGCGGAAAAACCTATACCCCACAACAGATCTCAGCCTTCATCCTTCAGAAAATCAAGAAAGATGCGGAGGATTTCCTAGGTGAGAAAGTAACCGAGGCGGTCATCACGGTCCCTGCGTATTTTAATGATGATCAACGGCAGGCGACAAAAGACGCTGGTGCGATCGCTGGCTTTCATGTAAAACGGATTATCAACGAACCTACCGCTGCAGCTCTTGCATATGGGTTAGATAAGGAAGGAGACCATAAGATAGCGGTATATGACTTTGGAGGAGGAACCTTGGATGTCACTTTAATGGAGGTTGGTGGTGGTGTTTTTGAGGTCCTTGCGACCAATGGTGATACACAGCTTGGTGGATCTGATATGGACCGTGCATTGGTGGACTACATCGCAAAAGAATTTCAAAAAAAACATAACACTGACCTTAGGAAAGACCCGAAGACATTACAAAGAATTTTGGAAGCAGCGGAGGTCGCGAAAATGGAGCTTTCTTCCACGCTTCAAACTGATATTAATCTTCCGTACATCACCGTGGTAGATGGAGAGCCAAAGCATCTTGAGTTAAAGGTTACAAGAGCGAAATTTGAAGAGATCATAGGAGCGATTGTTGAACGAAGCAGACAACCCTGTCATCAGGCACTCAAAGACGCAAAACTCAAATCCTCAGACATTGACCATGTGGTCCTGGTCGGTGGAACAACCAGAATTCCGTTGGTACAAAAAACCGTTGAGGAAATCTTTGGTAAGAAACCGAAGCGGGAGGTTGATCCTATGGAATGTGTTGCTATTGGTGCTGCGATCCAGGCGGGGGTCATGTCTGGTGATATCGATAAGGATATTGTTCTGCTTGATGTCACTCCTTTGACACTTAGTGTCGAGACCCTTGGTGGTGTCGCAACATCTTTAATTGAGCGTAATACGACCGTGCCTACAAAGAAAAGTAAGGTGTTTTCTACTGCCGCTGACAACCAGACTAGTGTTGAAATAAACATCCTGCAGGGGGAACGCCCCATGGCAGTGGATAATAAAAGCCTTGGCCGATTCCATCTTGACGGTATTTTGCCTGCTCCGCGGGGATTACCACAAATCGAGGTCTCCTTTGATATTGATGTAAATGGTATTCTAAATGTCTCTGCAAAAGACCTTGGGACTAGCAAAGAGCAGTCTATTCGGATCACTGGTTCGACAAAGCTTTCTGACTCTGAGATCGACCGAATGAGAAAAGAAGCAAAGGAACACGAAGAGGAAGATAAAAAACGCAAGGAAAAAATTGAGGTACGCAACACAGCGGATTCCCTTGTGCATAGTACAGAGAAAACACTGCAAGAACTTAAGGATAAGTTTTCATCAGAGGATAAGGAGGCTCTTGAGAAGGCTTTAAAAGAGCTTCGCGAAGCACTCACTGGTGATGATACTACGATTATCAAGGAAAAAACCGATGCACTGACCAAAGCATTCCAAAAGGCGTCAGCCACCATTTATCAGCAGGCTGCGCAGCAGCAACAACCAGGACAAGGTGCAGCATCAGGAGAGTCTTGGCAGGGTCATCCATCAGATGATGATTCCACCATAAACGCAGACTATACAGTGAAAGGTGAAAAAAAGAAGAAAGACGACAA
>LSSI01000052.1 GCA_001595945.1 Thermoplasmatales archaeon SM1-50
AAATCGTAGTTTCCCACCTTGATACTTACTTTCTCATTGACTCCAAGTGTGATATTTGCAGGGCTTGCTCTAAACCCCTCATTAAAAGCAAGTTGTGGTATTGTTTTCCCATAAGCCCATCCAAGGTAATTTAGCGCGGGAAATGGTATCATATCTTTTAATTTTGGGATATCAATATCAAATATCTTTGCTTCTACAACCACAACCTGCTGGATTATGAGTGGACAGAGAATAAATACAATAAGAATGAACCGTACATAGTTCTGGTATTTTATAGGATGTCCCCCCTACGCATCAATCATGTCATACATTACAATCGACTATATCCATATAAATATTTTGAAAAAATAAAAATCTTATAACAGGTGGGTGAGGAAGCAGTGACACCGTTTATAATGCTAGAAACTCGTATTTAACATAATCAATATTTTCAGCATAATCATCATAACTGTGTACCGTAACTGAAAACTCTTTGGTGTATGTATTCGCTAAATAATAAATAGTATCGGTTCGTTTGAATAGAAAATGATCATTTTCATCATAGAACTTAACGGTCACTGATACTCCGTTCAACATATAACCTGCTACATTTTTTATTGTTCCTTTATAATAATCATACCAACCGACGATTGTACTGTGACGTTCATAATCAGTATCAATCAATTTAACTTTAGCTATTTCACTTGTTTTATCATTTTCAGAGTTTGATTGTTCAGTGCATCCACTCAATAATCCAGTACAAATAAAAAGGATGATAGCCCACAACATTACAATTTTTTTCATATCCCTTACCTTCCTCTCCTGCTTTGTAACTATTCTTTCCTTAAAAACTTATACCCGACCCTACTTTTTTAAATAACATAGAAAGGAAGGGGATAGGACTCTCTTGGGGTCCTATCGGCCGGAATATTACCCCCAAGGGGCTTTTAACCTCTACGAGCCTTCTATGAGCCTTATTTTTCAAGCCCCCTTTGAATAACTCCAAAGGTTCAAATCCCTCCCCCTGCATACTTTTTCATTATTGTGATAATAAGGAAATCCTTACTGTTGAATGAAAAAATATAAATACGTGGTATGCTTTAGCATTGCATGTGGAGGATTGTTTATGAGAAAAAAAGTAGTTGTAATATTTGTAATAATGCTGATGCTTACAATGGGCATTTCGTATTCTGTAGCCGGCATTCCTTCCAATAAAAATTCTCAATTAGACGATGAAAAAATATCAGCAAATATTGATGCACCATTAACAGTAAGAGCAGAGGTAAAAAATGTAGATGAAAGAAAAGTTGTCTTGAATGTGTACGCAACAAACACCTGGAATGAACAAATAGAAGTAAATTGGGGTGGCAAACGCATCACATCCGCAGTTTGGTATCTTCCAAATGGAGAATGGGATTCAAGAATTTTTGTATATTACCCATATCATAGAAATATGTTTAGTTTTATCAATCGTTTTATTAATACAAAATTTAAACCAGGTGAGGAAAGACTTTTACAGACAACGGTATTTTTTGGTTTGACAAATATCATTCTGCCTATGATAGCCCGAGGAAATCATAATATCATTGAATCTTTTCCATGGTTGCCTGATGGAGAATACAGATTCGACGCGACAATAAATCCTTATAGGCTTGCTGGGGATTGGCACCAGTACCATACTTTTTCCTCAGAGGCTGTGTACTTTCATTTCGGCTCTTAATATGTCTCAGAGAGTACAATCAAATGTATGATGATATTTAATTAAAGATGCTTCTAAAGGCACTTGTTGTCGTTCCAATAAACGCGGGTTCAAATCCTTTCCCCTGCACTTGAAAATAAATTCTCAGAAAATTGGGGTGGTGAGGAAGCAGATGGAAAGTTTTGAATCTTATGTTATTCCAATAACAAAGAACAGGAGAATAAATCCTGATGCAGTCATCTCAATATCATCAACTTTTACGGTAATGGAGATAGGACCAAGACCAAACAATTGTAATGAAACCACGGGTAATGTTTCTCCTGCAGTGATGTCGATTGTACCATTCATCGTTGTATTAATCAACCCGAAAATGCCGCCTTCCACGTGAATCCACCATGTGATATTGTCCGCGTCTGTTTGTCCATTGTTGGTGACGAGTACATTGATTCCAAGACCTCCTGTAATATCGATAGTTAAATCTGGTGGTTCATTTACCCAACCATTCGGTTCCATGAACGGGTAGTGGTCTTGGTTGCTCCCACCAGGAATGTTGTATGGTGTGTCTCCGATGCCATCCCCATCAGTATCTGTTCCATTGTAGTCTGACCAGTAGTTGCCACCAGAGGGGTACCCATTGTCCCAGATGTTACTGCATTTATCATACGCGTTTTGAGCGTTATTTATAAGATTATTATGATACAGATGGTTGTTGTTGCCGGAAGAAAATTCGTAGCCTAGGTAGATGCCACAGTTGTTGTGTGATGCGTTGTTGCCTATAATGGTGTTGTTGCTGGAAGATATTAGGAGGATGCCAAGGTAGTTGTTTGATGCATTGTTGCCTATAATGGTGTTGTTGCTGGAATATCCTAGGAAGATGCCTTCGCTGTTGTTTGATGCTGTATTGTCTATGATAGCGGTGTTATTAGAAAGTTCGAGGTAAATGCCACAGACGTTGTTGTGTGATGCGTTATTGCTTGCGATGGTGTTGTTGCTGGAAGAACCAAGGACGATGCCATGGAAACCGTTCTGTATGGTGAAACCAGAAATCGTCACCCCATCTGAAGTAACACACACAACACTACCTGCCCCTCCACCATCAATAATTGTAGTATCCCTATTTTCCCCAATCAAATCGATTGTTTTATTCACCACTACATGCTCAGAATATGTTCCATTGTACACAAACACCGTATCACCAGGGTTTGCATCATTAATTGCACTTTGAATAGTCGTATAGTTCCCAGGTCCACTCCCACCAACATAGAGCCACCCACGACCTAATGGTTGAGGATTTGAATTTATTTGATAACCAGACACGACACTTGCTCCAACAAACAACACGAGAATACCTAAAACAATACTATTCTTCAATACGCTGCTTTTCATGGTCTGTTTCCTCCCCTAAAAAATGGGTGCAGGAAATTAATATCCATTAATCTTATTTATATCTTATGATTGTATTTTAATCGTAACAAAAGTTACAAAAAGAAACATGGTTGGGGGAAAGCAGTGACACGGTTCCATAATCGGTTTTTTTGTGTAAAATCAAGGGATGTCATAGGGTTCTTGTAATGGATGCCAATCAAAATTAATCCAAGGTATATTGACCCTTGAATTTCCTAATCTCATTTTTCCTAAAATCAGTTTTGGAAAAATCCTTGGTCTTTCCCAATAATTGTCAGTCCAATTATTTATTCGATCACCTGAAAAAACAGAGAATCCTGCATTTCGACTATTATTAAGAAAATTATTAAACATTATATTGTTATTAGAGCCAAATTCAACGTGTAGTCCATATTTATTTTCTGAAATGATATTATTTTTTATGGTATTGTTCCATCCGATTAGATCAATCCCATATTCATTGTTTGCGATGAGGTTACCTTCGATATTAGTTCTTTGAGTAATACAGTAGAGTCCATTACTATTGTTTAAGATTGTATTGCTCATAATATGGTGATCATACCCATGAAGATGAATCCCATACCTATTATCTGCGAGACAGTTATCAACAATGACACAATTATCACTACCTTCTAACTGAATCCCAATCGAGGTATGTGTTAACTCTTGATTTTGAATGGTAATATTCTCACAGTAGACAAGAATTATTTGACCTGCTTGAATAGAGATTACTTTATCTGATACGTGATCTAAATAAACAAGTGATTTATTATTCACAGTATTATTAACGATATCATTTGTTTCTGTTATGGAGACAGAAACGAAAATACCATCATTGAAAAAGGTATTATTACAAACGATGTTTAACGTACCACTCACTAAAATCCCATTATTTACATTTGAATCTAAAAGATTATCAGAAATAAAAGTTGTATTTGATCTGGAGAGATAAATCCCTTGATTATTCGAAGAGAGGGTATTTCCAATTATTTTATTCTCTTGACAACAAAAGAGTTGTATTCCGTCGCCTTTATTCGAATGAATAGTATTATTTAGAATTGAGTTATTATTACTTGAATACCACAGTCCTATCCCATTTAGTTGAGTAGAACTAATACTATTCTCTGAAAGTATATTATTAAAACGGTTTTTATAAATATTAATTCCATCACAACAATCTTTTATATTGTTATTGGTGATTAAGGAACAGTTCGCTACGATATCAACTCCAGCCATCTGCCAAAATTCACCGGAATTCTGCAAAGTAAATCCTTCCACGCATACTCCATCAGCAGAAATTTTGATGACATCTCCGTTTCCTCCGGCATCTATTACCGTAGTATTTTTATTTTCACCAATCAAATTGAGTGCTTTATTTACCGTGATTCCTTCATAATAGGGGGAGGAATCATCATAGACAAAGATGGTATCACCAGGATTCGCATCATTTATCGCACTTTGAATGGATGTATAATTTCCTGGTCCGTCGCCACCGACATACAACCAACCACGGTTCAATGATTGATGACTTGTATGTATTTGAAAACCAGAGACTACACTTCCTCCAATAAATAACAGTATTATTCCAACAGCTAATATTTTCCGCATGTTCTAATTCCTCCCCCTGTTAAAACAACAGGTCTAAGATTCATATAATGTTATTTTATTTAAAGGTTTGGAAACAATATAAAAAAAACAAAAACAAAGGCAGGTGGGTGGGAAAGCAGTGACAGGGTTTACATCAATAATAATGAGAAGGGTTTCTTAATAAAAATATCTAAAAATATCAAACAAAAAAAAGAAAAAAATTGGAGATTTTTAAAATCCCAATAGTTGCTGTATAATTGCTCCCACTAACCAGGTATGTCCTTCAGCACATAACTATCCAGGCTTTGGATGGATATTCATACTATTATCATACTTGCATGATGAAAAGGAATATCCAGCCAATCTCTGTTCTTTTAACAGGGTCAGCATTTGATGCCTGAGCAGAGACAGTAATTTCCATTGGACGCAATACTCCAAATCCAAACACAGGACCTGAAAAAATATTTTTTTCTCCTCCTACATCAATACTGTCACAAGCACCATTCCTTTCACTACCAAGCGGGATGAGAACTATGCCACCTTCAAAACGTATCGACCACGCAACGTCCTTGGCAGGTGCATCTCCAATGTTTTTAATGATTGATGCGACACCAACGAGTAATCCTTCATCTATCTCTCCTATTTCAAGGACAGTGCTCTGATGGGCCAAACCCGCTGTCGAAAAAATTGGTAACATTACCAGCATACAAATAACAATACAATATTGTTTTCTCAAGAAATTTCCTCCTTAGATCATTATAAGTGAATATTATTATTTATAATTTTCCTTTTTAGAGATAAAACTGTGTACAATTTCCCCCGTAAAAACATATCCTCAGAAACAGATTAGGTGCCGGAAAACAGTGATACGGTCTACTCTTAAGGGGTTTTTGCGAAAGCATTATGATAAAAAAGATAAGGCGCAAATTGTGAATCTGCAGTCACTGCTACTTACGTGTAGATAGCAGGGTACCCCCCAATTTTTAGGCTAGGATCACCTAAAATAATGATTTCTTGTAGAGTCATATAATCCTTCCAAGTATCATTTATAAATGAAGTAACTGCTTTTATGTACATCTCTGAAAGTTTTATCCCAGGTTCGTATGATTCAAAAAATTTTATAATTAGTAATCCACCAAAGCTAGAGAGGGGGTCTTCTCGATTTAAATGACCCTTTCGTGTTGAACCAATAGTTGCAATCGAACCACCCTTCTCATACTTTAAAAATTCCCAGGCAATACATCGTTGTAACTTAGTGGTATCAACTCCTAAAAACTGTAAAAAACTGTCCATTCTTACTAAACCAAATTCTATCAGGAGGCTATATACTGAAGCATCAAGCTGGGCATTATAGCACCCACCAATAAAAGCAACTGGTAATTTATCTATATTATTAAGTCCTTTAATGAATAATTTATGATAATTCGCAATAGCCATATGCCTACCATGAGCAAAGAAAAGAAACAATCCAGCGCCTGTATTCAATTCCTTATTTATGAGACGTGGTTTAAGCGTACCTAATGATTCATACAATTTTACTGACGTAAAATTTTTCAGTAATTCTCCAACCCAATCAGTTATCATCTCACATTGATAGCCTGGTTCAGGAAAACCATCCTCACCCGCAAGAATCAACCGATGAAACCACTCACCAAACGACTGTGTCTCATATGAAATAATTTTATCTATGACATTTGCTAATTCATTATCATTGCCACAGGGTATTCGTCCCACACCAATATCTGGATATAAATCAACCTCATCAACCACCTCAATCTCACCCGGATTTTCACCCATATTATATAAATAAAATTCAGAAAAAACATTATCATTATTTGAATCCCAACTACTGAAATTTCCCTCAGCATCAAAGATATCAGCATAATACAAATCAGTGATAATATTATCAACTTGTATTAGATCAGCACCCGGCCATATATGGTTCACCTCAGTCGTCCTAATTGGTAAGGTGTCTACATCACCTATCAACAACACATAAGAAATACCTAGAGTTTCAACGGCTTCATAAAGATAATATTTTATCTGTTCCGCTTCATCACGTCCATCATATTCAGTATAAATCTCTTCAGTTGTTTTTAAAAATGTTTGTATCCCAACAGTGTTCTTATGGGCAAGCAATGGTTGAAGTACATCAGAAAACATCTCTGGTGCAATAATTACCATGTCATATTCATCTAAAAGTACAGGTTGTTTCAAAGTTGTTTCTTGTAATAGTGATGCCCCCGCTCCAAGTCCACTTATAAATAAAATACTTGTTAATATAATTGATAGTATTTTTTTCATTTTTTCCCTCCGTTTAAATAAGGATTTTCACGCCCTATTATTAATATATTAAAAGTTAATAAGTTGTTATTTTACTTAAATGTTTGGAACCAATAAAAATCATATTTTAGGGTAGGTAGGGAAGCAGTGACACGGTTTACAGGCAGAGAGGTATTTGTTTTTGTGCCAATTGTTAATAAAAAAATGTAAAGGGGGAAAGGAAGATAAATAGGGGGTTTATAAAGAACGTAAAACGTCCCTTCCTCCTCTCCCATGACATAGCATGGCATACCATATATTTATACTTTGCTAATTATTTTCTTATTCGTTAATAACATCTTCTATGAAAAAAGGCGGGTGGAAAAACATTGACACGCTCTCTAAGACACAAATGATACTGTTCTTTGTACGAAATCAAATGAAAAAAAATAAAAATTTTATAAAATACAGTAGTCAAAAAATTTATAAACATTCCTAGATACATGAAAGTTTATATGCATACGATGATACTAAAAATATGGTGTTTTTTCGTTCTCACGCTCGTGGTTTTTGGACCAACAGTCACTTCAAAAACGATAGCAAAAGAACATCAACAGAGTGAGTATGAACAGAATGCCGTGTTACAGACAGATGAAAAAATTCAAAATATATTACTTAAAATAAATGAAACACTTATAAAAAACTTTATGGAATCTTTAGTTTTAAAAATAGGTTTTAGGTATACTGGAACCTCTGGTTGTCAAAACGCGTCGCATTATATCTATGAGCAATTTGAAAACATGGGCATACAAGTACGATATCACAATTGGAGTGCAAAAATAAACAAATCAAATCCGACCGTTGTTGCATCACAAAATGTCGAAGCAACACAGCCAGGATCAGATCCAAATTATGATGACATAATAATTTTTAATGCACATTATGATTCAGCAAAAGGAACAGTTGGCGCAAATGATGATGGCTCAGGGACAGTCGCCGTTCTTGCTGCTGCATATGCTCTTAGTCAATATAGTTTTAAAAGAACCATGAAATTTGTAACATTTTCCGGGGAAGAACAAGGCCTTTTCGGAAGTGATGCATATGTCCGAGAACTCTATGATCAACGAACACCTGTTTTAGTGGAGTTCAACGCAGACGGAATAGGAAGAGCAACCACCGCCGAAAACGGAAGAAAAATCAGACTTTCTGTTACAGAAGATACAGGATGGATAGTAGATATTATGCAGAAGATAACCAAAGAATATGGTTTAAATTTTGACATCACTACTTTTTGGAAGGTAAACAGATATTTACCTATTGGTTTTAGTGATTATTATTATTTTACGAAATTTGGTTATGAATCAATAAGTGTATGGGAAGCTGAAGGGGATCCAAATTATCATTCACCCCAAGACAATATAAGTAATATCAATTTCAGTTATCTTGTGAATATCACAAGGCATATCGCTGCGACAATGGCAATCCTCGCAGATATGCAGGTAGAAGTACCACAGGTGTATATTGCAAACCCAAGAGCAGGAAAAATAATTTATAATGATATTATCCTTAAAAATACAAAATATGTAACATCCCTAATTATTAATGAAACCAATATTTATGCCGAAGTAAAACCAGGAGTATATCCAATTGATAGAGTAGAATTTTATTACGGCAATAAACTATTTTTTACTGATACTGAAAAACCCTACGAATATTTGCTTAATAAAAGATCAATAGGTTTGCATAAGATAAAAGTTGTCATCTATGATTCAAAGGGAAACAGTGCAACAGATCAAATGAAAATATTGTTTTTCAATATACAAACTAAATAAACGAATAAAAAAATATTATTTCAATCTTTTTATAAGATTATTTTCACATCCATATGTTCAAATTTCTTCCCCTGTATTCATAAATATATCAGCAGAACCAGGTTGAAGGAACGCATTGACCTGATTCCTACGACAAGTAATTAGATAAAACAAAAAGAAAAAGATAGGGGATTCTTAGTATCCTAATAGTTGTCATAGGATTGAAAACGCATGGGATAATAAATCGCTGGAAAAATAACTCCAAAACCCGGAGTATCGGCTTATTAAAAGAAAAAGGCATTATTATAGGTAAAGGATCTGACCAAACGCTATTAGCACCTGTTATATCTTTTGCTTTGACTTTGATATTATAGATTCCTTTTGCTGACCATATATGTGATGCTGTCGCTGTTTGACCAGAGTTGAATGGTCCTGTCCAGGTTAATGGAGTTCCATCGTCCCAATCCCACATATAGTACACTAAACCACCATTTGGATCTATCGTTGATGTTTCATATGTGTATAATATTCCGGGTTTTCCTAAACAAGGTCCACTGGGTACATTTGGTTTATTTGGTCCGGGGTTACCCCCTTGTACTTGGAAATAATAATCGTCTATCATAGTTTCGTTTAACACAGGTATTTCACTTGGTATAGGTGTTCCTTCTGTAATTCCTTTTACACGGGTTGCCCAATTTCCCATATGGTTACTTGTGTAATCTCCAGGATATTGTGTTCCTCCGCATAGTTCGAAGAAAGAACCATAACTAGAATGGTCTTCAAGAGACAATCTATTGTACGCACGCATCTTGGAAGGGAACTCAGGGATCCATACTTTATCAAAGTAGAGACAGGCACCTCCTGTATTATAAATACAAATCAGGGTTCCACCAGCGGGAAGCGGATTGCATATGATATAACTAAAGAGATGACCAGATACCTCCGAACCAGAGGAACCTTTCAAATAAATATTGTAGACACACTCGTTTATTCTTATATATCTAAAAACGTCTGCATTAACATAAGTATCCCAGCCACTATTGAGGTAATTATCCTGGAGTCGAACTCCATATTTAAATTGGTCGATATACACCCGTGTACTCCATACCCAACATACACTTGTATATAATTGACCTTGCTCCAGACAATAGATTCCGGTTCCCTTAGTGTTGCTTGAAAGAAGAACCATATTGTCGATTATAGCCCCTAAGTGGTAGTCGCTAACTAAATTGGTTACTCGCATAGCAGCCTGGTCATCTGATAAAACAACTTCAGTGCAATCGATTATACCATTTAATATCATAGAGCCTTTACTTAAAGTTATTACATTCATCGCAGAAGTTGGTTTAATAGTTGAACCCATTAAATCTAAAAAAGCATATTCAGGAACTGTAATAGGAGAAGATATTGCATACGTATCCTTTGGAACCCAAATCGTACCTGGTTGACCTTCGAGATCATTTAAGGCTAATTGTATATCTGAGAAGGTATTTCCTTTGCTATTTACTATCTGGTCGGTTTCTGTAAAGAGATAATAAGGACTTTCTAAACCTAACCAAGTTCCAGAACCGCTAGCAGTAGTATGATAGGCATCTTGCATATCGTCTAGGAAATGTAATGTATCCCACTGAGAAGGAGGCATATAAATTGGTAATTTCCAAAGAACATTATTTGTACCAGCATCTATGTAATCACTGTTTCCAGGAGTCCCATCTCCTTCATTACCTCCTGTCCAAGCAACAAAATTATTACTTGTAGAGGCATCGAGATTCAATGACATCTTCCCCATCTCCTTCATGTCAACAGAGTAATCCCAAAAGAACATACTTCTGAAAAGATTATTATGACAATCGCCTTTCATGACGATATTACATTCTGTTACTCCAGTTCCCCAACCCGTATTAGCAAACCCTGGTTGGGCTTCGAACATATCAAATAGATTATCGGATATTTCTGAACTTCCAGATGCTTCTAAATACAGTTGATAATAGTTTGCATACTCTCCGATATATTTGAAGATGTTTTCTTGAATGTCACCACCGTGTGCAAACATTCGAATACCATATCTAAATCCACTAATATGAATTCTGGAAAACAATGCTCTGTAACAAATCCCAGATGGAGCGTTTAGGAATACACCACATCCATAATAGTATTGATTCGAACCAACTCCAACTTTTCCATCCATCCGTATATTTTTTATTGTTTGTATTGTATCACCACTAACAACACCAGAAAATCCAGATAAATAAACTGCGGCATCAGTATCTGACATAACAATTGAAGTACAATCTATAAATCCGTTCCAGAAATTAGCATCTTTTTCAAGCCGAACGATACTACCATAAGCAGATAACGGTTTAATGGTCGCTCCGCATAAATCAAGAGTGATTCCTTCTTTTATAAGTATAGTATCTGGTGGATTATATGTACCAGACGGAACCCAGACAGTACCTGGGCTAGATGTACTATCGATTGCGACTTGAATGTTACCAGATGTTGCATCGAATGTTTCTCCATCGCTGTTCCGTATCTTAGTCATACTGATAAATAGCATATCTGGATTCACTAATCCAGCCAAAGCCTCTGAATAATTATTATTATTATTTTCTGCAACAACTAATGGAAAAGAACTTAATAAAAGACATATAAATATGATTATGAATATATTCTTCATAATTACCCTCTTTCCTTAATTAACAATTGTTAAAAAACTTTTTCCATAACGTATTTATACAATTATTTTTCATAACCAAGAAGCCAAGCATCGACACGATTTACATAGTTTTTTTTATAGCGCAATCAAATTTGAGATGTTCTTTGATTCGAAGAGGACTTGTTAGACCACAGATTATCAATGATTACAGCAATCGCGGTAGATAGCGATTGTCGATTTGGAACCTGTTTTCCAGCAGAATGCACATTATCTTCGACAGTGAGGTTCCCGCAAGTGGCTCTCGAGTCATGCATAACGTGTTCTGTTTGAGCTGAACATAGTCAATATGAGGGAGGAAAAAAAACTGTACGGTATAAATATGTTCTATCTCAGGAGCATAGGTTTTTTCAAATGCATTTAATGATGGTGTGTAATGGATCGTCAATAACCACGAGACGGGTGGGGAAAGAAAACAATAACACGAGTTCTATGATATAAATGATAATCGTTCTTTAGTATAAACAACTAGAATTAAATTCTGAATAATTTATGCATAATAAAATAATCAACTATGATACTATTAAAAAGTCGATTTATAGAACGATTTTTATCGTTAAAACTCTTCTGTAAATAATTAGAAAAAGATTGAAACTCTTTTGCAATAGAGTTTCTCCCATCTAAAAGTTGTTCAACAGATAGATTTTTTGGTTGAAATACAACATTCCTAAGATTATATTTTGACCAATCTGTTGTCAAAATTCTTCCTTCTTTTAAAAATTCATTAAATAAGGTTGTTCCCGGGAAGGGAGTCAATAACGCAAATCCAACACGTTCAAGTCCCATTTTATTTATTGTTTCAAGGGTAGATGAAAAAACATCAAGGGTATCAGTATCAAATCCAAACATGAAGAGACCCATAATATTCATCCCATAGTCTTTGATTTTTTTTACCGCAGAGGTATAGTATTGAACAGTATTTGTTTTTTTACCGATAGCTTGTAACGTCTCCTGATTTATCGATTCGAATCCAATGAGCCATTGCTCACATCCTGCTTCACTAGCTATTCGTAAGAGTTCGTCATCATGGTATAACACATCGACATTCCCATAGCAACTAAATTTTTTCTGTAACGGGATCATTGCTCGAAATAGTTTTTTTGTATACGTTTTATTTATAGTCAATGAACTATCCGCGAAAAAAAACCGATTACTTTTCAGATTTTTAATCTCCTCGATGACAGACGGGAGTGGTCTGGCTCGAAATAGACCTCCCTCAACAGTTTGCACTGCACAATATTTACATTGATATGGGCATCCACGTGTTGCTTGGATTATCCCTGTTGCACGGAGATACTCTGGTAATGTGCTTGCAGGAGGAATCATACGAGGATCAACAGGTTTTGATTTATAGAATGGCTTGAGTGTATTAGATTCATAATCTTTGAGAAGTTGCGGCCAGCTAATTTCAGCTTCCCCGATTACCACTGAATCTGCATGTTGTTTCGCTTCTTCAGGTATTGCAGAAGGATGGTATCCTCCGAGAATAACAGTTTTTCCCTGTCGTCTGAACTCGTCAGCGAGCTTGTATGCACGGTTCGCATTAACGGTAGTCGCTGTAATACCGACGAGATTTCCCTTCCAGTGAAAATCAACGGTTTGTAACCGTTCATCAATATAATCCACTTCATATTTTTTCGGCGTACAAGCTACTAATTGTTCTAAAGTCAGTGAAGGAAATCCTAATGATGTTATTAATTTATTTAAAATATTGTTTTGTTTGTGATGGGGTAGTATGAGTAATATTTTCATAACGTTACTCTTGTTCTATATTGTTCTACGGGTTCATAAAGGACAATGGTAATGCATGGGTTACAAGAGTTTTTAAACAGACCCCTTGTTCTGGACATTGTGTGACAAGCACAACAACCCCCTTCATCAGCCATTCACTTATCAAACCCTGCAGAATAGAACAGCGGCAGTACCAGATAGCGATCTATAAGGCAGTGAAAAACACCAACAGCCTTGTGGTATTACCCACGGGGCTGGGAAAAACCATTATTGCGGTGCTGGTGCTTGTAGATACATTGGTTTCAGGGAAGAAAGTGCTGTTTCTTGCTCCCACAAAACCACTTTGTGAGCAGCATGCCTCGTTTATTCGGAAGACAACTATTCTCTCCCCAGATGAGGTTGCCCTAGTGACTGGTGAGACCCTGTCGCCACAAAAGAGAACGGAGGTGTATAAGAACGCAAGGGTGGTCGTTGCAACACCCCAAACCATTGACCATGATCTTGATACCAGGGTAGCTCTCACTGACTATGGGTTGATTATCTTTGATGAGGCGCATCGAACCGTTGGCGACTATGCTTATGTGCGGATTAGTGAGAAGTTCCACTCGAATCCTGATACACGATTCCTTGGATTGACAGCATCGCCTGGTAGGGATTTCAAACAGGTCGAAGATGTAGTCCATTCCCTAGGGATACGACACATTGAGGTGAGAACGGAATCGGATGATGACGTGCGACCGTATCTGTCACATCGGTCTTTGCAGTGGCATCTCATCGACATGCCCATGGAGGTCACCCTGGTCATGCAGCAGATTGATGGGATCCTTCGGGAGCTCCTCAGAACTCTTGGGAAGTATTCGCGTCAGGCGACATACCTGACCCCTGAGAAATTAAGCAAGAAAGCATTAGTGGAGATTCAACATAGGATGCAGCGGAATCTCGGGAGACGAGGCGGGTACCTCTACCAGGGACTTAGTGTCGTCTCTGCGACAATGAAGCTCTCCCACCTTAAGGATCTGTTGACCAGTCAGGGAGCCACGGTGGCACAGACATATCTAATGAAGCTCGATGCAGATTCATCACGGGGTGCACAACAAATACAGAAACATCCATCCTATCCTCACATCAAACAAGGAATCAATAACATCCACGATGGACAGCCGAAACTCGCGATTACGAAAACCATTCTGCAACACCATCTGACAGAAAAGAAGGAGGCGCGGATTATGGTGTTCGCAGAATACCGAGATACTGTGCAAATGCTTCTTTCAATTCTGAACACGATACCAGGTGTCCGCGCTATTCACTTCATCGGTCAGGCTACCACCACATCGGAAAAAGGGATGAGCCAAGCAGAACAGAAACAAACACTAGATGGATTCCGACAAGGCACCTATAATGTCCTCATCTCCACCAGTATCGGTGAGGAAGGCATTGACATCCCCACCACATCCCTGGTGTTGTTCTACGAGCCGGTTCCCTCTGCAATCCGACATATCCAGCGGAAAGGACGAACTGCACGAGACGGGTACCCTGGAGAGGTGAAAATCCTTATTATGAAAGGATCACGGGATGAAGCATACTACTGGAGTAGTATGAAAAAAGAAAAAAAGATGTATAGCTATGTATACCAGCTGAAGAACCAGTTAGAAGGAAAAAGACCAGCGAAAAAAAGATGGGTACAGCAGAAAACGATTGAAGACTATGTATACGAGATCAACCAGGGATAATAGGAACAAATCAAATATAGGGGGAAATCAGAGAACGCATCACAAAATGCTGATACATCCCTCCCTTCATTCAATCAAAAACATCAGAAAATATGTAGATACCAACTCGCACAACCTACTATATTATCACCGACAGAGATACGGGCAACACAACACTCATAAGAATCTATAACCAAATGGAAGTTTACTCAGGTTGATGAGAGATGTAATTCCTCAATTTCATATCCTCTTTCTTTTCAACAGTATTTAATGGAATATAAAAGAGTGCTTCCCGACACTCCTGGCACAGGATCGTCACCCCCTCCTAAAATGTCTCACCTTTGAAGAAATCCTCAATCCGGGTTGCCTTCCCAGACCGCGGGCAGGTCTTGGTCTGCGGCGGTATCAACTCCGCTTCTATCTACTGCAGCTCCCGCTGATGCTCCACGAGGCTAGACAGAATCACCGATTCAAACAGATCAGGGCTTTGTATTTTCGACACTGCTTTGGCATTCTGTTTCGCACGAGTTGTTAAAAAGATAAAGGCTTCTTTATCCATGTCATCTAACGCATCTCGAAATTCAGACCATTAAAACCCATACATCTCGACAAGATGCTATAATTTTGAGACTGTTTTCATCGGACGAATCAACCCCAGAATCAGACAAGTCATCTGATCTTTATCAACCTATAACGAGGAACAGCGAAAGTATTATTCCTCCTCAAGGGAGCAACCGGTCGATAAATCGATTACTGTATTCCTAATGACCCCAGGGCAACCATTATTATTCTTATAAAAGTAGATCACGATGCATAGACAGACAGTAATTCAGCACCCACTAAGAAAGAAAACATCAAAACCTACGAAGCCAACGGTAGGGCTTCACCCCCGGAGCTGACGAGCTCCACTGGAGCCCGTGGACTGTAGAAGAAAAAATTACCGGTAATTATAGGGAGAAAATTTCCGGAAATTTTTCATGTAACTTCCCCGCAGCTAGTCCAGATGCAGGGCTCACAAGAAAAATCGGTGTTATTTTCACGTATAATTCTTTTATGAAATAAACGGTCCAACCAATAAATACATATTCTAATACTTTGATTTGATAAAAAAAAAAGGTGATCAAAAAATGACGTTATCACAAAAAAAAGTTGATATGATTTTTGAATACGATAAAAAGGATATACCGAAAAACGTAATCGCGTTTGCTGTTAAAACATCGGTAAAATCGGTCTATAATACGTTAAACAATAGACAGCCATCAGATACAATCGCTTATACAAGAACCATCACACCAACCTCTGTCTCCCCTGAGGCTCCACAGCAGCCATTGATACCAGGTCAGACACAGTATTATACCTATCATAATCAAAAACCTAGGTCAAATCCATCCTTCGTAAGCTACGATGAATATCAAAAAGTGACGAAGGAAAATGCTACATTAAAACAGATGATACAGCATATGATTGAAAAGCAAGACGAAACAACAACTGAACTACAAAAGCAGAGAACAGCAGCAGAGCAAGAACATCAAAGGATCGTGGCTCAAAAAGATCAGGAACTTGGAGAAACGTCACAACAAGCGACACGACTAACAAATGAACGCAACACACTCTTACAGGAATTACATAACCAGAAACAAATAGAAAATCAAAGAAACCAAGAAATTAATCGACTACACTATGCGTACGAACGAGCAAAAAAAGAGAAGACCCAGGAAAAACAATGCTATATTGAGAGAGAAAAAACTTTTAAAGAGGAGATAGCACAAGCCAATAAACGAATCGCTTATTTAAAGACAATGATTGACAATATCACAGAAGAAAAAAATCAAATGACAGAGGAATTACAGAAATTAATAGAAGATCAAAATGATAATTGGGTAACATACTTCATTACTGCTCTAGGAGGCTTTATAGGTGGAATGGGACTAGGATGGTATTTTGGGGGAAAAAACAAAAATCCACCCCTACCTGAAAAATTAAATAACCAAAAAAATACTGGACGTAGTGTTCAGTTAAACCAGAAGAACCGTTGGGTTCCTACCCATATTTATGGAAAAAGCTACAAAACAGATGGAACTGCTACACCCGGCATACGTCTGGGGTTCGGCCTTGGCTGTGGGATAGCCATCCCCAAATCAATAATATACTACCTTAACCAAACGTAGTATGAAACCATCTGTTTAACAAGACTTTTTCCATTGATAAAGAATTGGATTTATCACCTCTAATCAGGAGAAGCTAAGAAAAGACACTATCGGGGTAAAAGCCATCCAAGAAATCTGCGCTGCTTGGGGATACTACCAAGCAACCTGCGCCAAGGTAATTACCACCAATCGATTCACTCAACCCGCATTTGAACTCCCACACAAACTTGGTGTAGAATGCTGGCATGGAGAACGCCTCCTTCAAGAGATCTACAAAACCCAGTATTTCAACATGCCAGACTAGCAATACCAAGCTCCTCGTTGACTCTTTTTCCTTTTTTTAATTTTTCTTACACGTTTCCGACACCACCGCACAACTCCAACCAAAAACTCTTAGTACTATTGTTCCTTTTTCGCTGTACACAAAAACCAAAGAAAAAAAATACTAGAACATCGATGTAGTATTCTACAAATCACAGCACTATGAGGAGATAAGATATATGATATCAAAAAAAGAAAAAGAAGAAATTATAGATGATTTGCAAAACGAACAAAGTAAGGATAAAGAAAGCGACTCTGATTTGGTACTGGAAAAGGAGATGAAGATAGAAATGAAAAAAGATGGTACAAACTACCGTACTGAGATCGTGCCACGAGACCACGTCGTCCTGAAACTTGACTCCTACCTCAGTGAGGCAGGGCTAAACATGGGAAAAAGCGATTATTGTTACGTAAAGATCGTCGGCAATCATCTTGAGATTGGACGGGCAAAGATAGTCCTAGAGGAATAAAAAAAAAACCCCCCTTATCTTTTTCCTATCAATTCCAAAAATAACTGTCCGTTAGACCCTTTTTTTAAAGAAGAAAAACCGCGCTAATGCTTCTATTATTTTGTATATATGTTGACGTACAAAGAAAGAGACGTAAAACCAAAATAGTACCGAAGCAACAATTAGCAGTGAACAATACATAGGATTATGACTTTATCATTATCAACATCATTTTAAATCTCTTTACTGCTTTTACTGCATGTGGTTTATTTGCTGGCATTATTACCATCTCACCTTTTTCCATAAGAAGAGTTTTTCCAGAGATTGTTATTTCAGCCTCACCATCAAGAATTTGCACGAACGCATCGAAAGGTACAGTATGCTCGCTTAAACATTGGTCTTCATCAAAAGCAAAAAGTGTTATTGTTCCAGACTCTTTATTAAGGATAATTCGGCTCACAACGGAATCCTTTTGATACTCTGCTAAATCGATCAACTTACATGCTTGTGATTCTAATTTATCTATGTTTTTTTGTTTTTTAACGTTCTTCATTTTTTCCTCACTGCGATATTAAAACATAATATAAAATTTATACTTTGTTTTTCCAACTATAGTCAGGATAAAAAGTGCAGAAGAGAAGGGAAACTTGAATTTACCAGTAAAAAATCAGTAACACGATTATTTAAAACGTAATGATTTTTTTCAGCGAAAATCAAATAATGAAAGAAAGATAAAAAAAGAAGAAAAAGAGGAAATTCTTTTGTTTTGTACAATATTGAAGAGGAAAGTCTTATAGTTATAAAAATTTTATTAATAATAAGTGATGAAATCATGGGAATTTGTCCATATTGTAAACAATATATTGATCTTCATAATGTAATAATTCAAAAGAAAGGAAGAGGAGCTGGAGAACAAGATAGAATATATGTGTGTCCCTTTTGTGATTACATACTTGGATTTTCTTATGCAATGAGATAAATGATTATGTATTTGTTATTTTTTCATTGTAACGGACAAACAATGACACAGTTTTGACTCATAATTGTTATTGTGTTAACTATTTCTTTGATTTAGGGAACCCTAGCCATTGTGGTGTTTTTTCCATGTATTCCTTATATGGTTTTCCATAATGTCCTAAAGTTACTGCTTCTTCAAAAGGAGACAAATAAACCGTGATGAAAATAAAAAATATTGTTATCAATAGAAAAACCCAAGAAATAGAAACAATAGCTATGCCAAAATAGATCAAAAACCAACCAATAAACATAGGATTTCTTGAATAACGATAAATACCTTTAGTAACAGGTTTATTCATTGGAGTAGCAGCAAAATTTAACATTGCTATAGCAACCAAAACCAATCCACCTAAGTATACAATCAATCCTGCATAGAACCAAATTGTTCCAAGTTTTAATGGCAAAAAAACACTATAAAAAAAGGATCCAAACATGACTATAACCAATAGATATGAAAGAATCTTCTCCTTCCTTTTTGAAGGGGGAACAGCTTCAGGCATCCTTTTCGAAAATAAAAATTTGACACCACTAATCCAAAACACGATATCGGGGATTATAAAAATCCACGCATTCCATATACCAATTTCAAAATCAGGAATCCACGACATTGTTCTCTCCTACCTTTGAGTTTTATAACAATTCCTATCTTAAAAACATATCCTTAAGGGAGACAGAAGCTTTGACATGGTTTTACAGAGACATGAATGTAAAAGAAAAAAAGGAGAGAAGAGGGAATGAAACCCTTATTTGACTATTAAAATCAGGGAGTATAGGAGTAAGAAACTAACTCAGATTCGAATGTAAACCCTGGTCTTCCGCCAATATCTGTGGCATTGGAAACATCTTTTACCGTCCAACCTACTTCAGGCACGTAGTAGTAGGATTCGGAAGCATGATACAGACCACTGGTAGCTGTCACTGAGACATTGTACGCGTCATAGGTCCCTGTTGGAACAGTAATGTTTGCCATCTCGCACGTGTAATTCTGTTCACCCGTGTACCCATAGAGGTCTGGCCAATTAAAAAGCGTGATAAGACCCCAGAAGAGTGAACATTTTTCATGACCTGTATAAGAACTATTCGGCAGGGTACCATTTGTTCCTGCGGTTAGTGGAAACGGAAGAGATACAGCAGGTGGTGAATAAGTACCTGCCCAAGCATCAGTATATTGCGCGGGGATAGGTATCATGTTAAAAAGTAACCAAAAGACAAGACCCTTTTCTTGACCATAACGACTTACTAGAGCAAGATCTGTTTTACTAAGTTTAGCTTCACCGGATAATTTAGTTAATTTAGTAAATTTGAAGTGAAACGAGCTGATAGTGACACTCCCCTCATCATTTGTCGTGGTCATCTTGACCGTATAGTTATCTCCAGTCGTGTTAGTAACATCATAGGTGCTTGTACAATTATGATACCATAAATACCATAAAGTACCATCTGCCTTGTACAAACGATTTACATATTTTTCATTATAGGTAAATGAATCCCCTACCTCCCACACCGGGACATCAACACTAAATGATTGTGGTTGGATTTTCTCCTTGATATTTATATTTGTTGCAGATACCAAGGTAGTAGCCACTAGCATACAAATACATATTCCTACTATTTTCTTGTACATATTTTTTCCTCCCCTGACAATATAGGGTAAAAATTGGAACGACGCCATCTTATTTAAATGTTATGAAAATAATAAAAATAACGGGGAGAAGCAATGATACGGTTTTTTAGGGTCTGTTTTGTCTGAGAATCATGCTGACACACGCCTTGGTAAAAGAAATAGTCTCAGACACAAGAAATAGATATTGAATAATTAGAATCTCTTTCTCTTGAAGAAAAACTGCAAACTAGTAGTAGTCCCTCCACCCATTTGAGATAAAGGTACTACTGAAACAAGTTCCCAATCATCCCTTCCTAAATCAGCTAATAATTGTTCTATATCTGATTTATCTTCCCCTGACCAGAAAGATTTTTCTGTTGTAATAATTTTATACTCCCAACTTGTCATTTATTTCACCCTATGCTTCCATTTTAATCAGCAATATTATAACAAGTAAGTTCTTTCATACTATATCCTTAAAAAAAGTATCCTCAAGAAACAAGAGAAAAGGGAAAACATTAACACGGTTTTAACTGATATCATCCTTAATCACTTACTTAATAAACTCTAAGATCTACTTTCAGATTCTTTAGTCTCACCCTCACAAAACACCTCTGAAAGTTCACAATGGAGATGAAATCCTCTCTCTTTATCATCATCTTTTGTTAATTGTTTATGACAAATAGGACAAAATACTATTCCTTCTGGATATTTCACCTTCTATTCCTCCACTTACAATAAAGTTAAAAAGTTAATATCTTCTGATTTTATTTAAACGTTTGGAACTAATAAAAATCCTCAGAAAACAGGTGGGTGGGAACGAATTGACCTAGTTCACAGACTTAATGGGTTTTTTGGTGTAAATCTAAGCATAATAAAAAAGAAAAAGAGAGAAGAGGGGCGTGATTCCTTTTTTAAAATTCTAAGGCGCCAATGCACCAGCCCATGATCATGTGTGGCATCAGGACGCCTCTGAATGTATTTGGTATAACCATCATCTGGCCACCATACCGAAAACCAGTAATCCGTTGAACAATACTCTGAGCGACATAATGGACAAATAGACAGCGAAACATTATCAATGCGCCGCCGTTTATCTCTCTAGGTCGGGTGAGTAGAAAGCCCTGGATGGTTGTCCAACCGATTCTACTTGGTTGCGGATTTTCCTGTATAGTTAGTCCTGCTGTGACAGGAATCACGGTTAATAACAGCATGCATATTAAGATGCTTATAATTTTGTATTTCATGTTTTTCTCCCTCCCTTTAAAACCTGGGTTCTATTCAACTAACGAATGCCACTACGGTATTTATATTTTATCATCAGTTTTTATTGTAACAAAAGTTATAATAATTAAAAAACTATTTTTGTTCCAGCGTACTTGTTGATGTATATTTCTTTAAAACCTATCCTAAGAAATAAGGTAAGGGGCGGGAAAGCAGTCACACGGTTTAAACTTGGTTGTTTTAGGCGAAAACAAAATAATAAAAGAAAAAAAATTAGGGTTTAGGAAACTTGATAACTGACTTCCGCAAAATGGCCGGCTCTCATAACAATATATAGTGTTGTATATCCAACGAATTCCACAGAGTATAATGCAGGTCTACCTAGGTGGAAGAAAGAATACCCATAAAATCCATCTATGTCAGTTTGAAGACTGAGAGTTCCACCTTCTATCGAAGGGCCCGTTATGATAATATCAGATCCTATAATTGGATTCCCAGATGAGTCTGTGAGAAAGCCTATGATCCCTCTAAATTTTTTGAATTCATTCCTGTTCTGAATTGTATCCTCCGCCGCAAATGAATCCGGACCAGTTGCTGAGAATAAATGGTCTATCATATCATAGATTGATGCTGTATCAGGATCCTTTATTGCATTTCCCCGTACGACTCCGTTCTCATCATAATAATATTGAAGCTCATATCCACCGGTTTGTTTTAGTGCATAATCACAATGTACAGTGATGTAGATAAAACCATCATACTCTGCAAATGGAGTGACAGTAAGTAAGTTTCTATCAATACCGATATCAAAAGCATCTGAAATATCGTCCTCAGGTATAAGACAGCCGTCAGGTCCTGCAATGACCGAGCTATACACATGAACTGGCGTTGCACCTTGGGTCTCAAAAGTGCTTGGCAATGTTATCTCAAAATCACCAGTGATGTCTTGTCCGCTATAGAATACATGATAGTAGAATTGACCTGGATTGGTTGCCGTAACTTTGTATAAATTCGGATCATTAGCTATATCTGGAGTGAAAATTACTCTGAACTGCTGTCCATCTGCTTCATCAATATCAAAGTAACACAAACTTGAATCAGTTATCAACCCTCCTTCAAACCAGTTACCAAAGTTAAGTTCAACATCACCACCACTTTGGGCAATCACTTGATGAGAATCACCAGTAGGTTGAGTTTTTGTCCAAATATCAGGAGCACCCTCAGATACCATGTATGTACCTGGTTCTTTGAGTGTGAACTCATAATATCCCGTGTCCCATGTGCCATCTCCAGTTATTACAGAAACTGTGTCATCATTATGATCAAGAGTTATTGTCCATCCATCAAGGTAAGGTTCATCATTATTCCATGTTCCATCACCGTTACCATCAAAATATTTATGACCGTAGATATAAAGCCACTCAAAGTTCATAAAGTCATTACCAGCCAAATCAACGCTATTTTCTATAGTGACACTGTAACCGAAAACAGAGGAACCATCACCGTAGACAATATCACCTGGATATAGTTTTGTCCATCCGATTGGTAAAACTTCTTTTATTTCATAATAACCAGGCTCGATAACAACAAATTCATAATATCCATTTACATCAGTTGTCGTCGAATTTAGCAGCGAACTCTCATTCCATAGTTCAATAGCCCAATTTTCAATTGGATTGGTTGTTGTTTGGGTACCATCACTATCCTCATATTTTATGCCAGAGACTGTCACCCATTCAAAGTAATGAGCTGTTGCAGTATGGGCTGAATTCATGGTAACAGTTATTGGATTTTCTCCATCAGCTTGGTTTGTTCCATCAATATCCCAGTATAGGAAAGTGTAACCATCTATAGATGGCGCAGTTACTTCAACGTCTGTTCCTTGTTCATACCAGCCTTCTTCTGCGAAGGTTGTTAGACCTGCTGGATCAGTACCGACAGTAAGGTAGTAAAATTGAATAGGTGGACAGAGGCTAAAATCGAGAATACTAGGCTCCTCAGCATTTACTTCTACTGACATGGTTTGACTCACATATCCCTCAGCCTCAACAGTAACGTTCCCTGTTCTTGAACTGCCACCTGGACCTAATTCTATATCTGTCAGAGTATAAACACCATCTTCATCGGTATAGGCGATTACACCAAAAGTACTACCTACAAAAGCTCCTTCTATAGGCTCACCGGTTACACAATCCGTAACAGTACCTGTAACAGAGCCAAAAGCAATCTCAGGCCCAGCGAAATCTATGGTTATAATACCGCCACAGAAAATAGTGCCTGTTTTGGTTTGGGGCCAATAGCCTGAAGCAGATGCTCGGACATTATAGAGGCGGGGCTCGTTGTCATACCCTAATGGTAAATTCGGGAGGGTGTAAACACCCTGATCATCGGTAGTAAACTCTCGGATCCAAGTCTGGGAGTAGATGTAAAACGGTATATTGGATTGAATGTAGGACCAAGCATAAAGATCCGCCCCAACGATAGGTTCACCAGTAGTAGCATCAATAACCTTCCCTGTGATAGTAGCATGACACAAGGCGATATCCACAGTGACATCGGTATTGGCTACCGCAGTAGCACCAAGGTAGGTTGAGGAATACCCATCTGCATGGAAGCCGATTATATAGTCCGTCGGGAGATTAACCGCATTTAGCGGGACATTGGGCATAGTGTAGTACCCATCAGCGTCTGTGGTGACCTCAAGCGTTTTATACCAATTGCTATGAGTCGGATATTTATAATAATAATGATATCGGGGATAAATAAACACGGTCGCTCCTGCGATCGGGTCATCTGTTTCTGCATCAATAACTCGTCCGTTAAAAGCACCATACAGCTTAGGGATCAAGGAAAAATCTGATGTACCATTGATGCCACAAGAAACAGTAGCTGCTTGTGTCTCACTGTTATAGTATTCTGGGTGGGTTACTACAATACTATAGGTACGAGCTGCGTCATCCTCCCCAAGAGCTATATTAGGTAGAGTATAACCTCCCTGTTCATCAGTATAAAAGTTATAAGCCCTCACATATGAATAGGGTGTAATGTCAGAACGGGCGGTGATCTTGGCTCCCATAATGCCCATACCAGTATTAGCGTCGATAACCACACCAGTGATATTATTAGGAGGACACATGGCCATATCAACAGTGACTTCAGTATTAGCTATAGCAGTGGCAACGTGGTAAGTCTCAGAGTAACCTTCTGCGTGGAAACCTAACACCCACACTTTAGGGTTGTTGCATGGAATTAATGGTACGTTATTCATAACATATTCACCATTAGTGTCTGTGGTTACCTCAATTGTTGTATACCATCGGATATACTCCGGGTAAATATTGAAATACTGATGCGGATTTGGCTCATAATAAATATACACCTTAGCCCCTGCGATTGGTTCTTCGGTAACGATATCAGTGACCCGTCCGATAAAAGTACCATAACACTTAGGGACCAATGAAATATTCAAAAAAATGTTACTGCCACAGGATATAGTTGCTTCTTGCTCAGCTGTACAGTATTCTGGGGCTGATACTGTGACAACGTAGGTACGATCCGTGTTATCCTCAGCAAGAGGTAGATTCGGCAAGGAATAATAGCCATTTTCATCGGTAGTAAATTGATAGGCATAGACATAGGAGCTGACGGCAGAGGACACTGCAACAATATTAGCATCTGGAACAGGTTGATTGGTATTAGCATCAATAACCCAGCCTGTGATACTCGCATGACATAAGGCTATGTCCACAGTGACAATAGTATCGGCAACAGCTGTCGCAACATGGTAATTGCCAGAGTAACCATCAGCATGGGCGCCTACCGTCCAAATTTTAGGGGCATTGTTGGTATTTAGTGGTACACCCGTAATAAGATAATTACCACCTGAGTCTGTGGTAACCTCGATTGTTTTACCCCAATAGTTATTCTCTCCTCCTCCTGGTCTCATATAATAATTATAAGATGAATATATAAACACTTTAGCTTCTGCAATTGGTAACCCAGTATCCATATCTGTTACCTGCCCAGCAAAGGTTCCAAATTTCATGGGAATTAAGCCAAAATCAATTGTAATTGATGTAGCTGTCGTATGGGTAAGACCTCCACCGGTTCCTATCAATGTTATCGGATAATTACCTGTTATTACTCCTTCTATTGTGCTTATTGTTAGGGTGGAATATCCTGTAGGCGTAACAGGAGTAGGATTAAAATTTGCATATGCTCCATCAGGAAGTCCTGAAATGCTTAAACTAACTGGAGAGCTAAAGCCATTAAGGGAAGTAACTGTTACTACAAATGTGGTATATTCTCCAGGAGCTACAGTTTGAGACGATGGAAATACAGAGATTGAAAAATCAGGTTCATCATCTGCATTTACATTCGTTGATACTATCGCAAAAGCGGTCAAAACCAGCGTTAAAAAAACAAATATATACACAATTTTTCGCTTCATTTTCTTTTTTCCTCCTCCAAAAATAAACGTTTCTCCACATTAGGAATATCTAACAATATATAAAAATTTCTATAAGATAATTATTACAACAAATGTAACAATAAAATAATCCTATTATATAAAGATACATCTGTTAAATAATACAAGTATCCAAAAAAACATCCCGAAATAAGAGGAAGCATTGACAGCTTATACAGAGACAATAAATGAAAAAGAAAAAGAGTGAGATTCTTAGTATCCTAGCAGGTGTCGTAATAATGGGAATGCATTGGGAAACCGCTGGAACAATCGTTCCCAAAACCATTGCATCGGTATTTTGTATGAACAGGGCATGGTCACGGGTAAAGGATCTGACCAATCGCTCTCAACATCATGGATGTCTTTTGCTTTTACTTTAATACTGTAATCTCCTTTCACGCTCCAGGAATGTTCAGCAGCTGCAAAAAGTCCTGAGTCGTATGGACCAAGCCAGGTGCTCTGTGATCCATCACCCCAATCCCATTGGTAACAGACTTGGTCACCATCAACGTCAATGGTCTTTGTTGTATAGATATAATCAGTGTTGATTTTCCCCTTTGTTTCACCAGAGGGTTTATCTGGTTTATCTGGCGGTTCATTCACCCATCCATTTGGTTCCATGAATGGATAGCGGTCTTGGTTGCTTCCACCAGAGATATTATACGGTGTATCGCCGATGCCATCGCCATCATTATCCATTCCTATATAGACTGACCAGTAGTTCCCACCAGAGGGATATCCATTATCCCAGGCGTTGCTGCCATCATCATACGAATCTTGATAGTTGTCGATTAGATTATTATGATAAAGATTATTGCTGTTTGATTGATAGAGGTAGATCTCCTCATGGTTGTGTGTTACAGTGTTCTCCATGATAGTGTTGCTATAAGAAGTATGTAAAAAGATGGCAGCAGAGTTGCTCGTTATCGTGTTTTGTATGATATCGTTGTCATTGGAGGAAACTTGTAGATGGATGCCGCCACCATTGTCTGATACGGTGTTCCCTATAATGTTGTTGTTGCTCGAATAGTCTAGAAGGATGCCAAAGGAATTATCTGATACTGTGTTCCCTATGATGTCGTTGTAGCTGGAAGAGTCTATCCAAATACCATAGATATAATTTGATACTATGTTTCCCGTTAAGTGGTTGTAGCTAGAAGAGTCTATGAAAATACCATTATCATTATTTAATACCGTGTTTTCTGTGACACTGTTATTGCTAGAAGAGTCTATGAAGATACCACAGTCATTATTTGATACTGTATTTCCCATGACAATATTGTTATTTGAAAGCCATACTTGGATACCATAGTCCACGTTTGAGTAAGCTGTGTTTCCTATGACCGTGTTATTGTTTGAAAGCCATACATAGATACCAGCCAAGTTTGAGTGTGCTATGTTTCCTATGACCGTATTATTGTTGTAATAGGGAAAGAGGACAATGCCAAAGAAATCATCTTGTACAGTGAAACCAGTAATCGTTACTCCTTCTGACATAATATCGACAGCATCTCCAAGGGATAGACCGTCAATAACCGTAGTATCGTTGTTCTCTCCAATGAGATTAATGTTATCTTTATTTACGACAACATTCTCATAATACGTTCCACTGTACACAAAAACCGTGTCACCAGGATTCGCATCGTTAATTGCTGACTGTATGGTGGTATAGTTCCCAGGTCCAGTTCCTCCAACATACAACCACTCACGATTCATTAGTTGAGAATTTGTTGTTACCAGCGTATCTGAAGCCGAAACAGCATACATTCCAAAAAACAACAGTATTATTCCTATAACAATAGCTTTTCTTGATTCACTCTTATTCATGTTTTGTTCCTCCCCTGATTCTTCAGGTTGGAAATAGGTATGAAGTTATTTTATTTAAAAGTTAGGAAAAAATAAAAATAAAAAGAAATAACAGGGTGGAGTATGACCCCCTAGGATTATAGAAACCACCTGGTTCAGCGTTATTTACTAAGACGTAAACAACGCGAACATCACGAAAATCCATGAAAATGTGTACCTCTATGCGGGATTAATCGGGATGCAGTAATACTACTTTTAGTCATAGTTATTTATACGATAACAAAATTAGAAAAAAAGAGTGAGAACAAAGATTAATTATTAATTAGGAGAGAAGGCCATGATAAGGGAATCCATGTAAAACTCCCTATCTGAACCCCTTTTGCTGTACCGGTCACAGTCTCTGCATTTATTGCTGATGCAGTCAGTGTTATTACAACTAGACCAAATCCATACGTCCCATATATTCCGACACCCAAAGCATTATGCGGAAGGATTTCGTTTTCATATCCATGGTTTATTACATTAATAGTATTACCAAATCCTCCCGTTATTGTCATATTATACGAAATATTATGTGCGGTCTCATCACCGGCATTGAGTATTACCCCTAAAACATTTTTGGAAAAATAGGGCAAGGGTAAGCTGCCTACGATTTTTATCTCTAAATTCGTATTTGAATCCGCTACTGTTGTTACAGAAAAAACAGGGAAGATCAACAACAAACAAATTATGATTCTAATGAATTGTATCTTCATACTTTTCCTCCATTCATAACCTATGTAAGAATTACTATCATCTTAAGGGATTTAAATGTTTGGAACCGATAAAAATAAGAGAAAGATAAAAACTAGTTATCCTTCTTTAGAAGCTATTTGTACCGGTTCTTTCTCGCCACCGGAATACTATTACAGCTATAGAAGATAGAGTAAGAATAAGTTTAAAACCAAAGTTTTTATAGTCATTAATAGAGCTAAAATCCTATTGTTTTTTTTCAAAGAAGCTCCTATTACTTATAAGAAAGCCAATCATTACAACAAACAAAAAGAAAATCAACAAAGGGAGTGTTAACAATAAATCCGTAACATCATACAATCCATCAAAACCAACATAGAACAACGAAATGATCATGCTATAAAGCGAAGAAAACAAAAATACCACGCCAAATAAGGAGAAGATTAATGCAATATAAAATGCCCATTTTTTACACACAAGAAGTCCCCATCCAACGGTGATAAAACTAAAGCTTATCATAAGTGGTATAATCCCAACAGGAGAAAAATAAAATGATGAGGAAAGAAATCCTGATGTGAGGATAAGGACAAAAGTTCCTAATAAAATCCAGAATATCGAGATAAAAACAATACTCGTCGGAGCAATTGGGTTGTCTGTTTCCATTGGTTATTACCTATTGTGTCTTTTTTTCAAAATCAATAGGGTAATGAAAAGAGCTCCTAAGCTTGGTATAATCTCAAAACCGGGTATTCCATAACCTGTAGGTCGACGATCATACGATTCACTCCCTGATGGTGTTTGCGATGTTGGAACATACCATTCAAGAGATTGTGATCCAACTGTATATATGATAAGTAAAACTAACCCAAGTAGTAAAAGTAAAAGTCGATAGTTTTTATCAAGATCTTCGGTTGAGATCCCACCGACAACCATCGAGGTGATGACAACTCCGATTCCCATTAATTTTATTGTGCTGGAGAGTTTATATGATATGAGATCAGTTCGGCTACTTGGAAATACATTACTGATTATCGCGCCAATAAAAAACAAAGCAATCCCTATAATAAGTCCTAGCGTTATAAGATTCTTCATGGTCATTTTCATGGTCTTTCACTTCCTAATAATAACGAGAAGATGAGAATAGAAAAATGTTTAATAATAATAGAATCACCCCAAATAAAAGTAATAACAGTTTTGTATCTTTTTCTATTTTATCTATAAAAAAGCCACCAACAATCATACAGATGCAAACGATACCCATTCCAGTAAGTTTTACCACGGACGAGACTTGTTTTGGGATAAGATAAGTATCCGTGCTAGGTCCTAAAATAATATATGTAACTATGCCAATAAAAAAGAGCATAATCCCACTACCCAAGCCAATAATTATAAGAATTTTCTTATTCCACACCATACTTTCACTCCATAAATGAAAGCTCATACATGTTCTAAATAATTATTGGTACATTATTTTGAATGTAATTTGAATTAAGTTAATTTATTAAAATAAAAATCCTTAGAAATAGAGGTGGTAGGAAAGCATTGACACGGTTTTGATAAACAAGGGGAAAAATAAGTTGCTTACGTTGATGTAAAAGGCAATTAAGAAACAAAAAAACAAAAGAAGTGATTGTTTGTATCCGAATTTAATAGATATGTATTTTTTAATCTCTTAGAAAATACAGTAAACCAAATATTACAACTCCCAACATGAGTATTATAATCCCTATGGTAACAGCTATTCTTTTTCTCTTTATTTCAAATTCTGTAAGAGGACGAATCTTACCCTGCTGTTTATATTTATTTTCTATTGATTGTCCTATTGCTAATCCAAATGCTACACCCAGCGCAGGTCCAATTCCAATAAATCCTAAGTTGTCGGTAACAATGCTTAGAGGAACCCCAATTACTGAGAAAATGGCGATACCTACCCCCATCCACATTCCTAAAAAATGACCTTCTGGATACGTAGTGTCTTTCTCTTTCATACTATGAATAAAATTTTATTTACATTTAAAAGTTATTATTGAAAAAATAGACAAAAACATATCCAACTTTTTTTCCAACTAGAAATTCCCATCTCTCTTTCATACAGAATCTCTTTTCTCTCTTTAAAAATATATCATCAGAAACAAGGTAAGTGAGAAAGCAGTCACGGGTTTACCATCATCTTTTTTTGGTATTAATGCTGCGATTATTCCGACGATATCTGCTCATAATTAAGGGAAAATATTAATTTGAAAAAAAGAGGGAAGGCGTTGAAATCCTCTTTTCATTCATCTGGTGGATGATAATCAAGCCAGGGAATATAGCCTTTCAAGATCGGGGGCAACGCCCATGAGAGTGGAACCCAGGTAAAACCTCCCAGCTGGATTCCTTTTGCTGCCTTCGATTTGACGTATCCATCCGATGTTGAGATAGTAATCGTGATGATAATGACCCCGACGCCTTGTGTGCCGTTTGGAATCGAGACCAACATCGGGCGTTCCGGACCATCATGTGAGTACGTCGCCTCATAGGATGCATTAACCTTCCCGGTTATCGTAATGTTATAGGTCACATCGTAAGTCGCGTTGGATAGGTCGAAGTTCATAAGGATACCGCCGACAACATGCATAAAATTCGGGACGAGGTTCCCACCGACGACCTGTACATCAAAATTTGCAGTTGGAAAAGCGGCAACAGTAAAAGAAAGAAACGGAATCACCAGTAGCATGCAGACTAGGGCGCCTATTATTCTCTTCTTCATATTTAACCTCCAGTGATATAATAAGTGATAGTATTATTTAATTTTTTCTTAAAATATATCAGATTTTACGAAAAAATATTCATTTAGAATTATTCTGAAGAGGAAAAGCAGTGACGGGGGTTACAGAGACGATTAATGGTTTTTTTGGTGCGAAAATTAAAAATGAAAAAAAAGAGAGGGGGGAATAAAGGTTTTCTTTAAAATTCTAAGACGCCACGGCACCAACCCAAGATCATATGTGGCATCAGGACGCCCCGGAATGTATTTGGTATAACCATTATCGTGCCGCCAAACCGAAAACCAGTGACACGCGGACCTAAACCTTGAGCAACGTAATGAACGAAGAGACAGCGAAACCATATCAATGTGCCGCCGTTTATTTCTTGAGGTGGGGTGAGTAGAAAGCCCTGGATGGTCGTCCAACCAATGTCACTTCGTTGCGGATCTTCCGGTACACTCATTCCTGCTGCGACAGGAATCATGGTCAACAACAGCATGCATGCAAAGATACCTATAACTTTAATTTTCATGTTATTTTCCCTCCCGAAAATTCAGGTTATATAATAAAACAATATAATCGTAGTATATATAATTTATGATAGATTTTAATAGCAACAAAAGTTACAATAAATAAAACAAATGTCTAAAATCTAGAAACTCATCGTTTTTTTTCTTGAAAGTATAGACTTAGAGCCAAGGGAAAACAATACCATGGTTTCTAAGATAAAACATTGTAAAAAAAAGAAAGGAAAATGATAGAGGGATTCGTAGTATCTCATCAGATCCCTTGGTATTGAGAACACATGAGAGAACCACTCTAGTAATTTTATTTAGTACTGCATAAATGGCATGAATGACATGTTATATAAGTAAGGCTTTTTCCCCGTAAGAAAACTCCAGTCTCCATACATATCATGGATATCATTTGCTCCCGCTTGAATCATATTCGTCTCTTTTATCCATCTTTATTTTAATTACATTTCTTTTGGTAGAGTTTAGCAATACACAACTTTTTAACATATTATTTTCAGGAGCCCATTTGTGAATTATTCAATTTAATTCCTTCATTTTCTATTCCATTTTAAATCTTCATCAAATTATCAACGTAGAATCATCAGTAACAAAATTGAACACTCTACAAAAATATTTTATTTTTAGACGAATTTTCGCCTAATTCTCTAATTTTTTGTGTAAACTCAGTAGCTACTTTTGCATATTTCTGTCCTTCTGCTGCAGAAACCCATGAAAGACGGAGACGATCCGACTCTAAACCAAGACTATCAAAAACTTTTTTTAACATCACAAATCGTCTTCGGGTATAGTAATTTCCCTCCTGATAATGGCAATCCCCCAGATGACAACCAGTTACAAGAACCCCATCGAATCCATTTAAAAATGCTCTTAAAATTAGAAGAGGATCAACTCGACTTGAGCACATCACCCTCACAGGAAGGATGGAAGCTGGATATTGTAATCTACTTGTTCCAGCTAGATCCGCGCCAGCGTAAGAACACCAATTACAGAGAAAAGTAAGTATTTTTGGTAAAAAAATGTCATCTTTTTTCATATATAACCCTCTATCCTTCAATTTCAGTATATTCCTCTTCATTATAAGTAACAAGAGGTATCTTTTCCGTAATATTTTTTCCTGGAATGTATTCAAATATTTGTTGCATAGACTCACCAACTTTTTTAAATATAAGTGTTAATGGTATGTTAACAGGGCAGACATCCTCACATGAGCCACATCCAACACATGAGATACCAACATGGGTTAGTCTCCCAAGGTGATAATATATCGTACCTGGAGGGATTTTTAGTCCCCCTCTTTGGCGAACCTCTGATTCATACTTCGATGGTTTATATTCTAAATTAGAAGAATCAAACATGCATAATGTGCAATAACATATTGGACAAACCTTACTACATCCGTGACAACCAATACATCTACCAAATATTTTTATTAAATCATCTAATCCGTTTATTTTCGTATTTTCATTAAAAAATTGGTTCTTTGCTTTCTCTCGTTTAGCATAAAATTTTTTTAGTTTTTCTTTATCAAAGTCGCGGTCTACAAGTTCCCCTTTCATGTCTTGAACAAGTTCTTCGCCTTTTTTTGTATTAAGTAACAAAAAACATTTCTTCTCTAACTCAGTATTACCTATTAAATCAACAGTGATATCTGCACCATAAGGGGTAAATTCTGTACACGCTGTGCAAGCAGGTCTTAAATCTTGATTGATTTCTCCTTTTTTTACTGCATCCCAATAGTCAGAGAGATTCTTTTCGATAGTCCCGTCCGTTGCTGTTTTCAGTGGATAAACTCCGCCACATGTTGAACTGATGATATAGAGATTTTCAAAGTGTCCCTGTTCCCGTTTAACAAGTTCTATAAATGCGCGTAATTCGCAAGGTTTTACAATAACAGCAACTGGTTCGGTTGTGCTTCCATTTCGAGTAATACGTGATAAAAGTTTACCTGCGTTTGTTGGCATTAACGGATAAAAAGGCACTGCATCATTAAGCTCATCTGATTTTGTTATAAGCGAATACGTTACAGCTCCATTTTTACCTATCTTCTTTAATGTGAAAACCCCTTTCACTTTCCTTTTTTCTAAAAGGATTTTTAAAAATTCACGGACACTTTCTTCAGTATTTTTTGTTATCTTGAGTGCGTTAGCCATGTACATCCTCTACTTCATGAAGTTCATCTTCTTTATATGTTCTTAAAGGAAGAGGTTCTTCCAGACATCTACCAGCAACATAATCAAATAACCTCTGAGTTTCATCAGCAACCATGCTGAAAATCTGAGCAACTGGGATAGACATCGGGCATGCATCTTCACAGGACCCGCAGGATACACAAGAAAGACTCATATGCATCATTCTTCCCATGTGGAAAAGAGTAGTATCTGGTAAGATTCGAATGCTTCCTTTATCTTTTGCTCTCTGGAGATATTCTTCAGAGGAATGTTTTACCTTATTAGAATCAAAATAACATAAACGACAAGAACAGATAGGGCAGACTCTCATGCAATTATGACAATTGATGCACTGGCTGAAAATATCAAGAAGGTTAGTGAGGTCACCTATCTTGTTTTTCAAATCACTATGTACTTCCTGTCTTTTTTTCAATTTTTTTTCTGAGTTTTCCTTAACCTTCTTATTCCAGCTATCAATACTATCTGTAAGCGGTAGTTTAAGTTTTTCGAGAATATCTTTTCCTTTTGTACTATTTGGTATAATAAAAAACGATTTTTTATCAGTTCCAAGTGTTCCTATGTGAAGATCACCGGCTACCATACTTGATTTATCACATATCTGACATACCGGCCGCATTTGTGTATCATCCCAACTTTTTGTTGCATCATTAAATAGTGTCATTGTTTTTTCAGGCTCATTAACCATATCTAAGATAGGCATTGTACCAGGACAGTCCATGCTGATAAGAATGATATTTTCTAGATCCGTTTGATCAAGTTTTGTCAGTTCAATTGTTGCGCGTATTTCACAAGGTCTCATGACAGCAGCAATCTTCATGTTTCTGTTTCCGAGTCGTGTTACACTGGACACTGCTTTAGCCCCCTGAACTGACATAGTTGGTGGAAGGGGAAATGCGTCGTTAAGAAGAGATTTATTTTTAATTAGGACATAAGAAAAAGAATCACCAGCTGGAACCCGCAGAGGTATCATAACTGCGTCAAACACACAGTGATCTATCCCGTTTTTTAAAAGATCTTTAATCGAATCTTGAATTGATGTTTTAATAGGGAGAACTGCACCTTTTTTTTCAGAAGTTTCCGCAGATTTATTCATTGTACAGCCTCCTTTAGTTCTTCATAAATTTGATTAAAAGTAAAATGTTTAAGAGTGATTGCACCGGAAGGACATGCAGCAACGCAATTTCCACATCCTCTGCATATCACCTCATTAACAACAGATATCTTATTCATTTCGTCAAAAGTGATAGCCCCATAGGAACAAATATCAAGGCATGTTTTACATCCAATACAAAAAGATTCAGATATTTGTGAGACTTTCACCTCAGGTTCTATTTTTTTACCGGGAATAAGTGAAGAAAGTATTTTTCCAGTAACTGCTTCAGCTTGGATAATTGTATCTGAGATGCTTTTTGGACCCTGAGCGCAACCTGCAATAAATACACCCTGTGTAGACGTTGATACGGGATTTAACTTTTCATGCTCCTCAGCAAAGAAATCACCATCACCCAAAGGAACACCAGTAAATTCCGCGAGTTTCGCCGCATCAACTGATGGTTCTAAAGCAGGTGAAAGAATAACCATATCAACGATACAGTTCTTCTTCCTATTAGTTTCATCATCATAGGAAATGTTCAATTGCTCCCCTTTTTTAGTAATATCAATATTTTCAGCTCTGATGAAATCAATATTTTCTCCTTGTGTTTGTTCATAAAATTTCTGATGTGATTTACCCGGGATGCACAAGTCAGAGTAAAAATTAACTATTTTGATGTCAGGAATATTATCTTTAAGATAACGAACAAATTTAATAGAGTACATACAACATATTTCTGAACAATAACCTTTATCAGTTCTACCAACACAATAGATAATAGCTACAGATTTTGGAGTTTTATTATTTTTCAGAACAATTTTTTTGGATAAATTCATCTGTTCGAATTCCAATGAGGTTAACACATTATCGAATTTTCCATAGCCATACTGAGGGTTCTTATTTATATCGAACAGAGAAGAACCAGTGGCAAAAACCACTGCCCCTACATTAAAACTCTCAATATCCTTCTCTTTTTTATTTTTTACTTTTACCTCAAAATTACCAAAAAAACCAAGTATTTCTTGAACTTCACTATCTGTAAAAATCTTAATATTACTGATCTTCTTTATCGTTTCAATTTTTTGTAAAATACTTGCTGAACACGGCTGCATTTCTGGATATTTTTTTTCAAAATTTTTTATCAACCCACCGAGAAATGAGTTTTTTTCAACAAGGTAAATTTTTCTATTAGAATGTGCAAGCTGTAAACTTGCTTCAATACCAGCTATACCTCCACCAATTATTAAGATATCAGGGTTACTTTCTATCTCCTTTTTTTCAAGAGGAGAATGACAACGTACTCGGGCAATAGCAGCTTTTGTTAAACGGATAGCTTTTTTTGTAGCCTCTTCTTTGTTATCTGTCACCCATGCACATTGTTCTCGAATATTGGCAAGTTGGAAAAGGTAGGGGTTGATTTTCGCATTTTCGCATACCTCCATAAATGTAAGTTGATGGTCCCGTGGTGAACACGCAGCAACAACTAGATGAGTTAAACTATGTTTTTTAATCTGTTCCGTGAGGTAATTTTTCCCAGCTTCCGAGCAAAGGAGTTTATATCGTTCAACAGTAACGATGTCGTTAAGAGATGTCACCGCTTCGATAACCTTATCAATATCAATTTTTTCGGCTATATTTGGTCCGCATTCACAAATATAAACTCCTATTTTTCTGTTCATCTAAGTCCCCTTTTAATGTGTTGAAAGTATTTTTCCAACCGCAGCGCCAGCTTGAGAGATTGATTCCTGAATGTTTTTTGGCCCCTGGGAACAACCAACGATAAAAACACCAGGTTTCGACGTCACTACAGAAGAAGCATTTTGATTTTGTTCTTTGAAAAAACCGTACTCATCGATTGTTATCCCTAAGATTTTTGCTAGTTTTTCAGCATCATCCTTCGGCACTATAGCAGATGTGAGAATTACCATATCTACGGTAATACTGTTTTTCTTACCGCCCACATCGATATATTTTATCGCGATTTCTTCTCCTTGCTCTGTAATCTCGATATCGCTCGCACGAATCAACATTGTTCCCATTTTTTTTATTTTTTCATAGAACTTCTGATGTGATTTACCAGGAATACAAAGATCAGTATAAAATTCAGATATCTTGATTCCAGGTATTTTGGATGTGAGATAATGATTAAACTTCAATGAATACATACAGCAAACCGATGAACAATAACCTTTATTGTCCCGACCAACACAATGAATGATAGCGGCAGATTTTGGAATTTTCCCATTTTTCAGAAGTATTTTTCCATCAGTAGGACCGTTTGATGCATACAGTCTTTCAAACTCAAAAGCGGTAAATACATTGTTGATTTTTCCATATCCGTACTGAGGAATCTCTCTACAATCAAATGGAGTATATCCAGTTGCCACAATAATTGCACCAATAGTAAGCTGAATGTGCTCGTCTTTTTGATTGAAATCAATGGCCTCGAACATACACGCTTCTTGACAAGCACGACAATCTTTTCCATTGAAACGAAGACAATGCTTAGTGTCGATCATGGGAGCATTCGGAAGCGCACCAGCAAACGGAGTGTATATTGCTTTTCTTTCGCTAAGACATTCCTCAAATTCATTTTTTAAATGAACTGGACATGGTTCAAAACAAGCATTACATCCAATGCAATTTTTCATATCAACATATCTTGCCTTTTTGTGAATCTTAACAGTAAAATTTCCAAAGCAACCTTCCACATCTTCAACTTCTGCGAGTGTTAGTAGGTTAATATTTTTATTCTGCAGTAATTCTTGTTGTAATGGAGCTACCATGCATGTTGAGCATTCCATATTTGCAAATACTTCTTCAAACTTTATTGCCATACCACCAGTATATGACGTCTTTTCAATGAGATGCACTTTTCTATCAGATTTAGAAAGCATTAAGCTAGATTCAATTCCGGTTATACCCGCTCCAATAACCAAAATATCTAAATTACTTTGTATTTCATTCATCTGTTCATCTTCATTTCATTATAACATCTTTTTCTTCATCGGGTTCTGTCCCATCTTTTTTATTTTCTCATTGAATTCGTTAACGACCTCTGCAAATCTTTGTCCTTCTGATGCAGAAACCCATGAAAGACAAAGACGATCCGACTCTAAACCAAGACTATCAACCACTTTTTTTAATACTGCAAATCGTCTGCGCGCATAATAGTTACCCTCATTATAATGGCAATCTCCTGGATGACAGCCTGCAATTAAAACGCCATCAGCACCTTGAAGTAATGCAGTCAGAATAAGAACAGGATCAATTCTACTAGAACACATAACACGAATTGGTGTAAGAGACGAAGGAATTTTTAACTTACTCGTCCCCGCTAAATCTGCTCCGGCATAGGAACACCAATTACATAGGAAACCCACGATTCGTGGTTCGAATTGTTCAGTCATGAAAAGACCTGAGATGCTGTTTTTTTTAATAAAATATGATTAAAATTGTATTTGTGCTTTGAACTTTCCACTGCCTTCATCCGCGCATACAAGAAGCGTTTTATTTGTTTTTGAACACCATGCTTTGATATCATCTGGAAATGAGTGACAATCTGCCATTACTTCAAGAATGTCACCAGGTTGTAGTTCTTTTGCTTTAATTGCCACTTTCAAAATTGGTTGTGGGCATTTCAAACCTAATGTATCAAGGGTATGGGTTGACATAAATTCTATCACCTCCAAACTTTTTAAAATGAAAATGTTATTTGAGCATCATGTATATCTGCCATAAACTTTGTTGCTCCAATAATTTCTATGCCATCTCTAAATTCTTCTTTTTTCATATCTTTTGCTTCTAAAGCAAGCTCACAAAGAAGAATTTTTCCCCCAAGACTCGTGACTCCTTCTACCAGTTCCGCCATATCAGGCATACCTTTTGCTTTTATTTTCTCAAGTTCTCCTTTTCTTAGGGCAGTTGCGGCACCGGGGGTAAAAAATAATACAACTTCATCACCGGAAGCTGCCGCACTTGAAGCCAACACAAAAGTCGGGTAAAGATTCTTGTTTTCTGCTCCGTTACATACAATAGCTACTTTTTTGCTCGTAATAAAACCTCCGAGGGTAGCAATATTCAAACTATATATAATTGTTATGGTTTTTTGTGTATTCAGACTAGAAATTATTTAATTATCATTTCATTTTGAAACATTTAAATATTCATATTGCATGATGGATGCTATGAAAAATCTTGATGAAACAGACAAAAAAATTATAACAATGATTAATGAGAATTGGCAACAAGGTACCACAAGAATGGGTAAAAAATTAGGCATGTCCCATACAGCAGTACGATCAAGACTAAATCGTCTCCAAAGAGATATACTAAAAGTAAATTGTATCATAGACACCGAAAAACTTGGTCTAAAAATGTTTTTCATTTGTTTAGAAGCAAGATTTAAAAGTAAGGTCATTAATCATGTAAAAAATTGTCCAAAAATAGTTTGTTATTTCAATACCTACGGTGAATATAATTTTATAATGCTCGCTGTCGCAGAAAATACAGATACGATGGAATCAATGATCGAACAGTGTTTCTCATTTAATTTTACCAATATCACAAAATACAATGTAATGCCAATTGCTACATCTTCATCCACTTGTCATCATGTAAAATTTTTTACAGAAAATGAAAAAAATAACATGAAATGTGATTTCAAAACAACTTGTACAAACTGTAAATCTTTTAAAGAAAATAGATGCGTTGGATGTCCATTGTATAAAGGATATAAAGGAATACTGTAAGATTAACAAAAATGTAAGGTTACTCAGAATAATATTTAAATGACATTTTAAAAAAATATATCAGAAATCCTTATACATAGTAAAATAAGTGCTCCTATAATTTTTCTCTCCAAGATATCCTTATGACATATTCCCTAATAAATAGATGCATTGACACGGTTTTCAGGTTCAATATTGCAACAAAAAAACTTTTGTATTCAATGATACGAAAAAATAGATATTTTTAGGAAAATTGTACAAATCAATCAGAATTAGCATATTCAATATTTTTTTGTTCAATAAAGAGGAAAAAAATCTTTTATATTGTTGTATGACTCTCTTTCTTGAGGAAATGCTATGGAAAAGAAAATATTAGGTATCTTGGTATGCATGCTGTTCATCTTGACAACAGTATCAACTGTTGCTGCTAAACAAGAAAGAACCCTTTACAAAAATTGTTATCTTGAAGTAGAAGCACAACGGGAGGGGCTTTATAGAATGATAAAATATGTATTTCTTAGACCCAATGGTGATAACAGTGCTTTTGTCCTATGTTGGCTCATTCAATGGATGGGACCGGAATATGTCACCGTAAAAATTTACGATCAAAAAAACGGGAACGAACTATGGAACAATCAAAACCAAGAAGGTATCTGGGCCTTCAGACTCTTTTTCTATAATGGTCTGTACACATGGTCCACTGAAAATGGACAAGACATGTTTACCCTTCAGGGTAGCACCAAAGCTATCATTGTCTTATATGAGGGTTAATGCCTCTTATTTTATCCCTTCTTTTTCCCCATCTGTTCCTTCTTTAAAAATAAATCTTTAGAAACATAAGAAATAGAAAAAAAATAAGAAACATACTTAGTAGAGGAACTATTGTTAGAATAGAATTTTTATTTATGGGAGCGAGTATCCCATCAAATTTCACTAATAATCTAGAAAATACAGAACAATTACCTGAAATTATTGGTGATGATTTAAGCATTAAAATTACAGAAATTATAAAAAAAAGCTCTAGTTCTTCAATGTTGTTTTAATTCTCGTATCGCCATTGGAGTAGACAGAAAAATAATACCGGCATTTTCAATCTCTACGCACTCCTCAAGCCATACATCATTATGTACTACACTGATATTCCGATAATGAATACCTTGTTTACAGTCATCGGTTTGTACATATAACGGTGGATACTGACTACAGTTCATTACAGCATTTGGATATTCATTTAAATCATAATCATAGATTTTTGATCGATGGGTATGTCCAGTCAACACCAGATCAATAGCATATGTTTCACAGAGCGCAACAAACTCCGTTCGGTTCTCGATAAATAGATCATCAGGTTCACCCACAGCGGGATGATGCATTAATATGATTTTATGCACAGAACTGCAATTGCAAAGTTTTGTATCTAACCATGCGATGTCTTCATCGGATAGTCCTTGGCCATGCCAATCGAATAAAATCGATAGGTCTGCATAATAGTTAGGGCCGGAATCCATGAAAAAGAGGCTGACGTCGTCATAGGTGATCACATAACGATCTTTATCATCAATGTGATTTGGATCGATATAGGTATGGTAATTCCGGATGTCTCGATGAAAGCAATAATCGTGGTTCCCTGGTGTGGTATACACAGGGATAGTATACGCTGCATCAGCAAATAATTGTCCTTCCTGTTCATAGAGACAATCAAGCATCGTCTGGTAATTCAGAGCCCCAAGCCATCCATTGCCACCCCATTCCACGAGATCGCCAGTGATGACAATAAAGGCGGGTTTGGTATCAAATGAGACAACTGTGTTAATCACTGTTGAAAACCTTGTTTTCGACAGCTCATGTCGATCAAAAATTCTATTCAAAATATGTGTATCCGTTAAATGAACAAAATAAAAATCAGTAGATGCCGTCTCAGACTCATTGATAAGGTAACTATTTGCAGAAATACTGCTGAAGAAAACACTGCAACATAAACTGAGTAGCACTATCTGGATTTGCCATTGTTTCATAAATGTCTTTAACTATGGATTCATAGTATTTATAGGTTGTTCCCCTGGTACACTAGAATTCTAATTATATAACTATCTAGAGAGCTTTCTCTTATATAATACTGAATACTTGTTGAAATACAATACTCATCTCAATGCTATGAATTCTATATCATCTTCTTTCAGATATCTAAGAAACCCTGTTTTTCTCCAATAAACCGCGGGATACAGAACAAGCGACGCAGACGATACGAACCTGACAAAATTCTATGAAAAAGTGTATCTCTAACTAGGAGTAAAGCAGGAGCATTAGCATTGCTTTTCCTAATGATTTTTGTACGAATAACCAAAAGGAAAAAAATAAAAAAAAAAGAAGATGAAATCTATTCAACTCCAAAGACGAAACCAAGCAATACCTTTGCCGATGCCGTCTCTACCGTTGTATCAATCGATATTTCGATATTTGTGTTCCCAAATCCTAAGATAGGGCTCCAACTTTTTCTTTTCCCCAGAAAATCATCGATCCATCAAGAATGATGCTTACATCCGCACGCTCGATATCGGTCGTTCCAATATTTTTTATGATTGCATTTACACCAAATCCACCTTTAATGGTAATAACAAGTTGTGATGCAGATGAACTAATATCTTTACTAAACGTCTGTTCATCAGTTGTTCGAAACGCTGAGCTTCCTACCGGAATCATAGTGGCAAACAACAATCCAATTATAAACATTCCAACCACTTTCCTAAACATATTATAACCTCAAAATATGTAACAATAGATTGATTCATAAAATTTCTTTTAGAAATTTTGTACATAAGTATAAAAAATAAAATGATTACGAGATATTTGTTCAATTTTTAAGCATATCTTCTTTTTTTCCTTTTTTAAAGGCTCATATATAAAGAATTAATCAAATTTATTCTTCTTTTTATTTCATTTAAATGTCTTGAAACAATAAAAATAAGTGGGAAAGCATCGACATGATTTACAGAGAGTTTTTTTGGTATGAATATCAAAATAAAAAAAAAGAAAAAGACGGGGGTTTCTTAGAAACCCACTTGCTTTGTTTTAGTTAAGGAAATACATTATGAAATCATTTATAGAAAGAGGTAAGCTTCATAAAGCTGATTGATTTGTTGTTTTAGATTGGATGGATAGTAATATTTGTGTTTATTACTTCGTCAGGAAAGTATGCTTCACAAAGATCATGAATGTATGGAATGGGTGTCGCACCTGGCCAAGCAAAAACAATTAATTTACACTCGAGTGTATTATTATTTGTAAATAACTGTTTACTACTATTAATTGAGATATTATAGTTGACAAGAAAGGTTGTATTACATAATGTAGTAGTTTTCGAATAACAGTAATCTTCACCTGCATAGTTAACGTATAGAGTTATACCTGACCATCGATAGGTTCTAGGAAAAATCCATTTAGCCCAATAGATTGGTATTGGATTTATAAGATGCTGGACATTCAGTGAAAAATTCAACTCTACATATCCATTTTCATCCTCGGGAAAATAATAGTCATACGTCGGATTACCTACTGGTGGTTCATAATCTGTTATTAATCCCTGATCTCCAATAATGGTTCGTAATAAAGGTTGATGTTTTAGTATCGCGGTCCCTAAAGAGTTCTCATCAGAGATGTTCAGAGATGAGGGATTTTTATCATTGTTTACTTTAGCACTACCAAGTATCGCAGTCGATATCATTACTAGAATTATGCTGCCTACAATTATTTTTTTTACAACTTTCATAAATTATTTCCTCCTTTTTATTGTTCCCCCTGTACAAAAGGTACTATAGTATTATACTGTTCTTACATTTAAATGTTTGGAAGCGATACAAAAATAACAAAAAATAGAGAAGGGGGTGAAAAAGCAGTGATACGGTTTTTTGATTATTGTTTTGTCCATACTTCAGTAAAATTATTTTCAATAAAGGTAAGTGTAAGAGTTTTGTCATTGTTGGAAAATGTATAATTATATGTAGTTATTAAAGAAATGCTTATTAAATTGATAACTAATTTTCCATCTGTTAACTCCCATGTTCCGTTATAACCATATATACATTTTCCATCTTTAAAAAACTCTAGAATAGAAGGAGAACCAGTTGTACTATGCCATGTTCCTATAAATCTATCCTCTTCAGTATTTATTGTATTATTGTGCTCATTACATCCACTCAATCCAACATAAATAAGTATAGAAATAATTCCAATGATCAAGAGTTGTTTTTTCATTATGTCTTATCTTCTCCTAATGTTTTATAACGTTTCATTCTTTAAAAATATATCCTCAGAAAACAGGTGGGCAGGAAAGCGTTGATACGTTTTTTGTTGTTTTCGTACGAAAGAATGACAAAGTATTGTCGGTCTAGAGAGAAGAGTGGCAGATTATTTGGAAGTATAAATTAAGGGGGAAATATGAAGAAAAAATATTTTCTGCCAGACTCCCTTTCCTGTTCAAGTTTTTAATTCCTCCTCTCTATGACCTAATTGTTCAAGAAATGATGACCTGAACCATTATTATTTACTTTCTTTTTTTCCTCCACTGATAATACAGGTTACAAATAGGAACGAAGTTATCATATTTAAAAATTTTGGAAAAAATAAAAATTTAAGAAAAACAAAGGTGTGGGAAAGTATTAACACAGTTTTAAAACACAATGATAATGGTTTTTATTATGTAAATCATTACTAAAAAAGGTAAGAAATATAAAATAGTTAGATTTGATATAATTTACTGAAAGAGTATAAAAAGATTATTTAGCGTTATTGCCCTTTTTTAGTTTTTTTAGTTTAATGAAATATAATATGAGTAATGGAGGGCCTAAACTCCAAGCTGAATAAAGAAACACGCGGCTAAAGCCAAGTAACACTACTAAAGAGCCACTAATAGCACCTAAACCAAATTCACTGAAATTACCGATACTGGCAAAAATTGAATACTGCGTCGTTCCTATTTTCCGATTGGAAACATTCATAAGTAACGCTCCACCCGCTGCGTAGAGACCACCGCCTTGTAAAAATCCGATGATTCCATATAATATCCCAACTGCTTCCCAAGTATGTGCAAAAATAAGTGCAGCAGAAAACACAAGACTTACACTCATAAAAACGAATAATATCTTTTTAACACCCCATTTATCAGCAAGGACTCCTCCAAATAATGAACCAAAAACTAAAGTTATTGGATATATTGACATAACAAGCCCAATTTGACCAACATTAAGATGTAAAATTGTTTTCAAATACAACGGAATCGCAAATATCAACAAACCAAAATTTATTCCATGGACCGAACAGTACAAAGCAACAAGCTGTGTCGTTGCTTTCTTAAATTCTGCTTTTAGAATTGACGAAATTTTCTGTGCTCGTTTCAACATTTTCTCTTCGTGTATGAGAAGTGAAACAACAATAATGACAAGAATGATTATAGCACCGGTAAAGAAACAAAGATTATATCCATAGATTTCTGCTATAGAAGACAGTACTAAGGTCGAAAATGTCATTCCTGCAAAAAGTCCTGCGGTCATCGCTCCATTTATTTTTCCTCGTTCATTTTCCTTTGATATATAAATCGCCCATCCATCACAAGAGACATCAACAAAGACGATACCAAGATGACTCAGAAATAAAAAGAGCGAAAATAATAGTAATGAGGTGGATGGATGAAGGACCATAATTAAGAAAAGACCAATTGCTCCTAATAACCCACCAATAATAATAAAAATTTTTTTTCCTAAAGAATAAAAATAATCAACGATTGGGGCGAAAACAAACTTTAGGTACCATGGTGCTGCCGTTACTCCTGCAACAAGTGTAGCGATTGGCATAGAAATTCCTTGATCAAGGAGATAAATAGGGACAATTACTGTCGTAAGCGTTAGCTGTAGTCCTTCGGAGAAATATAAGCTCCCAAATAAAAGACTTTTATGCCAACATTTTTTACTAATATCGATCATAATAAGTTATCACTCTGTAAAGATTTTTATCAATGAATTCGGTTTTTATAAGTCTCTACACTCCCTGAATTTCAACAGAATATATTATTTATAATCACATAAAAGAATATAAATGTTTGGAAAAAATAAAAATAAACAAAATAATCGGGGTGGTGGTCTGAAAGCATTGACATAGATTTTTTTATGCGGTACCGTCTTAGTCTTCACCTTGGATGAAAATGCTTTTTACCGTAATTATTAAATCAAGAACGAACGGTATTGAAAGAGTTCATGATACATTGGGATTCGGTTGAGAATATTTTGTAATTTTTCAGGAAGCTGTAGAGGGGAATATTCATCTTCAGGTGTGTGTTGCCGGGTAGTGGGTATCCATTGCGTGTTATGGATTGTTGCGTTTACCGGTATTTCCGGAAGGATAAGACACGAGGAATGAATATTATCGACATAAACGGTGTTATTAGCAACGAAGGATGATGTGTTTTTATACATCCCATCAGCAGTATTTGGGTTACTCAGATAGCGTGGGTAGTTCGAGGAGGAAACAGCAACTCGTATTTGATGACCTGTGTTCCATACATAGGACGTACTCCAAAGATCGATCTCTACTTGGTAGATCATTCCAGGGTTCATCAGTTCCCAATGATCTGTCCCATTGCGATTCCTCATACGCAGGATTCCATCAATAATGAGCATGGATCGGCCATCCGGGTACACATCAGTGAGTTTTACGGTAAAATCAGTGTCAGAGCGATTGGATGATACATACAACCGTGCTTTTATAGCCCCCGTCGCCTCGTACGGATGTGTAAGCACCGGGCTGGTGAACACCAAAACATCAGATCGATTCTCAACCGAGCGTTCATCACATGGACCTGGAGAAAGAAGAAGGTTTCCTCCACCAAGAGTGGGAACTGGGTTTGAGGGATCATACGTATAGGTAAATTGATGCGTATCTGAGGGAATGGTGGTATGTAGACTTCCATCCGTTTGGAAGTACCAAGCGCGTTGTGTATATGGTATCGGCCAGTCATCAGCAGTTCGCCATTCATTGCCTGGAGCATTAGCATCATCCACATCACCCATCACATAGTAGGTCACCGCCGGCCAGTTGTCATATTCAGTTGAACCTCCCATAGTATATTCATCGACCATCTGCCAGAATAGAGGCTGGGAAAAATTATCAATGGAATTTGCAGGATACGTAAGTTCACCTTGCTTCCGAGTCCCTGCACCTCCATGTGTCCATGGTCCAAGTATTAATTTGGATTTGCCAACAGCCCCTGGTCCTCCCTGATGCTGATAGCCAAAGAATCCATCAATAGTTCCTTGAGTGAAGATGTCGTACCATCCACCGATATGGATAGCTGGGACGTTCACATCCTGCCAGTTATCGTCTAATGAGACATTTGTCCAATAGTCCAGGGTGTAATTCTCATGAGCCCAGAGCTCAGGGAGGATATCTTCACTCCCTTGGTTTTTAAGCCAGCCTTCTACCATACTTTTCCTGAATTCTCCCCCTGGGTACATCGCATGCTTATACAGGTTTGGAGTTGCAACCTGGATGTATTGACAGGCAAGATATGGAGGGTTAGCACCAGCCGTCAAATATTGGGTGATGCCTAACGCAGAAGCACCAAAGGTTGCAATTTTACCGTTTGACCATGTCTGATTCGCGACCCACGCAAGCGTATCAGGTCCATCGGTGTGCTCATTTCTAAAAACCGTATCACTCCCCTCCGATGCATACCGTCCTCGCATATCCTGGGTTACGGTAGGCCAGCCATTCTGCGCCCAATTCCTTGCAATGAGGAGGAGAAAATTTTTGTTATACGGTGTCCGGATAAGGATTGCACCATGAGGCGATGTAGACGACCTGGGTGTATAAACATCTGTTGCCAACCCAACCCCATCGCGCATTGGCACCATATAATTGTCTTTCACAACACACCCAGCAAATAAAAGGGTAAGCAGAATAATACTAATAAATACTCCACCAATAATTTTTTTGTTTTTCATATAGGTCTCCCTCTTTTTATATTACAATACAGAGATACTATTTATTTTTATCTATATGGATAATATGCATCGTGTCTTTTAAACTGTACCGTTTCTTACTTTTTTATTTGTTTTCGTATAAAAAACAGTAACATTTTGTCTTAGAAACCGTGCCACTGCTTTCCCACCCGCTTCTCTGTTTTTTCTTATTTTTTATCGGTTCTAAATATATAAACGAAATTCATATGATACCTGCCTATAACCTATTCTAATAAAAAAGAGGACAAGCAAAGTCAAAAATGCATTATTATCATTCTTTTTAAGGAATCAATATGATATGATACCAAGTAGAAATCCATTTCATGATATCTATCAATTTTTTTTTAGTAACTATGTAGCTTTTATGAAATTTGAGTTCGAGTTATTAATATTAAAAAAATGTAGCTAAACGCATTTACGATAAAAGAAAAAATAAGGGAGCTTTCGATGGGTTTATTGATCTTTTTTTGTAGAAATAGAAAGATAACTGGTGTTTCAAATAAACAAGAGACCATGTACATCATGACTAGTGAGACATACGAGTATTGAAATGGTTGGTTAAGGAATGGATAAAGAAATCCAATCACTGTGGTAAGACCATTCGCGCAAAGAAATATAAAAAAAGATTTCTTGTATTTGATTGGATAATTCCAAATATTCAATCTTACTAAAAAATATACAATGGTCGCTTCTATAAAAATCACAGGAATCAGATAGATTAGATGAAAAAGGGAAAAAAAATTAAACAAACTAGGTATAATTACATCAGCTTTGACGGTAGGGATACACAAGAGGATAACAAAGAAAATAATAATAAACATATGAGTAAAATTACACCCCTTGCCTGTACTTGTTGTGATGTTATAAAAAGCCTGTTTAAGTCGCATTGTTTTTAATGTGTTCATAATCTACAATGAATAAAGCGAATTATTAAGAGTGGGAAAATATAGGGAAATTACCCTAGAAAACCCAATAGGTATTAAAGCAGTTTTTAGATAAAGCTCTTTGGCATATATGTCAAAAATCACTTTAGATATTGAGGATTTCAAGACATTGGCCTCAGAGACTCGGTTAGATATTCTTCGTGCTATCGATCAAAAAAATATGAATCTAAAAGATATTAGCCGTGTGACAAAACTACATGAAACGACCGTCCATGAACATTTAACAAAATTAGTAAATTCAGGTTTTGTGAAAAAGAATGAACGGCAAGGACATAAATGGGTGTACTATAAACTCTCCTGGAAAGGATCAAGTCTCTTGCATCCAGATAATACAAAAGTAGTTGTTATGTTCACGACAACATTCGTCATTTTCATAGGCGGCATGGTGAGTATATTAAACATGATGAACCTCTTTAATGTCTCAAAAGCGGAAACTATTGCCCGCCCAAATATGAATGCAATGGGTAGTGGCGAGTTTTTTGTCTTTTTTCCTATTGCTCTTATTTGTCTTATTTTTTTCTGTGTTTTTATGATTGCATCAATTAGGTTGTTTCGAAAAAATAAATCACCAAAATTATAAAACAACATGCTTTTTTTGGTATTTCTCTTAATTATCTTATATAAGTGTTTTTTCTTGAAAAATTGTAGTGTCTGTCTGATTTGTTTTGGTTTTTTCCCTAGAACTTCAGAGGATATATAAATAATGTGACCTATTTGCTTTTTGTTGCTTATATAACATATGGAGGACGGAAGAAATATGGGAAAGTTTCTATGGAAAAAAGAAATTGCGTTAGGAATTGCTTTTCTGTTTTTTTGTTTGGCTGTAGGTGTTTCGACCGCAGGTCAAAAAACAAATGTCCGTCATGATGTAGTCCCATCTGATGGCTTTGGTCTGCACAGCGTTCTGAATATCGAATGGAGCCAAAATGCGACATACGACCCACTTCCTCCTGATAGTACACTCCGATTGATCACCTTGAACATAACATATTGGACCACGCATGGTCCCTTCTTTTATCGGATGATTCTGTTGTATTGTCAGCTTACACATCAGACTATTACGGTGAATCTAGATGTTAGAGATACACCTAGTTGGTGTACTGCGACCCTTCAAAACACCCAATTACCATTTCTTATATCAGAGACTCAAGTAACACAACATACAACCCTACTTGTTGCAGTGGATGAACACGCGCCTGCTTTCGAACCATTTTTAATCACTCTGTATGCATCAGTGGATACGATGATTGGTCCGTTTGGTCTCCTCCCGTTTGTTTATGGATTTGAAATAGATAGGAAGATTGGTTTTGTACCCGGGTACCGAGCGCAAATTACTGTCACCCCGGAATCTAATTTCCTCGAGACCACACCTGGAACCTCGGTCACTGACCTGATAACTGTAGAAAATCTCGGAAATGGGAAAACCCTGGTTAATATACAAATTGTTGATTTACCTCAGAACTGGGTTGTTATAATTGATCCGTCTCAACTCATTCTAGAAATGAATGAAAGAAAAATAACAAGGCTCATAGTCACTCCTCCTTTTGGTTACTATGGAGTTGCTACAATACTCTTATCTTTTACTCCCCGGTCGTATTATCATCCAGAATATACCGGAGAACCGCACTTTCTGCACATTGTAGTTGAGGTGAAACCATAAAAAAAATTGAGTCATATATTTGGTTTTATAATATTATTATTATCAGCGTCATACTTAATTGGTTGTTTTGATGAAAACATAGACAAGAATAAACCACCAATAGCAGATTATATATTTACTAATGCGAGTAATGCATCTATTGATAACTGTTACAAATCTGCTTTTAAATTTACGGATAATTCCTCAGATACTGATGGTGAAATTGTCAAATGGTCTTGGGATTTCGGTGATGGCAGCTCTTCAGGTGCCCGGAATCCTCTTTATTATTTCTCCACTCCATGTCACCAGGTAATTACTATAACGTAACTTTAAACGGTAACAGATGAAGATGGTGCTATAAACTCAACCACACAAAAAGTACAGATATTTATGGTACCTATTTGTATCCCTGTGGTAAACTCTACATACAGTCCCAAAGAAAATATTACAAATCAAACATCTTTATTTTTCAACGCATCATTATCTGAAATATATGGGCAGGATGTTATCTATTACTGGGACTTTGGAAATGGAATAAAAGTTAATGAAACAAACGCTATAACAACCCATATTTATGCCATCGCTGGAGTATATACAATAAGTCTAACCATTTCAATTAAAAATGGTCTTTTAGACTATATTACAAAAGATATCATAATATCTTAGACTAAAAATATAGATAAATTACGTTTGAATTAAAATAAAACCATAAATGAAAACCATGTCAATGCATTCCCATATTCTTATTTTTTATTTTATTTTTATTTTTTCATAACATTTAAAAGAAATAATGTCATACCAATTTTCATCCTGATTGTATCAGGGGAGGAACAAAAAAATGAAAAAGAAATTGATAGGTATGTCGATTTGTATAATATTATTGGTAGCCACTATTCCTGTAGTGTCATCGCTAACTACATATAAATCATCTCAAAACAACCAGAGCCGTACAGATTGGATTGAAAAACAAAAACTTCTCGCCTCTGACGGTTCAGCACTGGATTATTTCGGAACTTCTGTCTCATTGGATGGCGACACCGCTCTCATCGGCGCCTTTAATGCCGATGTTAACGGAATAGCTTGTGGTTCAGCATACGTATTTAACTATGCGGATAACACCTGGACAGAGCAAACAAAGCTTATCGCCTCAGATGGAGAGCTTTTTGATTGCTTTGGCTGCTCTGTGTCTCTTGATGGAGACACCGCTCTAATCGGCGCATCTGATGACGATGACCATGGAAGTTGTTCAGGGTCTGCATACGTCTTCCTCCGAAGTGGAACCACATGGACCCAGCAAGCCAAACTCCTTGCTTTTGATGGAGAAGCTCATGATGATTTCGGATGTGCTGTTTCTGTGTATGGCAACACCGCACTAATTGGAGCAAGTCATGATGGTGACAATGGAGAAGCAGCGGGCGCTGCTTATGTATTCACACGCACGAGCAACACCTGGGCATTTCAAGCAAAACTCCTTGCTTCAGATGGGATCGCCTGGGATCGATTCGGATCCTCTGTTTCTCTTTATGGTGATATTGCAATCATTGGAGCACCGATGGATGATGATGGGAAGGGATCCGTCTATGTCTTCACCCGCTCAGGGTCTACGTGGACACAGCAACAGAAGCTTCAAGCATCTGATGGAAACATGGGACATTTTTTTGGCTATGCTGTCTCTCTCTACATGGAGACCGTTCTCATTGGAGCATACGGGGAGGACTCTCATGGACAACTTTCTGGATCAGCATATGTATTTATTCGTATCGGTACCACCTGGGCACAACAAGCAAAACTCCTAGCATTAGATAACCAAGAAGAGGATGGTTTTGGCTGGTCTGTATCCCTTGAGGGGACCACCGCTGTGATTGGAGCACCATGGGACGACGACAATGGAGACAATTCCGGCTCAACCTATGTATTCACCTACTCTGGAAACCTATGGACACAAGTAAGCAAGATTCTTCCCTCAGATGGAGGAGAATGGCAATACTTTGGCAATTCAGTTTCTCACCAGATGAACACCACTTTTATCGCAGCAGACCATGATGATGATAAGGGAGATAATTCTGGTTCTGTCTATGTCTTAGAAAGAGAAGAAGATAATACTCCCCCTAGTGCCCCATACATTACTGGCCCTACAAGTATTAAAGCAAAGACCGCATACCTATGGAATTTCACCGCAATTGACCCGGAAAACAATGATATATTTTATCAGATTGATTGGGGTGATAATACCATAACCGACTGGATTGGCAGTTATCATTCCGGGGAAACAATGAGTCAATCGCACGTCTACTTGTATAAAGGAGAGTATCAAATTAAAGCAAAAGCAAAGGATCTGTATAACAACGAAGGTGACTGGGGAACACTCTCTATTTATGTGCCAACCGCATATAATAAACCAACAAATCTATGGTTCTGGGAACAGCTACTAGAACGATTTCCCAATGCATTCCCAATACTTCGGCACCTATTTTACTAAGGATATCTTTTTTTTATCACATGTAATTCGCAAAAAAAATTTATTGAGGTAATAACCATATCAATAAATCTGTATTTCCAAGATTTTTATCTTTTCCAAACATTTAAATGAATCTATTAAATATCAAAACTCACCTGGTTTTACACTAGCTGAAAGGAAATATGCGAAGCATGTTACTTAGAGATATTTATACAATGGGAGTATTACTATTAATTATTGGAATGAATACTATACCAAACATTAGCTGTAAGAATATCCAAAATAGTCCTCATAAAGTAGACAATACCTTGAATAAAAACATCATACATAATCAAAAACATGTTCCTGATTGTGTAAAACTTGGAGATTTGCTTTTATTTGATGTTGGATATGATGAATCAAATCGATGGAAGAGACCTGGACCATATAATGAACATGGTGTAATTTACATAGGGAGGAATACCACATCTAATGAGGATAAGTTTGTTGAGTTTATGGGAAACGTGCGTCATCGAAATTACACACAAATTTATAACCAACAAAAAAATCTTATATTTTTACGAGTAAAAACTGCTGATTCTAACCAAATACAAGCTGCTGTGAAATGGGCAAATAGTAAAATCAATCTCCAATACCAGATTTTTTTCCAATTTCCATTTGGTCTAAAAATTGCGAACACAGATCTTCTCTTTCCTACCGCGAACAAACTATATTGCATGGAGCTCCTCTGGGCCGCATATTATCAACAAGGAATAGATATTGATCAAAACGGATGGTGTTTTCCATGGTGGGTGACAGGAAACGATATTCTTACTGATAACGACATCGAAGTCATTTATCAGGAAATCAATGATAGTACCGAGTTCATCAAACCATACAAAGGTATACATATTGCAAATAATAAAATACTATCGTTGATAAATGCGATGAATAGATCATATATCTTCGGGGATATAGACCTAGAAGTCATTAGCTATAATGATAGGATACAGAGAGTAGATTTTTACGTTAACGGCATCTATCTAGGGAATGATACAAAACCAAATATTGTACTGACACCTTATTCTTGGTCTTGGAAAGAATCAGAACCAGGTAAATATGTTATAAAAGCAGATGCATTAGACGATAGAGGAAACGAGTATTTTTCTCGTATCACAGTATGGAAATTCTGTTAGGCATCATGATGTTTTTTAACAAGTAACAGAGTGACTTTTCTACTCCCTTTCTTTTTTTATTTTTTGGGATATTGAAATGAGCTAAATATGTGCGAAGAGCGATGATTTGAACCGTAGTTTATTAATAAAAAAAAATAATTTTATTTATTATAGAGTGTAACTTCTGGTGTCTGATGTATCGTTATTCCTAACATCTCAAACTCATCAATTATTTTTACAAATAATTTAAATAAATTTTTTAGTGTCTCTTTATCTTTTATTACGCCAGTTTTTACAAAATATAGTTCACTTGTATCGTCTTTGAATTTTGGACCAAATCTCCCTTCATTATCTTTTATTTCTAATAAAATTCTTGATTGTTTCTCAATGAGATTTCTTAGTTTATGGTTTTGAAATACCTTTCTTAATAATATTTCATCATTACCTTTTATTATGTAGTCGTTATCAAAGTAATCATAACCAATTTCAATATCTTGCATTCCTAATGCTTTTCCAATATTTGAAAAAACACCTTTTTTATAAATTTTAAAAAAGAATTTTTTTGGATTCATAAATGGTAATCTCATTCTTGTATAGGTTATACTACTTTTACCTGTTGAAACTGTATAGGTATCTAGATATATAGTCCAAATATTGTGCTTATACTCTATTCTAGGACCTATGAAATAACCGCCCTCAATATAACTAGCATTCATTTCTTCAGAGAGTTGTCTCCAAACTTCTTTTCTGGATAACCCAAATAGTCTCATATTTTGTCCTTCTATGGATATCACTCTTAGAGTAAATCAATCTTTAATGAGTCGATACACCTTACTTCAAACAACAGAATTAGTAAGTAATAAATGTTATTAATAAATGTTATTTTTGTTAAGTATTTATAATGTAACATTATACTAGAAAACACATCCAAAAAATTTTTTAGAAAAAATTTACATAATATTATGATCCCATGAGTATGAATACACGAATTTACTGATAAGAATATTAAATGGTTAAGTAAGGAAGGGATTTGAACCTAAGATTATCGATATTATTACTATTTACATTGAATTAGTAATACATATTCTTTCCATATAAATCTAAAACAGCATATAGTAATTTATCCAAGATACATGTATATCAAGCATCCAATCAATATCCAAAACGTTGACAAGACAATAAAACCCATTTTTCTATTGATATTAAAGGATACACCTATCATACTAAAAGAAGCAGCATAAAAGACAATAATGTAGGGTATATGCAGCGCTAAAATATCTCGAAACGGAATTTTTAAAATGTAATCGAATACTATTTCAAGAACAAGATAAAAGAAAATTATAAGAAGCGAGAGTATTATCTTTTTTTCCACTTTTTTCTTTATGTATATTATCAGCGAGACGGTAAATGGTATTAATAATACAACAACAATCGTACCAAAAGTTTGTCGAAAAACTTCATTATTAAATTTTGAAGAAAGATATACACCACTTATTCCAATATTAAAAATAATTGCGCTAACCACGAAAAGAATATTAGTAAATTTATATAGATTAGTTAGAGTAGAATTAACCTCTTTTCCTTGATTCATATCCTTCTTTTTATACGATAATATAATTCTCAAAAAAGATAAATACCTATTAACTTTTAAATATTTATCGATAACTTATGCAGGCACTTGGTATTTGGACCAACCTGTTCACTAGGGGTATTCTGATTCTTGGATAAATAATTCTCTTTCAACTCATAAGTGGAATATTATATGGTTTTAAAGATGGGAAGCAATCTAAACGAAAGAGAATGCACGTTCTTGTTGCATGTTCAAATATTAAGACGGTTTTGGTGCCCCAGATGATTTTTATAAACTTTGGTTGACCCCAGTAGTTTCTTAACCACTTGTTAAAAAATGCTTTACATAAGTAGGCTTGGAAAAATGCATCTTGTTTATTATCGATGAAATTATTTTTTATTATGCTATTGTTATATGCATCATCAAGGATTAATCCATTTTGATTGGCTCTAAAATCATTATTTAAAATTGTGTGCTTATTGCAATATGCACCAAGTATAATGCCGTAATCATTCTGCATGAACACATTTTCAGCTATAGTGTTATTTGTTGAATCAGATATTGAAATGCCATATTCAAAATTCTGTTTTATTATGTTATGTTTGATATTTGTATTAGAGAGAAATCGAATACTCATACCTTCTGTATTTCTCGAAATTGTATTGTTGATGATTGAACTATTTTGTCCTGTTAAAACAAAACCAACATAACCATTATGATCAATGTTGTTATTAGCGATTGTGTTGTTCACACCGCTATTAATTAGTCCGTAATCTTCATTGTTTTCAATATTATTGTTGTAAATGTTGTTGTTTGATGAATCGATACTAAGTCCATTATCCTTATTGAGGGTAATAATATTATTACAAATATTGGTAAAGTTTGATGAGCTGCAGATAATACCTTGACGGTTATTGAAAATTGTGTTATTAATTAGATTGCAATGATTGGAATCTTTTAGGTAGATTGCACGCACCGTCTGTTGGATGTTCTGATTTTTTACAGTAATATTACTGCAGTTAATCAGAATAATTTGACCACAAGTATAGTCAATTACTACATCTGATTTTTCATCTAAATAGACGAGTGGTTTCCCTTGAACAAAGTTATTTAGAATTATGTTAGGGTATGATTCATCAATTAAAATCCCAGAGTATAAAGTGTTGTTTTCAACGATACATCGCGGTGAATCTGTAAGCGTTATATCGCAAGCATAATTGTAATAAATTGGTTGTCTTAAAAAGTTACCTTTAATTGTATTATCAGGAGCATCGGTAAGTATAATGGCCTTCCACCGGCAACCAATAACGCTATTAGCTACTAGGGTTGAATTAGTCGAAGCTGAAATATATATGCCATGATAGGTCTTATTTACTGTATTATTGCATATTGTATTGTTGTTACAGCAAACACTCAATATCCCTATAGTATAACCATCTACTCGAGATATTATATTATGTTGAATCGATGAATGATTTGTATAATACAGGTGGATATTATCATCGTTATTGTTTCTTAGGTCGTTGCTATGGATTATATTATCTGTAGTGTAACATACGCATATTCCAAAGTTATTATTAGAAATGATGTTACTTGATACGTTACAATTATTTCCAAAGAGTTTAATCCCTGCATTATCTTCCCTTCCACTGTGTTGAATAGAAAAATTTGTTATATTTACATTATCTGCGTTTATTTCAATAACGGTTCCATTTTGTTTCGCATCGATCCAAGTTGACGATTTCTCCTCCCCAATGAGTCGTATTGATTTATTTACATGTACATTTTCATAATAAGGTGATGAATCATTGTAAACAAAAACAGTATCACCCTCAGATGCATTATCAATCGCATCCTGAATCTTTGAATAATTCCCTGGACCTGAACCACCGACATACCACCGGGTACCTCTTGTTGTCTCAGATGTTTTTTCTATGTTTTTTGCAGTAGAAGGAATGATGTTTGTCCCAATAATCAAGAAAATAATTCCAATTGCTAAACCGTTCCGTTTCATTAACTCACCATATGCTATGCTAATACATGGCACATAATAGATGTTGAATATTTAAAACTTTCCCTAAAGGAAAAAAGTGCTAGAGAATAGACATCAACCTCAAATCCAAATCACCGATCTATTAAGAAATGTAATCTTGAAATATAAAATTTCTAAAATTTTAAAAGAAGTTACTAAATTATCTAAAATTCTTACGTGAAAAAAAGAAAAGAAATAAGAGTTGAGCAATTTTTTTATTTATTTTTAAAGAGGTTT
>LSSI01000053.1 GCA_001595945.1 Thermoplasmatales archaeon SM1-50
ATAGGCTTCCTTCCCACGTATTTCACCAACAAGAATATACTCAGGCCGCTGGCGTAACGCAGCCTTCATCAAATCATATAAGTCGATTTCACCAATAACCTTATTGCCCACAACTTCTCCAAACCCAGATCGGACTACGCCAGGGATCCAATTCGGATGCGGTAGGTTTATTTCTCGTGTCTCCTCAATGGAAACAATTTTTGACTCTCGTGGAATAAATAAACAAAGTGCATTTAATGTGGATGTTTTTCCTGCGGCAGTTCCACCAGCGATAAGGGCGTTAATTCCATTTTCCACCGCAAGCCACATATATGCAATCATTTCAGATGACATAGTATGAAATTCAATAAGATCAGGTGGTGAAAAAGGATCTTCACTAAATTTTCTAATAGTAAAAGTTGATCCCTTAGTGGTGACTTCTGCACTTAGTGTCATTTGGATACGAGAGCCATCGGGCATTGTTGCATCCAACATCGGCTCTGAAATTGAGATATGTTTTCCGCATTTCTGTGCAAGTTTGACAACAAATGCTGTTAATTCATCCTCCTCACTGAACTGGACATTACTTTTTAAAGACCCGTAAAGACGATGATATAGAAAAATATAAACACCAGAACCATCACAGGAAATGTCCTCGATGTTAGGGTCTTTCATTATCGCTTCAAGTTTTCCCAGACCAATCGATTCTTTTTCAAGATAATAGAGTAATTTTTCTTTGGTGAGAGAATCAATAAAAAGCATATATTCTTTAAGGATTAAATCGACTTTTTCATGGAGGTACTGTCTTTGACCTTTTAATTCAAGATCTGAGGTTTTAAAACCATAAACATCCAATGTTTGTTGTATATATTTAAGAATGTATTCCTCGTCCTTAGTTAGTTGCATTTCAAGAAGGACGTATCGTTTATCTAATGACTCCTTTTCACGGATAATATCCACATACGCAAATGGTTCATATATAGGGTAAAAATCAATTTCTTCGATTTCATTTTCTAAATAACCCATACGTTCCAAGGTATTGGCTTTAAGTTTATTTGCTTGATCTAAGAATTTAATTCGTTCACTGGTGATGACATTATCGATTATACTTTCTTCTTCATTAGCAGTCTGCAAGGGTGTTATTAATTCCTGTTCTAATAATAATTCGGTCTGTGAAGATGTCGCATCGCTTAATGAATTATCTGACCTAGGGGTAGTAACATTTGATTCTGTTTTGAGACTCATGGGATCTTTTTGATCCTCTTCCGATTTACGAGGAGTTGCATCCTTAGATGTTATTTCAGATTCATTTTCTTCTGATTCTTTTATTATTGACTGTGGAAAAATCTTACTTGTTGTTCTAGCTTTTATTTGATCATCCAGCCACTCCGCTTCTTCTTGTTTAATTTGTGCAATTGATTCTTCAAAGACAGGGAGAATTTCTTCATTTTCTGTCGGTTCTTCAATTACGCTTTGTTTTTTTGTTTGTGCTTCTATTCTCGGTTTTTGTAGTTGAATACGTGTTTTTATATCAATTATAGTCGATTTCGTATTTTTTTTGCTTTGAACAGTTCGTTTAATGCTTTTTTTATGTATCGATGGTCTTAAAAGATTTTTTTTATTAGTTGGATTTTTTCTAGCGGAAAAACCACAGGATTTACCTTTTGACCTGCGTTTGTTTGACGTTTTTTTCACAGCCTTGATCTTTTTATTACTAGCGATGTAAAAAATTGAAGGTTGTTTTTTTTCATGTAGTGATATATAATCATTGAGTCTTTCCTGCTTATTTTCCCTTTCATATATTTGGCTATGAGCTGTTAGAAGATCATCAACCTTTTTATCAATATCAGTCTGCTCATTTTTTTGTAATGACTGGAGGGGAATCTTTTTATTTTTCTCTTTTTTTTCCATGATTCCCCTCCATTAGAGCTCTCCTACCAATCCCATGCATCCCATTTTCCTATGTTAATGAACACTAACGCCTCTTGATAAGAGTAATTCTTACGTTATCTTTTGTGCATCACATCCGGTTATTTTTGATATCTTTTATTTGTATTTATAGCTTTCTTTTATATTCTATCTTACAGTCGTTGAAATGTTATGAATTTTTAATTTCTTGGTTTTCTATACCAGAGAACTGCTACGATGGCACCAAGACCAAAGGGAACGATAAGTATATAATAGATAACATCTATCTTTAAAAGAAACAGTATGAAATCATGGCCGGAGATATACAAAGCTATGAATCCAACGAGAATGATAGGAAAAAGAATACTAATGATTAATAAAATAGCTTCTCGATTTATATTCCTCACACTCATTATTAGAAACATTTGATAGTATTTGTAGTTAATGGAAAAAACATTTGGTTTTATTGAGAGTATTTGAGAATAATATATATACTCCCATTGGATTCCTGGCTAAGACGGGATTTCTGTGGCTAAAAAAATTAATGTAATTATTATGGGAGCAGCAGGAAGAGATTTTCATAATTTTAATGTGTATTTTCGTAAAAATCCAGTGTATAACGTAGTTGCATTTACTGCGACACAGATTCCTGATATAGCTGGGAGAAAATATCCAGCATCACTCGCAGGGAAATACTATTCAAAAGGCATTCCTATTTATCCAGAAGAACAAATCACGAATTTGATCAAAAAATTTGATGTTGATGCTGTAGTATTTGCCTATAGCGACATTCCTAATGCATATGTCATGAGAAAATCAGCAGTTGTCAATGCTGCTGGTGCTGATTTTATGTTATTAGGCCCAAAAAGTACAATGCTTGTTTCAAAAAAACCAGTTATTGCTGTTTGTGCAGTACGAACTGGTTGTGGAAAATCACAAGTTTCAAGGAAAATTTTTGAAATTTTACAAAAAAAAGGATTAAAAGTCGCTTCAATCCGTCATCCAATGCCTTATGATAAAAATCTTACAATGCAAGTTTGTCAACGTTTTGCAAGTTATGCTGATCTTGATAAGTATAACTGTACAATAGAGGAACGCGAGGAATACGAACCATATATCGATATGAAAGGTGTAATCTATGCTGGTGTTGATTATGAAAAAATCCTTCGTACAGCAGAAAAGGAGGCAAATGTGATAATATGGGATGGTGGCAATAATGATTTTTCTTTTATTAAATCAGACCTTCTCATTACTATTACCGATCCACACCGCGCGGGTGACGAACTAACATATTACCCTGGGGAGATAAACGTTCGAAGTGCTAATCTTATCATCATTAACAAAGTGAATACTGCACGTAAACAAGATATTCAGACCGTTAGAAAAAATGTCAAATCTATTAATCCAACCGCAGAAATTATTGATGGTTTTTCAATAATTCAGACGGATGATAAAAATATGATTACTGGAAAACGAGTCCTTGTTATTGAGGATGGACCAACAGTTACACATGGTGGTATGCAATACGGCGCAGGCACTGTTGCAGCTAAAGAATATGGTGCAAAGACAATAGTGGATCCCCGACCGTTTGCAGTTGGCTCGATCATTGATACGTTTAATAAATATACACATTTAACAAATATTCTCCCTGCAATGGGATATGGGAAAAAACAGATTCATGAGCTAGAACAAACAATCAATAACACTGATTGTGATGTTGTTATTAGTGGTACACCTATTGACTTGACAAGGATTTTAAAAACGAAAAAACCTATTGTACGAATTCGTTATAGCGTTGGAGAAAAAACCACTGATAAACTCAAATCAATCCTAAATCAATTTTTAAGAAAAAACAAATTATTTTAATTGCTTTCCGAAGAGAACAAACTGAGCCAACAGTGATTCAAGCTGGATATGATCATTGCTTCCTTCAATAAGGCGAAATTCGATTTCTCCAGTCTTTTCCATGAGTTGGACTTTATGATCATCAGGAATTGTTAAATCAAAGATACTGCGATGAATTTGTTTTATAATTTCTTCACCACTCAATCCATATGTGATAAGTAAATCGTATAGCTGATTTCTGGCAGCCATAAAATTTCCACCAAGAGCGGTATTTATAAGCGTTTTAATGTCTTCTGGTTGGGCAGTCGCAGATGTTTCGTAGAGCAGGTCCGCTGTAATTTTTTTATCAATGGATGCTCCGACTTGAAGCACGTTTATCGCTCTGCGCATATCACCACGTGCGATAAAGATAAGTGCTTCTAGACCATCCGGGGCGATCTCTAAATGTTCCTTTGTCGCAATTTTCCTGATATATTTTTTTATATCCTCTCCAGTAATTGGTTTAAATCGAAAAACCGCGCAACGGGATTGAATCGGTTCTATTACTTTAGATGAATAATTCACAGAGAGTATGAACCGGCAGATATGAGTGTATCGTTCAATGGTTCGTCGGAGAGCTGCCTGGGCATCTTGAGTCAGTGAATCTGCTTCATCAAGGAAAATGATTTTAAAAACTGCTCCAATGGGTGCAGTGCGTGCAAAATCCTTGATTTTCCCACGAATAATACCAATCCCGCGTTCATCGCTTGCATTGAGTTCATGGAAATTTTGTGACCAATAATGCTCTCCAAACACCTCATGAGCCAATGCTAATGCCGCAGTTGTTTTTCCAACTCCAGGGGGGCCAGCGAAAATCAGGTGAGGGACATTCTTTGCCGTCGCATAGGCTTTTAAGCGTTCAATGATGTTCTCCTGACCGACAAGATCAGATAGTGTTCTTGGTCGGTATTTTTCAATCCATATTTCTTTCTGTTGCATCAGTTCTATGTAATGTGTTTCCCTTCTTAATGTTTTTTTCTTACTTAAGGTCTCTATCACTTGGTTATATTCTTTTTTGACATTTTTCAGGATAGACTTTATATAGATCTATTGACAAAAATTAGCACGAAACAACAAGCAACAGATGAGGTGATGACCCGATAAGAAGAAAAAATCATATAATATTGATGTTTTTTGTGTTTTTCCTTATTGTAAATCTACCATTTCTAACCATAACACATGTTTTTGGTATTGAAACTTTTATTGATTCATTTAAATATCCAAATTCATATCAATTCATAAAAATCGATAAGATATCTTTTCTTGATGCAAACGCAGGATTTATTCTTCTTGAGAAGGCAAATCATCAAGGGTATAACATTCAAGAAAATGATATTATCCTATATTATACCACCCATGATACTATACAACAGAAAATTATCAATAAAACCGTATCTGAAAATGGAGTTAATAAATACTATACTTTAACCAGCTATACTACAGATTCCAACACAATTGTCTATGAATATCAAATTATCGGAAAAATCAAAGGAAACTTCGATGATACAATTTGGAACACATTATGTATTTACATGTGGCATTTTTCAATTGAAAAACTCAATACAATCTCATTTTTTTATTCTAATGAGTCTGAATGATAAGTTTCTTTAATAACTTATAGTTACCCTAGACGGGGTTAGCTATGCAATTTATTCCGAATTCTGTCTTGAAAAAGACGATGATACATGAGTTAGGATTACATGATATCAATGATCTTTTTTGCGATATTCCACAAAAAATAAAAATAAAAAAACTCCAGATCCCTGAAGGACGTTCTCAACAAGAAATCGAAAATCATATGCGAAGACTTGCTAAATATAATAAATCTTTCTATGAAATGCCCTCATTTATAGGGGGAGGATATAAACCTCATTATATCCCTTCTGTTGTGAAGTCCATCGTCTCCCGATCAGAATTTTATACTGCGTACACACCATACCAACCGGAAGCATCTCAAGGGTTTCTTCAAGCGATTTTTGAGTATCAGAGTTTAATTGCAGAATTAACCGGCATGGACATTTCAAATGCATCTCTCTATGATGGGGCAACCGCGCTTGGCGAAGCCGCCTTAATGGCCACCCGCATTACTCGAAAAAAGACATTCGTCATACCAAAAAACATCTCCTGGGAAAAAAAAAGCATCTTGACCAACTATACAAAAGGAGCAGGAATTAGCATAAAGGAGGTTGCTTATGACAAAAAAACAGGAAAAATTGAACTTGGTGAACTACAAAATACTATTAATTCAAATACCGCAGCTTTATATTTAGAAAATCCAAACTTTTTTGGTATATTCGAGGATGAAGTTGAGGAGATCCACTCAATAATTACAAAAAATCAATCGTTGTTTATCGTTGGTACAGACCCGCTATCTCTTGGGATTTGTAAAAGTCCAGGGGATTATGGAGCAGATATTGTAATTGGTGAAGGAAAAAACCTCGGCAACCTTCTTGATTTTGGTGGTTCAACGCTAGGGATTTTTGCTTGCAAAAACGAATTCCTACGTCAAATCCCTGGTCGTATCATCAGTGTTACAAAAGATCAACAAGGAAAACGCGCGTTCTGCATGACCATGCAGACCAGAGAGCAACATATCCGTCGTGAAAAAGCAACAAGCAACATTTGCACAAATGAAGGATTATGCATGCTTGCAGCAGTTGCATATCTTTCATGGCTCGGAGGAAAAGGGTTGCAGAAGCTAAGCACACAGAACTTTGAGCAGGGACAAAAATTACGAAAGATAATTACCCAGATTAACAGATATTCATTAAAGTTTTCTGGGATCCATTTCAACGAATTTGTTATTCAATGCCCTAATGCAAACACCGTTCATAAGCATCTACTACAACACGGAATACACGGTGGCTTACTATTGGAGCGATTTTATCCAGAATTAGCAAATTGCATATTATTCGGTATCACCGAAATTCATACCGATGAAAGTATCAAACATCTGACATCATTGCTTAAGGAGGTACATCATGTATCATAGTGCGGTGTGGAATGAACCTCTTCTCAATGAACTTGAAGAAGAACCCAAGGAAAAATACACATTTAAACCAATGCTTCCTGACTCTTTACAACGAAAAACATTGGTTAAGATTCCAACCCTAGATGAGACAGTAGTTATGCGCCATTTTTTCCGTCTCAGTCAAATGAATTATGGGATCGAATCGGGTATATACCCCTTGGGATCCTGCACAATGAAATATAACCCAAAGATTTGTGAGGACATAAGCCGTTGGGACCAGTTCACCCTGTTACATCCCTATCAGGACGAGTCAACCGTCCAGGGAACATTACAGATGTTGTATGAGCTTGAGTATATGCTCTGTGAAATAACTGGGATGGATGCCTTTTCCCTCCAACCAGCAGCGGGAGCACAAGGGGAATTCACCGGTCTTCTTATTACTCGTGCCTATCATGAATCAAACAAGGATTTCAATAGAGATGAAATCATTCTTCCAGATACATCACATGGAACAAACCCAGCAAGTGCTGCCATGGCCGGATATAAAGTCATTGAGATACCCTCTACGAAAGAAGGAACCGTTGACCTTGAGATGCTTAAAAAAACTCTGTCTAATAAGACCGCATGTTTCATGCTTACAAATCCAAATACCCTTGGAATCTTTGAAAATGAAATCATTGAAATTGCACGACTTGTTCATCAGGCTGGTGCGCTTCTCTATTATGATGGAGCGAACATGAATGCGATTATGGGGAAAGCACGGCCAGGAGATATGGGTTTTGATATCGTGCATCTTAATCTTCATAAAACATTTTCCACACCCCACGGTGGTGGAGGACCAGGAGCTGGTCCCATTGGCGTCAAACAATTTTTAAAACGGTTTCTTCCAATACCACGAATCGTCAAAAAAACTGATTCCTATGGTTTTGATTACGCATTTAAAGATTCTATAGGAAAAATAAAGGCTATGTATGGGAACAATTCTGTGCTATTGAAAGCATACGTCTATATTCTTCTAATGGGTGAAAATGGTCTTCAGGAAACATCTGAAATTGCGGTGTTAAATGCCAATTACATGAAGAAGAAACTTATTGACACCGATTTATACACCCTTCCCCATCAAGACTTGCGTAAACATGAGTTTGTGATTAGCGCGGAGCGTTTACTGACCACGAAAGGTATTCGTGCGTTAGATATAGCAAAACGTTTATTAGATTATGGTTTACATCCACCAACCATCTATTTTCCATTGATTGTTAAGGAAGCGTTAATGATTGAACCAACTGAATCAGAGTCTAAAAAAACTATAGATATCTATATCGATGCCTTGTTACGAATCGCACAGGAAGATCCTGAATTGGTCAAAAATGCTCCGCATAATACAGTGGTTCTGCGTCTTGATGAAATCGGTGCGGTGAAAAACCCTGTCCTGACATGGAAGTATCTTAAAAAATAACAAGGGTTTTTTTTAAATGTTCAATGAGTGTAGTTTAATTTCTTCTTCGAAATCCCTTGAATAGTTCCTGATGTTTTATAGGTAGTGATGATAACGGTTTTTATTCCAATTTTTGTAAGAGATTGCAGAAGTTTTATAACGTTTTCTTTTTCTTTATGGTAGCATTTAAGGATTCCAATAGTACCATCAAAGTAAATTACCCAAAGTCCAAGTTCCTTTGTGCTTTTTGAATAAAGCTTATAAGTCTGCTTTTGAATGGTTTGTATAAGTTCCGGATGCGTACAGAAGAGACTATCTTCTACGTATGACACTTCAAAATAAATATACCGATGTCGTTTGATTTTTTTCACAATCCTATGCACCTCAGCAGTTTTAAAAAGCTGGGGTTTTATTCTGATTCAATACGAGGTGCCAATAGATATGTCACATGCCCGTGTTTTTCTGCAAAATCAAATTCAACTCGAATTGGATTATCATTTCCTATGTTGATAGAGATAGGATCATCGCTTTTTACAGGTTTAATCATATTACTAAAATAGTCGATTGAAAAAAGACTTTTGAATTTTCCTGGTGCGTGCAATTCCAAAAGGAGGGTTTTTGGTAGTTTGAGGTTCACCGTATCGGTATCCCCTTCAGCGAACAGTTCAAAGGAATCTTTATCTACGCTTAAAGCAAGATGATCAGATACAGCTTCAGAAGCACGAACTCCTTTACTAAGCTCTGATGCTTTGACCATTGCTTTTGCTGGTAAATCCAAATGAGGTACTTTTGAATCAGGCATACCTGCTGTATCAAGAAGTCCCATCCGTCGTACGAGGTTGCCGATTTTCACAATCAAACGGTTTGATTCCTCGTCATATTCCATAGTAACTAAATCACCAGTGTTTGCAAGTTTCATAATTCCATTAAGTTTATCAAGGTCAATTCCAAGCTCCATGTCATCTGCGTTATACTCTTCAAATGCAGTGCTCTTTAGCTCTAAATCGACCATGGCGACATGCGCTGGATCAACCGCGCGTATCGAAATTCCTTTGGATGAAATATTGAATTTTGCTTCATTGACGAGTGGTGATGTTACATCAATGACTCCTTTTATGATATCTGATTTTATCTTGGTGTTAAACATGGCAAACTGCCTCCCCAATTAATATTCCTCTTCTTGGGAAAAGAATAGGATATTGCATATATAACGATGACGGTATTTTTCTCTTCTGCATAAACAGGCTTTCTCTAGGAAGAAAGAATAATCATCAATTTTGCATATTAAGGAGTATGTTCCAGATTGAATATCATAGATGTTTATATAATCGGTTGATATATAAGCAGAAACTCATGTTTTTTATTCAAATCATAATAAATGCTGACTTTTTCAGCAATCACCGCTCTTTCTAATAGTATTTCTAATGCTTGTAACGCCAAATAAGAAAATATTATATTGTTTTCATTGAAAAGTTGTTTGAAAAGCCCGTAGGTATTGGATTATTTTTATCTGATATAAAGTAAAATTGTACATAAAGACTGTGTCACTATTTTCCCTCTAATTTTTATTAATTTCAAATATTTCAATAAAATCAAGTCATATGGTTTCAACCTGTTTCTATCAAGTGAGTATAACAATTTTAAGAAATGAGGAAAAAAATGTTTTATACTCCCGCTAGTTCTCCATAAACTATGAAGAAGAGTACAAAATTGTACGTTGATGCACAATATTTATATAAGGAGGTGTCTTACCTTTTATAGGAATTGATATGAGATTCAAGGTTGGATTAATTATTGTTTGTTTCGTACTTGTTGCATCATTCATACCGTTGTCATGTGCAAAAACAATATACGAACAGAAACCTACTGAAGATATTGGTATACAAAATGAAAGCAATAAGTGTGGCTTTATCATTGGTCCAATGGTTGGACGTATTAGAGAATTACATAGGATTACATTAAGCTTTTATGCGGTTCATATAAATTTTGGCGGAGATATTATAGAAAATGAATATATACATCTCACACATAAAATTGGTGTTTTAACCAGGCATTTTATTTGTTCTTGGGTGTATATCGATGAAGGTGGATGGGTAGTCTAACATAAAAACCAAATCTTTTATCTTTGTTCGTTCTTAGCACAAAAAAAACCGATTTTGTAAACCGTGTCACTGCTTCTAATTTAGGATTTCTTCAACTCATTTTATGCTAATCTATCCATTTCTTGTACCAATCTCCGCTCTGTTTCTTTTTCGAAAGCACTATGTCCCGCAAAAGTATAATAAAGCTTTGATTTTGGTAATTTTTTATGCAATTGATATGCATTAAAAGGACGTGCTACATGATCATATCGTCCATGTACTATTGAAACAGGTATATCTTTGATTCTATGGATATTTTTTAGAATATAATCTTTTGATAAAAAACAATGATTCGTAAGATAATGTAATTCAATAATTGAAAACGATTCGAACTTAAATTTTTTCAAAAATCGTTTTATTTCACTTTCTGAGGATTTAAATTTAGATATTGATAATTCATATATTGTCCAAGCTAATGTAAACTTTTTTCTAATTTTTTTATCTTTAGATTTCATCATTTTATAATAATATTCAGGAATCTTTTTTTGATGAATTTTAGGTACTAAATTTGCCATTTTTTCCCATGCTTCTGGAAATATATTCTGAGCTTCGTAAACAAAAAAATGGTTCTCTGCCTCAGATCCAAAAAAAATTCCTCTGATTACCATGCAAGATATGGTTTCGGGATGTTTTATTGCATAGACAAGTGATAATGTAGAACCCCAGCTTCCACCAAAAAGAATGACTTTTTTAATTTTGAGAAAGTCAATTAATTTTTTAATATCATTTACTAAATCAAATGTAGTATTATTCGTAATTGAAGCAAAAAGTTTACTTTTACCTGCACCTCTTTGATCAAAATTTATAACATTGAAAAACTTAGGATTAAAATAACGTTTATCCTCTTCAAGAAAACCACCACCTGGACCACCATGAACAAATAACACAGGTTTACCCTTAGGATTTCCGCTGAGTTCGAAGTATATCTCGTGTTCTTTATTAACCTTTAAATATCCTTTTTTATAAACTTTAATGTTTTTATATGTCATGAGTATTTGATATACAAAACAAAGTTAAAAATTATCCTAAAAAATTTAAGCCGCCTGAGGGTCACTAGAAAAAGGTTTAATTTACTAACGGTTTTTTAAGATAAAAAATCATATAAAAATTAAAGCAAAAGAAGGGATTTGAACACCTGGAGTTTTTGCACACAACCATTGAATGTTAAAACCGTTTCAATGTTTGACTGATAATGCCTTGTTCTTCTTTCGCAAAAAACAACACAAGTTTTAAATATTAGAACAACTCTAATATTATTGGGGCATTGTTTATTTTAATCAGTAAAGTGATTAGAATGGGTTACTGTAAAGTCTGTAAAAAAGAAATGAAACAAATTCCTGTACGTAAGCTAGATTCACTCTTTATCGTAGAAGAATATTGTCCATGCTGTGGTGAATCAACATTGCGATATGAGAAAATACAGGTTATTTAAAAACTCTTATGTAGTACACCTACCAAGAGTTTAAACAAAGAGATAGGTTTTTTTATATTAATCGGTTATCCTTTTAAGAAGTTGAATGAAAAAATAATGAGGGGTGAACCATAACGTGGATGATCAACAGCAAGAATCTTCAGAAATAAAAAACCACGATGAAATATTGAGATTATTTAAAGAACTTGAAGTGATGCAAGAAAAAGTCAAAAATCCACAAGAATTCGTGAAAGAAATAATCCAATCACAAGCATTTTTACAAAAAATGGAACCAACTAATTACTCACCGAAACAAACTATCGAGCAACAACCTTCAATGGAACCAATCTTAGAAATCCCTCAAAAAGAGGAGGAAAAGCAAAGACGATTATTCCGAATAAAAGACCATAAGCTTCACCATAAAGCACAACAAGAAATAACCCAAACAGATCAACAAGAACAGGAAGTCACTACACCTCGTAGCACGTTTATTCTCCAATTAGACGAAAATGGTAATCTCGTCGGTTTACCTATAAAAAAACCAAAATTCGAAAAGGAAAACAAACAAAAAGAAGAACAGGTAAAAGATATTAAAGGAAAACTCAAACACATAGGTTTTCTATTACATCGCATGAACGCCTCAGAAGAAGAATCGAGTGAAGGAATCGGTGGAAAAATCAGAGGAATATTCCGCAGAGATTGAAAAATTGGGAAAGAGGAAAAACACTTTTATTTCAACCAGAAGAGTATTTTTTTCTCATCGATATTACGAACGAGACCGTCGACTTTTCCCTCTCTTGCAAGCCATCCAACTGCAGAGAAAACATCCTGTTCAACGATTCTGGATAGTCTCGCAAGTGATTGTACATCAACCTCGCCCCAGATCTCCAGCGTCCGCCATATCTTCCCAGCATCTTTACCTATATGGGATACAAGATTTGTTTTTCCTAAGAGGAATGTATTGTTTTCCTTTCGTATCTTGTCTTCACGGGCAAGCCATCCAATAGCAGTATACAACTGTGGTTCAGAAAAATTAGTTGAAGAGAGGAGTTCAAATTCTGTAAGAGGACCATGCTCACGAAGAATCTGCCACACGGTACCTGCGTGGCCTCCGAACAATGAAACAATATCGCTCATTTGCTCACTCTCAAAAAAGAAGCATACTTTTGGTAATTATATAGGTTTTGATTTGAATGAAAAAATGTATGTGCAAAAAACTATAAGATATAGGCTCTTTATGTCTTAGAGGAGGTTATGCTTCTATGCCAAAAATCCATCAATCGAGTTTCATAGCACAAAGTGCGGTTATCATTGGAGATGTGACCATTGGAAGGAACTGCGGTATTTTTCCAAACGCAGTAATCCGGGGTGATGAAAATTCCATTACTATTAAAGATGGATCTAACATTCAAGATTGCTGTGTTATACACACAGATGTATATCATAAGGTACAGATTGGAAAAAATGTAACAATCGGTCATGCAGCGGTTGTTCATGGTGCATGCATTGAAGATGATTGTCTAATTGGCATTCATGCTACGGTATTAAATGGCGCTCAGATTCACTCCGGTTCGATTATTGGAGCATGCGCTCTTATAACAGAAGATATGATTATTCCAAACGATAGCTTGGTTCTAGGTGTCCCTGGAAAAATCATAAAAAAAAATCCACAGTTTATTGATATGATACGAAAAAACGCTCAGATTTATCAGAATCTCTCCCAGAACCACAAACAAGGGAACTATGCAATCTATGGATTGAATAATCAAAAACCTCTATGATGATATACTCTTTTTTACATTAATTACTTTAGACTTTTTTCTGGTTTGATCGACTTGGTATTCGACGATTTCTTCGGGAAGAAGGAAGATGTTGAAAAAAGGGATTGCTGTTCTATGTACAAAAATTGTGCTTCCATCATTACCTAGTATAAAGCCATATTATTTTCGAATATCGTAAAATGTAACAGTGTCTTTCATAAAATGTTTAACTCCGAAAATTTATATATGTAAAAAGTAATTTTAGTTCGTTTTTTAGAATGAATGCTTGCAAGTTTTACAATTTTTTTGTAAATCAGAACCTGTTTTCGAAGTAAATTGTGGACAGACTTCATGTTCGTAGACAGGACGTTGGAGAACATTACATCTAATGATTATTTTTTGAAATGATTCTGTATTCTTCCTTCGTGGATTATTTGATTTTTTTTTCATAGTAGGAAACTCCGTTGCACAAGTGTACATAGTTATAAAGAAAAAAAATATTACACTTTCAAAGATTGGGGCAAGTGGAAAATGAAATATTATTTTCTCTTCTTTTATTGCACCTGTAGATTCCAGTCTTTTATATAATTTTGCCTCAAAAATACAAATGAAATTAAAAAAGAGATACAGAAGGAACCCAGATGAGTATCATACCGTTCCTTCGTTTTTGATTAGAATTAGTTGAGTTATTTCAGAGAAACCTTAATCTTTGGTACTTTTGCTTTTATTTTTTTGAACTTTATTTTATTTTCTCGCGCTAGCCAGCCAAGTGCGGCATATGCATCAATCTCAGTGATTTGTGCGGTCTTTGCTATTGTCGAGATGTCGATTGCACCTTGTTTTGCTACTGTGTTCCAGACTTTCCCTGCGTCTGTTCCGATCTTAACGATTAAATTGGTTTGTCCTAATTTATACATATTATTTTCGCAACAAATTTTATCTTCCCGAGCAAGCCAGCCAATAGCCGCCCACAGTTCATCTTCTTTCATTTTCGTTGTATTTAGCAACACTTCTTCTCTTAATGGACCTCGTGTGTTTAACACTTTCCATACTTTACCAGCATTCCATCCAACTTCATCTTCTAATGTTCTCATAACCCAACCTCACGCATGACGTATATGAAGTTCAGTATTATATATATTTTCATTGACAAGAAAAAGCGTATATGTTACTTTTTATATTTATATTTCAAAAAAGAGGCTTTATTTCTTTGGTTGTGCTTCTTCTTCTTTTTGTGCACCCATTGCTATGAGATATCCCTTTGCTCGTTCGGCATATTTATATTGATTGACTTTTTCCCAGAATTTTTTCGAATGATTTGGATAGATAAGATGCGCAAGCTCATGGATGATGACATAGTATTGTACCCATGTTGGCATAGTCTTTATACGTTCTGAAATACGAATAGATCCATCTAGGGAGGTACAACTCCCATATCGAGTGTGCTGATTCATTACAAATTTTATGGTAAAATTAAGACGCCCCTCGAAATATTTTTTATTGAGGTCCTGGGCACGCTGTATCAACCAACGGTTACTTTCTTCTAATGTTTGTTTCTTCTTCCATTGTTCATGCCTTTGAATCATTCGAGTTATCCATTTCCGTTCATCCTTTGGACTCATACCAAAAGGAAGATAAATCCAGAGACGACCTTCGTCATATTTGGTTTGAATCGTCTTTTTCCGTCGTTTACTTCGTATAATTGTTATCTGAGATGACATCATATCAACTATGCGGTAAGAAAAACCAGCTTAAGAGATTTATTCAAAAAGAGAAGAAAAAAAGAGAAAAATTAAGGGTTTTTGTTTTACTTATTCATCGGGGAAAGATCAAGTCCCCGTACAACGCTTGAGTATCCAAAGAAAAATGTTATCGCCTTGTCAGTAATAGACCCAGTTCGTTGTATGTATAACCCTTTGAAATCTGCCATCGCTCCAATCTGTCTACCTGTCAACATTTTAATTCCAAATGGATAGGGATCAAGTACAATGGTTCGGCTATTGAGTATATAATTGGATCGTCCCGAGTAGTACCACAGTGTAAATGGTCTTATAATATTAAGTTTGTTTTTCCCTAAAGAAAGGAATTTGTTTGTAAAACCCCAGCTCATGATAAAGACGTTTTTTCTCACA
>LSSI01000054.1 GCA_001595945.1 Thermoplasmatales archaeon SM1-50
GTAAACGAGTCATTGACAGGAACGAATAATTGATATATAATACAACATGTCTATTATGATTCGATAATCACTCAGTCCGCGATGTGCAGCGGACAATAAATAATGCACTGAGGAAAGGGCTTTTTTAGCAAGCAATTCCTCAAACCCTTCTCAATAGAAAAAAAGCGATTTGCAATAGGATGTTCATGAGAACAGCAATCATCGCCATTAGGTTGCACATATCAGGAGAATTATGCTATGAGTGTAAATTATCGAAAATCATTGGCTCAAAATTTTTTAAGGAAGTCTCATTTAGCAGCTTCGTTGCTCGATGAGAGCTCGATTAGTTTAGCAGACATCGTTTACGAGATAGGTCCAGGCACAGGGATGTTAACACGAGAGTTGGCTAAGAGGGCTAAAAAGGTAATCGCCATTGAAAAGGATTATGAGTTATATGTGAAATTGAAGAAGAAATTCGAACACAATGATCCTATTATTCTCCATAATTCCGATTTCTTGAAATTTAAGATCAAAGAATCTTATTATAAGATCTTTGCAAATATTCCATTCAACATAACTTCAGCTGTTGTCAAAAAAATCGTCTACGCTACAAACCCACCAGTAGAAGCATATCTTATTCTACAAAAGGAAGCTGCAGAGAAATTCATCGGCACACCGAAAACCACTCAGTTCTCAGTCCTGGCAAAACCATGGTTTAGGTTAAAGATAATCAGGTGGTTTAAAAGAACCGATTTCTCACCAGTCCCCAAGGTGGATGTTGTTATGCTGCACATAGAGAAAAGGACTCCATCTTTGATTTCGCTAAGAGATATTCGTATTTATGAAAGATTCATTAAACGTGGATTCGGTGCGTGGAAGAAGAATTTGAAATCGAATTACAAAAACATCTTCAGTCATAATCAGTGGAAAAGACTAGCTCGTGATCTTGAATTTCCTGTTCGTGCGAAGCCGTCGGAATTGACCTTTAGACAGTGGCTAGGTCTGTTTGAATTTTTAAAAAGAGGGGACAGTCCCCCTTAATTTTTGTTTAAGTTCTGGACGATATATTTCAAATGTTCACGGTTAGTTCCGCAACAGCCGCCTAATATTTTCACTCCATATTTCTTGTTTAATTCAATCATTCGATTTCCCCAATCTGAGATATCATCGGCCTTCAAAGTTGTGGCTCTGTCTAATTCTGATTGATCAAGGGACGATGCATTGGCAATAAAACCAATCAGACGTGAGAAAATCGAACCAGGTTGCTTGTCCACATTCAAGAACGAAGGATATGAGCAATTGATCATGTATCCTGTTGGTGCAGGGTCACAGGCCGAATCAATCTCATGGAAGGCAGACTCCAGAGTATTGCCATCAAGAATCTTCCCGTCCCGGTTAATGACAAAAGAGATGATATACGGCTTGGCAGTCTTAGACATCGCCTGCGCAATACCCGTTGCCTCGGGAACCGCAGGCAATGATTCGGCAATGAGAAAATCGACGCCTCCATCGGCAAGCTTATTGAGCTGCCACGAATGAAAATCGTATGCATCCTGCAGTGAGAGGCCTTCAGATGGTGTATAGCAGTCATTCTTACAACCTATCATACCGCCAATTGCAATATTCTCTTTCCAAGAACTCCACGTGCATCTTAATTGTTTCAGAAAATCAACCGTATCTTCATTCACATCACGCGATTCATCTGCTTCTGATAATCTTTCCTTATTCGCCCTCCAAGTAGTAGTACATATAATAATGGGAACCCGAGCTCTATGGGCAACGGAAATGTACTCATTAAAGAACTGCGATAGCACTCTTTTGCCATTATTGTCGTAGATGAGTAGTGCATGTACAAGTCGAGGATGTAATGCAACGTTTGTTGAGCGACGTAGCCTTTCAACAAGAGCCGCTTCTGCTAATATAAAATCATTTTTTGATAACAGCTTTTTAATATCTGAAATACCTCACCTCTTTGTTATATGTTTCAAAGGCGTTTAAGGTGTTCTTTGAGAAAATCAAGCTGATCACTCACTGCCTTCTCAAAATTATCTCCATGATAGATATCAAAGTGACCGATCGGATAGCGTTTCACCTCTGCATGTTTCTGCAATTCTCTTTCGGTTTCTGGTCTTATTGGAGCCAGACTGTCATAGTCACATATCTGAATCAGGACTGGGCAGCTGACGTTCTGAATGTATTTTATTGGGTTGAATCCGTGTGATCTGAGAACGACGCGCGCACAGACTTCGTTGATAAAATTTTTAGATGCAAGGTTGCTATAGCCTTCATAGGCATCCAACACAGGTAAAAAAGCCAGAGTTCCAGGCTTGCCTACGATAGGTATTTTGTGAGGTGAAAGACCTAAACGGGCCCTCATCATATCCCGTTGTCCATGAACAAAGAGACGCAGAAAGTGTCTGATGCCTAACCTCTTTCTAAACATCTGTTCTGAGGCTTTGTGATCCAGTCCTGGACAAACTGAGACTACACTCGCGATATTTCTCTCTTTTGCGGCCATGATAATACCATAACCACCGCTTGCCGAGGCGCCCCACAGGACAATTTTTTCTGGATCAATCTCTTTGAGACTCCGGGTATATTTTATTGCGGCTCTGAAATCTTCCAGCTGCAATGAAATCAACATGAGCTGTCTAGGTTGACCTTCACTTTCGCCAAAATGGCGGTAATCGAATGTCAGCGTTGCATAGCCGGCTTCCTGATAACGAATCGCAAAACGCTCCAAGAGCAGATCCTTTGTGCCGCCAAAACCATGTGCCATGATGATACACGGAACCGGAGCCGATATATTTTCAGGCAGATACAGCCATGCACTTATTTTTGTATCCTTGATTTGGAAACTTACATCTCTTCTCGACCGTGGTGGTTTTGCATTTCCCTGCTTGGTTATTTGTGAGCTTTTTCCTAGAGGTTGCTTTGGCACTGAAAGGCTAGGCAGAAAAGTTACTATTGCGACTTCAATGATATACAATCCAATAAGACAACCAATAATAATGCCAATGATTTGGAGAATTATCATTTTTTCCCTTATTAATAACCAAGCTCACGTAATAACTGCGGTCTCTATTGCGACTTTACAGCCTGTTTTGTTTCATACACTGAACCGCCAAGGTAATATGAAACGACGTTGCCATTTAATAATACACAAAATACGCCATATGGATGTACACAGTGCTTCTTAAGTTCATTATGGTTTTCAATGTGCTGAATGCGCAGCGGAATTTTTGTTTTCTTTGCTAGTCTCTGAATTCCTATGACAGAATTGTGAATATAAGGACATTGAGCAGTCACAAAAACAGTCAACCCTTTTCCATAACTATTTTTTTTCTTCTCCGATATAGAATAAAACCGCGGGCTTTTAGCAGTTTTCTTGAGTTTCAAGGCATACAAATCAAAAGGAGAGAGTTCATCGACTTTCGCAAACCCATGCCTTATAAAGAGTCTTTCATCGGGTAACCAGTTTTTTCTTGAGGTTACAACAGCCACACCATTCCTACCTTTTGCATCATTAATACAACCTCGCAATAGTTTAGAGCCTAAGCCAAATTTTTTATTTCTACCCACAACCCATATACAGTGAATTACAAGCCACTCTTCAGCATCTACTCCACGCCACGAATTTTCACCAGGCATGTATTCAATAAACCCGCGTGACCGAAGACCGCGTTTCCCTTCATCTATCATGAGGAGCTTAATACGTAGCCCTTCCTTGTATCTTTTTTTAAACCAATTGACTTTATTCTGATAACCTTCATCCTTTGCATGTGATTTTTGGCAGAACAGGTCGAATTTATCCATATTTTTGTCAGTGATGTCTATTATTTTATGTCTTGGTTGTTGCACGTGCACTACTAAAAAGACAGCATTATTTTTCCGACCTGACTCTCGAGTCCTGCTCTGAGTTCGCAGAAGTATACTCCGCTGAGAGGTCTTTTGTTCTGATCATTACGACCATCCCACTGTACCGATAACTGATGATTCGCTTTTCTTATCCATCACATCTCCTTGTCTATCTGAAGCAAACTGTTACTACTTAGACCTGATCTTTTGCCCGATTTTGTGTCAGTTGGATACTTTTCTGAAAGATAATCGTAGCACATATCTTCCGCAATCAGGGCAAAAGTAAGAAATTTGACCCAGCTGAAGTATCAACTTCAAGACATATTATATCAATCAGAATCTAACTTGTCAACCGCCTGTCTTGATACGACCGCAAAATGGCCGGTTACTTCTTCTCCGTTAACAATCTCTTGATACTAAGGACATTACTCGAAAACTCGTGCCTTCAATGGCGTGTGATGTAATATTTCGGACTCATTTTCAGGAGACTCATTCGCCTGAGTTAGAAGCAATGCGACCCTTTTTTCCGGCAACTTTTGTACGCAGTGTTATATTTCATGCCCCATGGTGAAAATCGCTGTTGGATCGATGAAAACACTCCAGGATTTGACAAATTCCTTGCCTGCATCAGTCCCGAGAAAGCTTACCATTGCATCTAAATCAGATACTTCAATTTTGGCTATGTATTGGTAGGGAGGTTCTGCAGGCAATTCTCCCTTTGGCTCGGCAACAGCAGGGGCAAGAACTTTGTCTATCTTCCAGGTATTGAAGCCTGTGCACCACGGTGCGCCCCTTATTCCTGGGATTTTCTTCTTAGTGAGGTAGCTATTATATTCTTCAGGTTTTTGGTCCTTTTTAAGATTGTATACAGCAAAGAGAGTTGGCATATCATACCTCCTTTTTGGCTGATTTTTGGTCAGAGCGGGTCAGGCCTCACATCTGAGGTCTGACCCTAAACATATGGTATTTATAGTGTAGCAGAAATTCGACGTTTGTCAACAAGAGAGAACAAGATGATCCAAAGTACGCTTCACGAAGGTCCTGCCCTTAGTGGCAAGGACAGGACACAGAAACCTGATTTTCGTTGACCTAACCGGGCAACTTCCTAAATATTTTCTTCATTCGCTGACTATATTCGTGAAATGCCTTTCTGCCTTCCTTTGTTAGGCTAAGTAAAGTTCGGGGAATCTTGTCCACGAATTTCTTTTCAATATTAACATACCCTGCCTTCTCCAGTTTCATCAGATGGGATGAAAGATTTCCCCTTGTGAGGTTCGTTTGTCTTAAAAGAAAGAGAAAATCCGCACTCTCAACGACGTAGAGGTAAGATAGAATCAAAAGTCTGGCTGGTTCATGTATCAGGCGGTCGACATCAGTGATAGTTGTGAAGTTTTTTGTTTCTTTTCCTCTAGCGGGCATTGCACGCCTCCGCAGTTTGCTTTGGGTATTTGCGTAGGAAGCGGGTCAATCTGAAAGAACCAATGGGTATCATGATTGCGGCAAGAACTCAGAGCTGTATTGCAGTGACTAACCCGGGATCATTACCGCGTGTAGTAGCAATAATCCCGACTATGCCGCTCAAGAACATTAAGGCAGATATGACGTATTCGATGACAGTCTTATGCCAGTAGCCAATCGCGAATGCTATCACACCAAATACCGCACCGAGATAAAGAGGCAATAACCAGTTATAAGCGTTAAGTTTGAGAACAATCACAAACAACATGAGAAGCGTTGTCGAGATAAGCAGCCTCCAGGATTTCGTGTTTTTCTCTTTGAATCTAGCATAACCAATTCGTGGATAGACAAATCGTTTTTTCAGGATTACCGGCAGAAAAACGTAGAACCCAGTTCCAAGGATGAGCAAAAAGCCCAACCGGTCATCGAGGAAAAATGGTGCCATAATTGCTAAGGCAATACCTGCAATAATAATCGCTAATCCGTCTTGCCTCAGTGCACTTCGTGCTCTCTTCTCGATCTCTCTTACTGCCGCTGGATCCATCATGAAACCTCCACAGTCGGTTTGGAATACTTCCGTAGAAAGCGGCCTAGCACAACACCCCCCATGACGAGAATGACCAATGCAGGGAACCCAAATGCTATGAAGGTCAGGTCCTGATTCGTCAGTTCTTTAAGTAGGATGTCCAATGGAATGCATATTGCAAACATCACACCGATTAAATACAGTCGATGATAGCGCAGAAAATATGCGGCCAAGCTGAACACGATGAGCATGTTTGCTACCCAAATAGCGGGAAAGATTATGTCCACGGGTATTATCTTGAACAAAGATTCCTTTACAGTTGGCACAAACATGAGGAAAACAATGAGGCCTACAAGAACTGACACAGCAAAGATGATGCTTGTTTTTTTCTTTCGCGCCTTCGCCTCAGGACCAAAATGCACAAATCCAAGGCGTGGGATAGTAATGAAACGTTTCCCGAGCAAGAGGAACACAAAAGCTGCTCCGACCAAACATCCATACGTGATAATGAGTATTGATTCTGGTGCACCAGTGTCTGAAAGCAGTGCGCCGACTGCCATCGCCATGAGCAGCATACCCAGATATATATCCCACAGACCATCTTCAAAAAAAGACATCCAGACTTTTCGTTCAAGTTGTTGTAGGTCTATTTGTTGTTCCATCGCTGACCTCCTTATTTACAGACTAGTCTTTAATACAAACTAGTCTGCTATATTATAATGGAATAATCGAATTTGTCAAGGGGTCGAGTTTGCATTATTTTGCAATGTTTTGCTGGGGAGATATTGCTAAAGTGTTGATATACAATAGTTTGCCGATTCAATCTGAGATACATGGTGATTGTGTTTTATAAGACCTTGCCACCTCTCCTTTCTTTGAATATCAAGCTTTTGGCTTATATCTGTTTTTATCAGTAAAGAAATCAAGAGCCCTGGTTCTGGTCTTGAATACAGCAGAATGTACCACACCATGTGGGATATAGTAAGAATCGCCCTTTTTATAGGTTTTGGTAATACTGCCTATTGTTAGGTCCATTTCTCCATCTATCACAATACCCCATTGTGCCTTGTGCGCGTGTTCTGGGATTTTGCCAACAGGTTCAATATCAAAGAATACTATCTGATGGTCTTTGCCTTGTGAGATCCATCCTCTGACACCTTTAAAAGCAATGTCTGCTTCAGGCAGGCTCTTTATTATCTCAGGAAAAAGATCTCCTGTATTGTTGCTTGACATCATAAACCTCCTTTTCGTCACCAGTGGGGCAGGCCTCACATTACAGTATGAGGCCTGACCCCACTGATTAAGTCTGACCCCAAACGGTCCTGGCAAACCGGAGTCAGGTTATTTTGAATCTCTTCCTATTTTCTACTGTATCCTCATAAATACGCCACTCGGCAACAAGATCATTCTCTATCCTTGCTGTCCAGATTGCAGGGTCATATTTGTTTTTATCAGACCAATAGGCATAACCAAACAAGATTACCACATTGCCCCGTGATTCGACTCGGTTAAACGTGTTTTTATAATAAGGGAAATTTTCGAAAAATTCTATCCAGCCTTTTGTCATAGATTCTTTTCCTTTATCAACCTCTCCTTTGCGATCAATAAAAGTGTGGTCTTCTGTCATGAGACGAGAAAGTCCTTCTATGTCGTGATTATTAATATATTCGTTAAACTGCAGAGCAGTTAATTTTGGATCTTTTGTATTCACAAAAGGACACCTGTATGTGACCACTACCTGTGTGCTTCAAAACGTTCAATCGCTTCTTTGACAGGCACCCCATCTATTTCCATGCCGTCAATATCACAGTCAATCATTTTGACGTTAGTCAATTTGCATTTCTTGAATGTGCTATCATTGAGATGAACGTCTTCGAAGTGACAACCTCTCTGTTTGCCCTCCTTGTCTGGAGGTAATCCGATATGGACAAAGCTGGAGCCACCAATCTGCATCGCAGAAAAGCGAACATCGCTCATGTTGATGTTATGAAATGATGCACCACTGAGATTAACATCATCAAATACAGCGCCACTGAGGTTTACGTTCTGAAATTTAGAGCCAGATAGGTTCGCGCATTCAGCTATATATTTGCCACATTGTAATTGTTTTGTTTTTTCCATATTTCCTCCTCAGCCAGTCTATCCATCATAGTGTAACGGAAACTTGTTGTTTGTCAATGAAAGAAGACCTACGGATTTACGAACTGCGGGATCTTTTCTTCAAGCTCTCCTTACTGATTAGATTTCTCTGTAGCTTCTTCGTAGCGTCCACCTAGGTGTTTTGCAAGAAACTTCTCTGCTGCTGCATAGAACTTAAGCCGGTTTTGGGGTTTCCTGAAACCATGTCCTTCATCCGGGAAAACAATATATTCATACTCAATACCCTTTTGCTTCATCGCCTCCACTATCTGTTCTGACTCGATCTGCTTGACCCGGGGATCATTTGCACCTTGTGCGATCAGGATTGGAATCTTGATCTGACCCACTTTGAAGAGCGGTGAGCGAGATTTCAGAAACTCCGCCTCAGTCTCGGGATTACCCATCCTTTTATAAACTGTCGCGAGCAGGGTCGAAAACCACGGCGGAATCGCTTCAATAAACGTAATCAGATTGCTTGGACCAAACATATCTACGGCACAGCAAAAAAGATCCGGAGTAAATGTGGCACCAACCAGAGCCGCGTAGCCGCCATAAGATCCTCCCCATATCGCGATCCGCTCAGGATCAGCAATCCCTTTTTCAATCGCCCAGTTAACTGCGTCCACGAGATCATCTTGTGCCTTGCCCCCGAATTCTTTATCCCCAGCGTTCACAAATTCCTTGCCATAGCCTATTGACCCGCGGAAATTAACCTGGAGGCATGCATATCCTCGATTCGCAAACCACTGCGCTTGCGGGTCGAATTCCCATGAGTTGCGTGCCCATGGTCCTCCGTGAACATCAAGTACCATAGGCAAATTTTTCTTATCTTTACCAGCCGGATACGTGATGTAACCGTGAATTATCAGTCCGTCGCGAGAAGTGAATGAGATAGGTTCCATTGACACCAGTGTATATTGATCCAAATCCGGCTTTTCACTGAAGAGATAAGTTCCCTGCTTGGTCAGTCGGTCGTAAACGTAGTACGTCACAGGACCGTTATCCTTTTCAAAAGCGATGAGCCAGGTGTTGTCAACTTTATCGCGACTAAGTATGTAAGAATCACCCCGCTCAAGTGCAGCAATAGCATTGAAATCATCCTCTAGAGCTCTATCAAGGACTGTCCACTCCAATCGGGCTTTCTGAACCGCTGCTGCCTGAACTGCATTCGTTACCGGATGAAGCAACACATGCTCACTGACGTCATATTGCTGGTCTTCAACCAACACTTCCATATTGCCCGTAGCGATTTCCAATTTTACGAGACGGCCCGCATTGGCATTACGCGAATCCATCAAATAGATATGTTTACCATCTTTAGAGAAAACAGTTGGCGGACTCAGAAAATTGGGCGCACTGGTCATACCATCTTCAGTATCCCATGTAACGAGTATTTCCCACTCGTCCTCTTCATTATCCCTAACCATCAAATCAAAGCCACCACCTACTTTCGCGGCAATAGCGCCACGCACTTTGAAATGCGGATCTATTATCCAATCAATGAAATCGCCCGGATTCTTGGTGATCATATTTAATTTACCAGAAGCTAAATCCAGATGGTATAGATCATGTACCTTAGGATCCTCCCTGTTCATTGAAAAAATCACCTCGTTCGGGAAAGACTTATTAGTTTCAATAAACTGCACTTGAACATTCTCGAACGGCGTCAAATCCTTAATCTCATTTGCTTCAAGATCTACAGCATACATACGCCAGTTTTCATTTCCCTCAGCATCCTGAGCGTACAATATGTGCTTGCTGTCTTCTGCCCAAGAATAGTAGCGGATGCCACGATTTTCGTCTTTGGTTACAGGCCTGTCATCCTCTGCACCAATCGTCCTAATCCAAACATTCAACACATTATCAACCGGCGCGAGATACGCTAGAAACTTGCCGTCCGGGGACAGGCGAGCCCGGGTTCTGACCGGGTTACCGAAAAGGACTTCTCTTGGAATGAGTTCGGGCACAACCCCCGTTTCGGCTTTGCCAAATGTTATTAAGACCAAAAGCAATAGCAGAACATAGATACCTATTGATTTTCGGTATTTCATAATCTCCTCCTTTCAATTTTATCCATTATTATATAATACGTTGTAGGGTGTTAAGAAGTTTCACAGGGATTACAATGTGATTGTATACAAGAAAAAAGGTTTGTAAATCCCAGTCTACAACAGGGATCGGTTACAACCGCCGACTATCATGTTATACGATGCCAGATATTTTCCTTTGATGGTATTCACCGCACATTCTAAGGCTAGACCTTTTGGCAAGTAGATACAGGCAAAAATGAGGGAAACATAGAGTCTACAAAAAAAGAGAAGGCACAATCAAGAATTACGAACTCCAGGTTGTGCCCTCTCTTATTATTCGGTTACTATGGATTTCCTACTGTTTGAATCATATCTTCCGAATTGAAACTTTCACCAAGGTCTGTATTGCCGACTATGCTGGCAGATGTGTCGCCGTAGTCGATTCCAGTCTCATCTACATTGAATTGACACACCAGGTCGAGATCGCCATCGTTGTCCACATCCAGGTAACTGTAGCTTTCGACAGAAGCTCCTTCACTTCTACCGAGTTTTCCAAATCTGACAGTTGATATGCATACTGAGGTGACGTCAAAGCTAGGACTGGCCAGAATCGCTACCTTGACTTTTCCGTGGCTGCCCGGATTGATTTTGTTTTGTGCACTCCCTGGTTTGATATCACTCTCCACGCTGCATGCATACGCCATCACCGCCGTCAAAATGAGGGCGACAACTATGATGCCTTTATTAACAAAGAGATGCTTTTTCATTTTTCCTCCTCTTCTAACCATGTGTTAAAGTGTTGATTTATCCAGATATTATATCCTGTTAGACGCTTAGTTGTGTCAAGAACTTCTATGGTGCTCAATATCCCTCCATATCCGACAGGATTGTTACTGATATGCTGGATCTCTTTCTTTTTATCCTGTGATTTAATCTGCTCACCTCCTTTCCGTTTATGCTCATACGCCATAGTTTATTTGAATTGCGATGCTAGATTAAGGCTTAAACCTAACTCATTCTATGTTTAAATCTCTCCTAATATATATATAATAGGGGGAAATTGGTCATTGTCAAGACACGTTACATAGACTTAAGAATATAACGCATTGTCGCTCTACAATAATAATCCAAGCAGTCAATGAAACGACTATATATACTGTTCTTTGTGTATCTGGTAGGGTTCCTTTGAATAGACGCGGAGGAGCACTTTGCCTGGGAAATTGATTAAGTGCCTCATTCTGTCGTGATAAATTGGATGGGTTATCCTACTCAGAACTTCGTCGCGAGAAAACCATTTCACCTCAAGGTGCTCGTCGCTCGTTCTCAATTCTCCTTGCTGCTTGTTTGCCAAGAAATCAAAAATGACTTTGGTTGGCACCTGATTGCTTTCAGCCTGAATATTCTGATGAATTCCTGCCAACGCCCCCACAGTAACATCAATGCCAGTTTCTTCCTTTATCTCTCTCTTCAGAGCCGTGATTAAATCTTCGCCAATGTTTACATAACCACCAGGGATTTCCCATCCTCTGTCTGGATGACGCGCCAGCAAAATATTACTGTCATTATCAGTGACCAAGGCACCGACTGCAACGATGTGTTTGGGAAACCTCATTTTTCTTTGCACCTCCGCTCAAAGGTGACTTATTCTACCAAATCACACGAAAAAGTCAACAAGGTGAGTCTACTTTCAGACATACCGAGTGAGATAAGGTCGACAGCGAGACTCTGCTCTTTGCTTGCTTGACAAGCTATTCATTTTAGATACATTTGCACGAGGAGGTAGATCATGGTGACCCCAGAAGAAATGGAAGAGAAGAAGAAAATGGTCTTGTCCATGTGTACGTGCCCAAGTTGTCCAAGCTGGGTGGAGTGTGATGAAAAAGGAGGATTTTGTTTTTCAACAATAGGCAAGAGCAAATGTATCACAGAAGAGAAAGGCTGTATCTGCAAAAACTGTCCAGTGTATGCTAAAATGGGGTTGAAACACTTGTATTTTTGTATCAAGGGTTCTGAGAAAGAGCAATCAGGTATGTAAGATTTATTCTCGTCTCTGGAGGAGCAATGGCACGATATAGGTGCATGGTATGTAACTGGGTCTACGATGAAGAAAAAGAAGGAAAGAAATTCTCAGAACAACCAGATTCTTACACGTGCCCAAATTGCGGTGCACCAAAATCTGCTTTTGTACCCGAAGGCATAGTAAAAGGCGACGAGAACATCACAACCAATGTCGCCGATAAGATTGTCGAACAGCTCGTTTCGTTCGGCGTGAAATACATATATGGTATCCCTGGTGATTCTAACCTGCCATTGATTGAAGCGATACGGAAAAGCGGAAAAATCAAGTTCATTTTGACAAGACATGAAGAGACCGCAGCTTTCATGGCCTGTGCCCATGGTAAGATGACTGACAGACTCGGTGTGTGTATATCGATCGCGGGTCCGGGTAGTACGAATCTTATTACCGGCTTAATGGATGCTGCAGAAGACCGAAGCCCAGTGCTTTCTTTGCTTGGACAAATTCCTGAGGTGTACCTCGGAAGCGAGGCATTTCAAGAGATAGGCCAGTTGGAGTTATTCCATCCCTTCACTGATTCTGCCCAGGCGATCGCGCGCTCAACTCAGGCATTGAAGTTGGTTACGATGGCAGTGAAACATGCCTACAAAAACCCGGGAGTTGCAGCTCTGAGTATGCCAACCGATGTTCTCGTCGAGAAGCTCGATCAGTCGATTTTCATACCGGGTATGAGATTAGCCAAACCGATGCCCGGCCCAAAAGAGGATGATATTGGTAGAGCCGTTTATTTGATTAATGAAAGTAAACGGCCTGCAATCATCGCTGGATGGGGAACACGACATTATGGCGATACGCTCGTCAAACTCGCTGATAAAATGAAGGCTCCAATCGCAACGACATCCAGGGCAAAAGGAGTTATCAATGAGACACATTCTTTGAGCCTCGGTGTACTCGGCTCACTCGGTTCAAAACATGCTGCGCTGAGTATACAATCTGCTGATCTTGTGATCGTGATTGGCACAGGTTTTCGTCATGCTCATCTCGTACCATCTGGCATCAAGATGATACAGATTGATTGGGACCCCATGCGAATAGGACGGACCTTTGACATCCATGTTGGTATTGTGGGTGATGCGGGTATGGCGATGGAACGATTGATTGCCAAGGTCGAAATGAAAAAACCGGATAGAGAATTCTGGGATACCATTCAAAAGATGAAAGCTGCTCATACAAAAGAGATAGAGACTGAAGCAGAGGATTTTTCAAGACCGATTAATCCTGGCTATGTAATTCAAGCATTGAAAAGAAACATCACAAAGGATGCGATTATTTGCGTGGATGTCGGTGATCACACATACTGGTTTTATAAAAAGTTCAAATGCGAAGGTCAACGTACATTTTTGAGCGCCAATATAGCGAGTATGGGTTTTGGTCTTCCTGCTGCCCTGTCTGCAAAACTGGATTTTCCTGATCGCCAGGTTATTTGTGTGGCTGGGGATGGTGGGTTTGCGATGTTGGCATCAGATTTTACGACGGCTGTAAGAGAAAAATTGGCTATAAAAGCAATTGTGTTCAATGATGGTCGACTCAAGAATATTAAGAAAGAGCAGATACGTGATGGCTATCCTGTGTTTGGCGTCGATTTTCCTAATCCAGATTTTGCAAGATTTGCTATAAGTTGTGGTGGTGACGGTTTCAGAGTGGAGGATCCGAAAGCGTTAGACGCTACACTCAAGCAAGCATTTGTATCACCCAAGCCGTGTATCGTTGACATAATAGTTGATCCTGAAAAGCTTGCACCTTCAGGAGAGAGGTTTGATTAAACTAATAACGTGAGCCTGCGAGACCCTTACCACCGATAGGTGGCGCTTTTTACTCGTGGTCACTACATCTCTCAATGACTGTGCAGCTGGAGCAATTTCCTTAATTTCTACCTTCGTTCCCAGGTTACCCTGAAGTCCCTCGTTGTCTCGTAAACCAGGGCATCAACAAGTTTACCATAAGCCTTGTCTGGGTCTTCTGCGTCGAAGGCGAAGGCCTTCCTGCCAAAAATACTCACGTGGCCCACGCTCTCTGTTGCATCTGCAGAATTACTCCAGACAGATGCTCCGGTTGCGGTTTCCACCATTTGAGTGCTGAGGGTAGCATCAACTTCGGCTCCGAAGCCCATATACCCGAGTCCCGGTGTTATGGTGATGTCTGGTCTGACATCAGAGACAACAAGTTCACCAGTAAAGATGGTGCTCACGTTGTATTTCTCACCGATAGCCTTGTATGCGGCTGCGTCCATTCGATTATAATCGATTGCGTCGAGTACTTCCTTCTCAGTCGCGAGGTCAATGATGCGTACCATGCCCTGGTCCTTTCGGATTGCTTCCATGAATTTTCTTGTTGTAAAAGACCCAAGTTCGCCTTCATGAGCACAGGTGAATTCGATAATGCCAATGATCTCGTAGCCTTTCAGATCAATTCTTGGAGGGACCATGACCTTTTTTCCGCAACTCAATACTGTAACCATAAGTAAAGCAGCATAACATATAATCAATCGTCTTTTCATGTACTTCCTCCTTTTAGTTGAATTGATGTTCACTATTGCGTAGTATATATCTATATGCTCTATTAGTCAAGCCCTCACTGGGTCTTTCGAGCCAGCTCTTCAATCAATGAGAGCACGATGTCTTGACTTTTACCATACATAAATTATAATTTTAGCAGGGTTAAAGAACAATAAAACCTCAGATGTGGTATGTTTATTCTTTGATCGACTTACTGTGTAATAATAGCTATAGGAGGACATCGTGAGACAAAAAATCTGTTTTCTACTGGTATTGCTTGTGGGCTCTTGGGCAATGGCAGGGGAATCGCGTATGCTCGTGCGCATTTATATGGAAGAGCCTGAACATGTCGCGGCATTGGACGATATGCATCTAGACTTTGCTTCGCTCGCAGTCACAGACCATGCAGATGTGGTTGTTACTACGTTAGAACTTACTGAGATTGAACGTCGTGGCTTTCAGACCGAGATCATGCAGTATGAAGCAGACGTGCTGGTCCCACCTGAATACCATACCGTTGACCAGACCTGGGCAGTCTTGGATTCGCTACACCAGCTCTATCCTACTATAACCGAGTTAGATACCTTGGGCTTTTCTCAACGTTTTGGGCTTCCTATCCCGCATTTCGTCATTTCGCAGAACGTGGGGACACGAGAGGACGAACCAGCAGCTCTGATCAATGGTATGCATCATGCCAGGGAGCCCATTGGAAATGAAATCTGTCTTTTCACCATGAAAAGAATCCTCGAAGACTACCCAGACAGTGCATATGCCCAGAGGTTCGTGGATTCTATGGAGGTGCATTTCGTTCCTATCGTGAATCCTGAAGGTTGGAAATATGTAACAGACAGTTCATTGTCCAGTCCCTGGTGGCGGAAGAATCTGCGCGATAATGCAAACAATGGTGGACCGATTGACCCAAATTACGATGGTGTTGACTTGAACCGTAATTATGATTGGCGCTGGACCGAGGGAGGAAGTTCTAGTCCTTCTAGTTGGGTCTATCGAGGTCCCTCTCCAGCGTCTGAGAGTGAGATTCAGGCTCTTGTCAGTCTATC